>NZ_JCACKI010000011.1:106135-109075 GCF_059505325.1 Tildeniella sp.
TCGACGACCTATATCCAGGACTCGACGACCTAGTTTAAACAGCGGGGGTTGAACCCTGGCATGACGACGACACACCTTAGACGTTGGCGCTACCTATGGCTTTTTGAGTGAGGCTAAAGCCTTCTTTGTTGCGGTGAGATAAGCCAGCGCTATACTCTGTTCCCCGCTGCCATCAACCCAACGATCGCTCCCTTAACCTGGTCGCTGCCATGACCCAGCTATGATGGTTTGAGTAAACCGCAACTTGCCCTGATGTCGTCCAGGTATCCATGCTGAAACGCCTGACTCATCGTATGCTGCTGATGGCTGTGCTATTGGTCATACTCAGTCTTGTTTACTCCACTCTCACGCCTGCAATGTCTGCCAAACCGATCCTTCTGACGGAGCCATTTCTGCAATTGCCATCAGAATCTTCTGTCCGCGTTGTGTGGTTCACCGAATTCGCAGGCACAAAACACACGGTGGCATATGGGGATGCATTGACCCGCACCGCAACCGCAACCACGACTCAGCTAAGCCGCACCCGCGAAGATGCCGAGTCTCAACGCGCCACGAAATACTCTGGAGTGACTGTGCGTCCCATCTGGCGACATGAGGCGGAAGTCACAGGGTTAAAGCCCGATCGACGTGTGCCTTACCGAGTGACCAGCGTGCGTGAAGAGGGCGTAGCTGTGAATAGCGAGACTTATACCTTAACGGCGAAACCAGTACCCGGAAAGCCCCTCAAAATTCTGCTGACCTCCGACCACCAAATCAAGCCGATGGTGGCAGCTAACTTGCAAAAAGTGGTGGAGACGATCGGGCAGGTCGATCTCGTCCTCTTTGCCGGGGATTTGATCAACGTTGCCGATCGCGCCTCCGAATGGTTTGACGATGCCTGTGGTGGTTCGCTCTTTCCAGGTCTGCAAGGTCGCGCCTGCTACGAGCTAGAGAAAAACGGCATCAAGACTCGCTACAAAGGGGGAGCCATCATTCAACATGCGCCGATGTATACCGCGATCGGCAACCACGAAGTCATGGGACGCTTCTCCACCACTGACTCGTTGGGCGAGCAGTTCAACAATACAGTACCGTATGAAATTGGAGAAGCATCCTTTTATACTTCAGTTCTCAACAGTGGTAAACCAGTAGAGAATCCGGCAAATCCAGCAATTCTTAAAGCATGGGTGAAAGAACACTCGTTCAACACAGACACGTATGAAGAGATTTTTACGTTGCCACAAAGTCCCCAAGGTGGAAAGCGGTATTATGCCGTGACTTTTGGCGATGTGCGTCTGGTCGTACTCTACATCACCAACGTTTGGCGTACTCCCAGTCTTGCAGCAGATGCTAGAGGGAAGTATCGAGAACGGGAACAGGATATTGAGAACGCACAAGATCTAAACAGCTGGGGCTGGGGACAGCATCTTTTTGAACCGATCGCCAAAAACAGCCCTCAATACAATTGGTTAGCACAAGAACTCAGTAGCCCAGAGTTTAAACGAGCCAAATATAAGCTGGTCATGTTCCATCATCCACCCCACTCTTTAGGTGAAAACATCGTTCCTGCTTACACTCGTCCGGTGCTAGTGGTTGATCAGCAAAATCTTGAGGGACGGCAAATCCAAGCGTGGATGTGTCCTAATAATCAGTCCTGTCCTCCTCCAGAAAGTAGTGAACCACAGTTAATACGTTTCACCACGGTTCGTTACGAGTACCCGATCAAAGATGACTACATCATTCGAGATGTGGTGCCGCTATTAGAAAAAGCGGGTGTGCAACTGGTGTTTTACGGGCATTCGCATCTGTGGAATCGGTTCATGAGTCCCAGCGGAACGCACTTTTTAGAAACCTCAAATGTGGGCAATTCCTACGGCGCTTTTGTGGGCGACCTCAAGCGTAATGTCCCAACAGGCTACAAGGAACACTACGCCGCGACGGGCAATCCCAATGGGTTAGAACCGATCGTGCCCACGATCGCCCCTCTCCTTGATGCTAAAAAACAGCCCATGCCCTACATCGCCAGCAATGACATCACTGCCTTTAGCATTTTTGATACAGGCACAGGCACTATCAGCAGCTATCGGTTTGATACGCGCGACCCAAAGTCTGCTGTGGTCAAGTTTGATGAGTTCAAGCTGAAGCAATAAAGGCTTTAGGCTTTGCGAAGAAGCGACTCTGAACTACGCGGGAACCTCTGTTATCTGCGCGATCGCAGCATCAACCGGGTGAAGTGACTGGGATTGAGCGTCAAAATTTGGTCGGCGCTACTTTGAAGGCATCTATAATGGGGCGATCGCTTTTGATCAAGCCCTCAATAGTAACACGTTGGCGTGTAAAATGTCTAGTCACGGTGGCAAACAAGGTGGAAGTAAATATCAGCCATTGTTAGACGCATTGCGTCAGAGCGATCAAACGCACATCACCTTGACCTTTGCTGAAATTGAGGCATTGCTTGGCGGAGCGCTTCCCCCTTCTGCTCGCATCAAACGCGGTTGGTGGAGCAATCGCAGTAAAGGCGCGCTGCAAGCGGTTGCCTGGATGTCGGCAGGGTATTTAGTGGACGCGATCGACCTGGATAGTGAACAGGTAACATTTACCAAACCACCACAAGTCTACAAAGTGCAGTGCATCGACGATACTTTGCAGTGGAACAGTGAGTTGATTCGTGCCTTGCGGTTGCACATGGGGCTGAGTCAAGCAGACATGGCGAAAGAATTAGGAGTCCGTCAACAAACGGTAAGTGAATGGGAGAAAGGCGTTTATGCCCCCACTCGCGCTAGTTCCAAGCACCTAACATTGGTGGCAGAGAAAGCAGCGTTTCGCTATGAGATTTACTGAACTAGCTGGTACACGGCTGGCAGTGAACAATAGAGTTGGCGCTGCATAGGCGATCGCGCTTAAACTAACGTCAGTTCGACGAGGTCAAAAGATAGCCGGAGGCAATGCTGGCAAGTCTTT
>NZ_JCACKI010000012.1:0-6968 GCF_059505325.1 Tildeniella sp.
TCCCCACTCCCCACTCCCCACTCCCCACTCCCCACTCCCCACTCCCCACTCCCCCGACTTTATGCAATGTCAGGATTTAGTGATTCCCAGTCATGTCATAATCGTTTACAGAGATCTCAGAATTCTGTGGTTTCTGTTCCTTGACTGCTACCCTCACTCTTTGGCGCTAAAGCAATGAGCACCGATGCTGCTAAACCAACAGCACTAGACCGTTATGAGTGTCAGACCTGTGGCTATATCTATGAGCCGCTGAAAGGGGACGATCGCCGACAAATTCCAGAGGCGACTCCGTTTGAGGCAGTCCCCGATGATTGGCGCTGTCCTGTCTGTGGGGCAGCAAAAGCGCGCTTCTCAAATATTGGCGAAGTCGGCTCTCCCTCTGGTTTCAAAGAAAATCTGGGCTATGGCTTTGGTGTCAACACGCTAACGCCGGGTCAAAAGAATATTCTGATTTTTGGTGCCCTGGCATTGGGGTTCCTATTTTTTATCAGTCTTTATGGCTTGCAGTGAAGATTAGTTGTGATGAGGGGTTAACCCACTCTGTTCAACCCTATCTAAGTAGCAGCTTAGACAAGATTAACTAATGACTTGATTAGATTGAGTAGAGCTTTGAGTGCCATGCATTTAATTACAACATTTCTGAAGCGGGCAGTTGTCAAGCAGGCGATCGTGCTGTTTGCGATCGCGATTCTGTGCGCTAGCTGCGGCGGCTACCTTCCGTCTATTAACGGCACTCCCTGGCAACCAGTCTCTGTACCCACAGAGTCAAATTTATTAGACCTGAGTTTTATTGATGCCCAGCATGGTTGGCTCACAGGTACAGGTTCAACGCTGCTTGAAACAACCGATGGTGGCACTACATGGGAACCGCGTAATCTAGAGCTTGATCAGGCGTATCGTTTTAACTCAGTCAGCTTTTCGGGTGACGAAGGCTGGATCGCTGGGCAACCGTCTCTCCTGTTGCACACGACTGATGGTGGTCGATCGTGGGCGAGAGTGCCGCTGAGTGCAAAACTCCCTGGTTCTCCAAATACCGTGCTTGCCCTTGGACCGAAGTCGGCTGAAATGACCACCGATATTGGGGCGATTTACCGCACGTCTGACGGTGGTAAAAACTGGAAGGCAATGGTCGAAGCCGCTGTCGGCGTGATTCGCAACATTGCACGTGCGCCCGATGGTCGGTATGTAGCAGTTTCGTCACGTGGAAACTTCTATTCGATTTGGGAGCCGGGGCAGGCTGTGTGGGACGCTCATAACCGTAACAGTTCTCGACGACTCCAGAGCATGGGGTTCACGCCGGATGGACGACTTTGGATGATTGCACGTGGCGGGCAAATCCAGTTTCAAGCTCCGACAGCGCCAGACGAGTGGGAAAAATCGGTGAGTCCAGAGTTCGCCACTAGCTGGGGCTTGCTGGATCTGGCATACCGCACTCCAGATGAGCTTTGGGTCTCGGGAGGCAGCGGCAATCTTTTACGAAGCGTTGATGGCGGCGCAACGTGGGAAAAAGATCGCGCGATCGAAAACGTTCCTTCTAATCTCTATAAGATCCTGTTCCTCAATCCAGAGCAGGGTTTCATTATTGGTCAAAAAGGCACGTTACTCAAATACACACCTGAAGCAGCTACAGCCGCATGAAGAATGCTAGAGAATTGCATGGTGGAACGTTTGCATGGTGGAACGTTCGATTGAAGTGAGAAGTGCCACTTTCACAAGATCTTAAAAAGTTGCTTGTGACTCGTTCGGTGGTTTCGTATGATGAACATAAGAAAGTGTTTTGTTGAATCGTTAGTTAGCGGAGGAATCTAAATGGCTGGTACTACTGGAGAGCGTCCTTTTGGAGAAATTGTTACAAGCATTCGCTATTGGGTCATTCACAGCATTACGATCCCAGCGTTGTTTATTGCGGGATGGTTGTTTGTGCAAACGGGTTTAGCGTACGATGCGTTTGGTACGCCTCGCCCCAACGAGTATTATCCGACTCAAGTGCAGTCGGCACCCATCATTAAAGACCGTTTTGATGCTAAACAAGAGATTGATGAGTTTCTCGCTAAGTAGTTTAAGGATCGCCCAACGTTATGACTAGTAGAACACCCAATGAACCGGTTACGTATCCCATTTTTACGGTGAGATGGCTGGCGGTTCATACCCTGGCTGTACCCTCTGTTTTCTTTTTAGGCGCGATCGCCGCCATGCAATTTACACAACGATAGGTGACACCAATGGCAACCAGAAGTTCAAACCCAAACAAGCAACCAGTTGAGCTGAACCGTACGTCGCTTTACTTAGGTTTGCTGATGATTTTTACACTTGGCATTCTTTTCTCCAGCTATTTCTTTAACTAGCGTCCAGGCTGTTTTAGCTATCGTTTCGTCAGTTGTGCTTTGCATTTCGTTTTTTAAGAGGTGATTGTCATGTCTAGTTCTGGAAAAATTCCTCTGTGGATTGTGGCAACGATCGCAGGTACTGGTGTGCTTGTTGTTCTTGGTCTTTTCTTTTACGGCTCTTATGCGGGCATTGGCTCATCACTTTAAGCTTTGATCGAACCTTGAAGAACCGCTTTGAGTTGTCTGGCACAACCTTGCAAGCGCGATCTTGTTCCATAAGTAAAGAAGCACCTATCTGACTTAGATGGGTGCTTCTTTATGTTTGTTATAAGCAATGGTGAGCTTAAGCGATGATGCTCTTAAATACCACTAGGATCTTCACGTTCGATATAAAGAAACAGAAGACCAAAAACGACTGCAGGGAGTAGCCATGTAACAACTGGGATGAGAATCCAGGGTAAGAACGAAGCGGCGTATGAACCTGTCATAACAAGTTTCCTATCTAGATTTGAATGGTTCCAAAACCGACTTTACTGCGAAGCGGGGACAAGTGCTGCACTTCTAACCTTTCTTAATATTAAGCATACCGGGTGCGAAACTTGTATTGCCGATCACGACTAAAACTCTAGATTCTAATCTTCTACCTCCTGCCTCCTAATCGTCAAAATCATCCAGCGAAACGATCGGCAGATCGGGGGGCACAACGACTCGGTCAATGGTGGCTTTATGGCTTTCACGTTGAGTGTGCATTTCAACCGCGATCGCTTCAAACCGAAGCTCAACGCTGCCAAACGGCACGGTCAAAGGGATCATCGCTTCTAAATCGCCAAGCCCGTTGGGCAGAAAATCGACGAGCCAGCGCGGACCGTCTAATAGGGAACGAGTTTGGCGATCGGTAACCCAGAGCTTGACGTAAATCCGAGGCAATAGATTTGGCAATTTGACACGAATGTTGATTGGTTTGCCAGCGGTTAATTCTCCAGTCGTAACATTCAAAGACGGCATCGGCATGGGAGCGTCAGCGGGCAAAATAAGTGTGCTGGGTGGTTCATCTAAGGGTGCTTGCTCGCCTGTAGGGATTGGCGGCTGCTTGCGCTGCCGTTCGTTTTGAGGTGGCACGTCGTCAACCACAATTTCCTCAGCCAGCGATCGCGCTTCCGCTTCAGAGGGTGCCACTATTGGTTGAGATGAAGGACTACCAGGTGTCAGACTAGCTTTGAGCATGGCTGACAGTTCGGTATCTGTAGCAAGAGAGGAAAGCCGCGTGAGAAACCGATCTTGCAGCTTCAGCGATTGAAACGCCATGTGTGTCGGTGACGGCAAATCCAGTGGCGGGTTGTCAGTGCTATCAGTGACTACGTCCTTCGAGGTTTCAGTGCCAACCGATGCAGGTAAGGTTGTCCCATTAGCCATCTCTGCTGTCTGATCCTGTGGATTATCTGCTGCTTCAGAGCTGCTAGCATCCTCTACAGCGATCGACTCAAATAGTTGGTTTAAGGTTGTCTCGGGATCGGGTGCTGCGTCCTGTGGTACTGCTGGTGGAGTGTCTTCAGTCGTCAGGCTGAAAGCAGGCAAATCGAGCGTTTTGGAACGTATTTGCTCGGCAGTGGGCTGATACAGTTGGGGTGGCAACGGTTGACCTGCCAGAGACTGAAAGCGCGGTGCTTGCTCCGGTGGTGGTTCAACTACAGCCGGATTCAAGAACGATAAGTCAAGTGATGGCGTTGCTTGCTCTTTTAACCGGGAAGACAATTCTAGGGGTAGGTCGATACGCTCCTCATCGTCTACTACCACTGTGAGGGCTTCATGCAGTTTGACCAGTTCTCCCACAAGTGCGTTGGGGTTAACGGTAATGGAGAACGCTTGGGTGAGCAGTGCGATCGGTGCCTCTGTGCGCTCTGAGAGCGTTCCGCACAGCAGCACTTCTCCCAGAACAAGGTGGGTCGTAAACGCATCAGGCAGCGAGAACGAAAAGGTAAAAGGGCTGGGGAAAGAGTGATGTGACAGGAGTTGGCGATCGCTAACCAACACTTGCAGGCTTTGCGGATCGCGGAGGCAAAGCTGGATTTCCTGCGCGGTTGCACCGATCAGGTTGAGTGAGCTGTCACTGTCCCACGGATCTCGGCTCGCGTCTTTCGGAGACTTTGTTAGTGGTGTCTCGCGGGTAGCTGGCGCTGGTACGATCGCCACCTGTCCAGATAGGGTCAGTACTTCGCCCCTTGCAGCCATAAAAGCGGACTGATCCAGCGTTAATAAAAAGGTTTCGTGAGATCCCAGTGTGTAACCCAGGGGCGATCGATGACGATTAGCGTCTAGTTCCTCTGTGTTAACGATGGCGGCGGGAGGTGCGCTCGTCGCTGGTGCAGAAGCAGCATGATCGACGTTCTCCATAGCGTCTATGGCAAGAGGAGCCTCTGCGATCGTGGTCAGATCGAAGTCCTGAAGCACTTCCTCGACCAACTGCTCAGACATTTGTTCAGCAATTTGAAAGAGGCGATCCATCGAAGCCCCAAGAATCTCAGCGACTTCTGGTGGTAGAGCGGTTTGTCGATCGTGCGTCGTTGCGTTTGGGAGGAACTCAGAGTTACTGACTATAGGCGCTTGATTCCCTCTATCATCCCCCATGCCCTTAGGTTCTGACGTGACTACAACCGCTTCTGACAACACATTCGGTGATGTCCAGTCAGGCTCCCAGTCTTCTTCTGCTTCCCGTGCGACCACTTGCAGTTTGATCGCGTAGGGTTGAGCGCCTGTGATCAAGTCAGTCATCAAATCTGCGGGCGAACAGCTCAACTCCCATCGCCCCGGCTCAAGATGGGTGAATGGGATCACGACCATCAAGCCATCATGGTTTGTGCGGCACGACCGCTTCTGCACTCGCCGCTTAGGGGGCACTTCTGCGGTCGCTAGATGAGCAATGCGAGTATCAATTGTCGCGTTGATATTACTTGATCGAGCGACAATGCGGTAGCGTCCCTCCAGGATCTCAACATCGGGTGAATCCAGAGGCAGCCAGGAGCGATCGCCGTCTTTCTGTAATAAAAATTCCCAGTGTTCCATCTCATACCCGCGCCGAAGCTCTGTTGGATTCACCGTCTCAAAACGCTGCTAGTAAGAAACATCGCCGCCAAACGCTATATCTGGTGATGGAAACATTTTACTCGCGTTTTGAGCGTTAGATAATACCTAAATATAGTGGACTGATCCAAAAATTTTACATTCTGGTTGAATCTGGTTCTTGGTGCCGCCCACGATCACTTTCCGCGAGTCTCTCTCCAGCGATCGTCACTGTCAGTTTGCCAAGAGGGAGCGGCTGTATTGAAGAACCAGTAGAGTAAGAGGGCACTCGATTGAACTGTCGCTAAAAGCCTTACGCTTGTCTGAAAGAAGTGATAGTAGGCAAGATGACTCATGTTCGTTGCAAAAGTGTGGCAACCAGGACTGAATTACTGCAACATGCGATCGCCCGGTTGAAAACCTAAACATTCTGATGCAGATGATTCAGGATGACCAAGAAGCATCAACTCATGCCTAGTACAATCGAGGTTCCCTTTTCGGACGTTGGGGCATTGCCTAGTCGATGTCGTTCACGCAGTGTGGTGTTAGCAAATCGCCACAACTTTCTCTTTGTTCTACCCAGACTACTAGATCAATGAGTAACCTAACGTTCCCATTCACCGGACGCAGATCACCTTTACAACTCACCGAATAACCTAAGTTTGTCTGATGTAGCGGGTTATTATGCGTCGGCTCCACGCTACATCAACGCGAGAAGACTTTCCCTTTCACTAGCTTTAAATTGAATGATCGTGTCCAAATTATCTCTCAAAATTTGAACGATTTTCGAGGTTGGGCAATTACCGATCCGAAGATAAATGAATTTGGGCGGATGACCATAAAGCAAACTGCGCTGGTGAAAGTCAGAATCTTTGGAAACAATCATAAACCCATTGGTCTTTGCATATTCCCAAATCACGACATCATCTGTGTTGATCAGCCCTAATGTCTTAATATGCTCAGAACCTGGATACAGATCGGTAATCGTAGGAATAATTCGATCTGATAGGTTTTCATCCAACAGCAGCTTCACAGCGATACCACAAATAACTTCTTCTCACGATCGGCTGCAAATGCAAGACAAGCTTTGATGTCTTCCAAAGTAAGTTCAGAAAAGTCTTCAAGAATTTCCGCCTCGGTCATTCCACCTGCTAAATATTCTAAAATGTCGTACACGGTGATTCGCATTCCTCGAATACACGGCTTTCCGCTGCGCTTTCCAGGCTCAATAGTGATGATGTGTTGGTAGTCCATAAAACTGACAGGAGAGAGAATAGTTGTTTACATTAGTTGAGTTCAAGCTACAAGACCCAATATCTTCTGAATTGTTGGGTTGAAGTATGAAACCTAACCTACTACTGTTTAAGCGTAACTCATTCAGGGATGGGCGTAGAATCCTCCCTGGCTCAAAGCTTTTTGATAAGGTTCATTACGCATAGGATTCCAACGTAGCTTAATTTCTGCTACGCACTGTTCATTAACAATCGTAGTAACGGTGCCGTTTTCAATCGTCGGTTGATAAGCAGCAGTCTTAGCTCGACTTTGTCCATTGTGAAGGGGAGGAAAGGTAGCAAAATCAGGAAA
>NZ_JCACKI010000013.1:0-102130 GCF_059505325.1 Tildeniella sp.
TTTGTCTACGTAGTCGCGGTTTTAACCGCCAGACACTTTTAAAACATCCTCTAAGAGCTTGTACCGTACTAAAACGAGAAGCGCTATACAGAGCGGGGGGCTTTCGTATCCATGCCAGTCTCTACCTTGTGGATACCAGGAGTTATCTCCTTCGGCAGATTAGTCAAGGCTGAACCACCTGATAGATTGGTTATGTCAACATTAGAGGCTTAGGTAAGAGATTATGAATATCATTGCTTGGATTGTTTTGGGCTTAATCGCGGGTGCGATCGCTAAGGCGATTTATCCAGGTCCTCAGGGCGGCGGCATCCTTGGCACGATCGTCTTAGGTATCATCGGTGCTTTTGTGGGTGGTTCATTGTTTAGCTTGATCAATACTGGTACGCTTCAGTTGGCAGCTACAAGCTTGAGTATTCCTGGCGTTTTGGTTGCTGTGCTAGGCGCGATCGTTGCCATCTTTCTTTGGGGTCTTCTCACTCGCCGCACTGTCTAAGAGCTTGCCTTTTGAATGATGGTGCAGTTTAATTCGGTGCTAGGGACTGAGAATCAAATAACGCCGATTTTCGTAGGTTGGGTTGAGACGCGAAACCTAATATCGTCGGGGCGTTGGGTTCGCAAAGCTCAACCCAACCTACACAGATTATTTAATCCACGCTCCTAAGCAACTTTGTCACATTGACTGTCTTGTTCAAGCTTGGTTGATTAGTCCGTTTCAAATTTGAATGGCTCTTAGCCATCTATTTGCATACTCTCGTCCATTAATAGCGCCGCAAAATTTCAGGTTCGGTAAGAATGCTATGCGCTCTTACCGAACTTTTCAATCTGAAAATTTGCCTATCTTTGCTGCTATTGATCTTCGGGCAAAATCCACTGGGGCGGCTCCATACGCTTTTTCCTCACAGCGTTTTCTGCCATCTCCAGCATTTGATCTAATGAGGTTTCGCTAATAAACTTAGCTGCTTTAGCTTTATATTCCAGGTTTGGGCATTGGTCTCCCAATACACACCCTTTTACACAGGCTTCAGCACAATTAATCGTCATTTTTCGCTCCAGTATCGAAATAAAACGTCATTAAGCGACAACTATTGGGTTAAGAAAGATTGACAAGGCAGCTTTTGTGCCAATTGTTGTGGACAAACTTTTCTAACTTTTATTTTACCTCTGCGGCTTGCAGCAATAGTTGAGACGTAAAAAAGTGGTGCAGCAGTCTCTAAACAAGTGAAGAGGGCAGAGGGCAGAGGGCAGAGGGCAGTTTTCCTTTTGCCTTAAGACTTAAAGGCTTTCACCACACTCAAGCAAGAATCGCTGTAGTTGCCAAGGACGGCTTCTGGATGAGCAACAGCTTCTTGTGAAGAAAGTCTCTCTGCGTCGGCTCTCAATCTGAGACAGTTTCCCCGAAGCGCTCGATCGTTCCACAAAAGTGGCGTTATGGAAGCAGAAAGTGCCTTGGCGATGCAAATCTTGCCAAAAACTTTCCTGATTCGGTCGGACGATCGTGACTAGGAAAGCATAAGTTTCTTGCAGCGACAATGACTGATCTTTCTCTGTTGGCGACCGTGTTGGCTAAAGGCTTAGCCCAGCCAACTTCGATCAATGCACCACCATCAGCAGCGTTCGTAGCGTTTGACCGCAAGTCGACACGCTCTCGTCGGAAGCATTCGTCAAAGAACGCATCTCAGCCTAAAGCACTCTTGCAGCCAAATGTGCAACCGGACTCCAGACAGGATGCCACCGAATTTTCTCAGCCCAAGTTTGGCTTGCCCAGTTCGTGTAGTCAGTTTTACTGGCAGCGCTTTGCCGCTCTGCGATCGGGCAGGCTTTACACGCGCTTACCGATCGACAGTTTCCGCGATATCTGGCTGCGGGCAACTGGAGAGCCAACCTATAACCAGTGGCGAACCCTGCTTGCGTTAGAGGCGAAAGCGGCAACTGGCGGACAAGGCAACCGTCGCCTGTCGGTGATGGTAGGCGATTCGCTGAGCCTGTGGTTTCCAAGCGATCGTCTCCCAACGGGGCAACTCTGGCTCAACCAGGCGATTTCTGGCGAAAACACCAGCGCGATCCTTCAGCGGTTACCTGCGTTTGCCAATGCTCGTCCTCAAGCAATTTACGTGATGGCTGGTATTAATGACCTGAAGCAAGGCGCAACCGATAACGACATTTTGTGGAATCTCCGCCAGATTGTGCGCCGCTTACAGCAGTCACATCCACATGCCCGTATTGTTGTGCAATCCATTCTACCCACTCGAACAGCGATTGTTCCTGGTAACCGCATTGGCTGGCTTAATGAACAACTCGCCGCGATCGCCAAACAGGATGGTGCAATCTTCCTGGATCTCTACTCCCAATTTACTGATGCAGACGGTAGCTTGCGTCGTGAGCTAACCACAGATGGGTTGCATTTGAATGCAAACGGCTATGCCACCTGGCAAGCGCAATTAGCGCAAGCAGATACGTGGCTTGCCAGAGGAGGCTGAAGGAAAAAGCGTTGCGTGATGCAGAAACCGGGTTTTTACCTTGGAGCGCGATACCATCTTGAAAAGAACAAACATTTTTGATGATGCGGTAGTGTGCTGTGATGTATCGATCCACGATCGCGCTGACAACTTTTTGCCTCATGACAACGGTTCAGCTTGCGTGTGCCGATGCTCCGATGCCATTGGAGCAGCAGGTCAAAGTGGTTGCTGCTCGGTTGGAAGGTGTCATGTCTACTGCGGCACAGGCGAGTGTCAATCCCAAAATCTCCGATGTTCGCATGACAACGTGCCAGGTCACTTTGACAGGCAGAGACGGAGTGCAGCGTCAGGCGATCGTGCTCTATCAGGAGCAAGCGCTTGCTAACGCTTTAGCCAAACCATATCGACAGCGTTTTTTGCAGCTTAGCGCCAGTCCTGTCAGTCAGAGCGTGCAATCGCGTTCCTTCAAACCTGCTCAGGCTACGGCATGGATTAATTTCTGCAACAAAGCTGCGGTCGATCGCGTAGTAAAACCTGAAGCGATGGGTACCGCTATTTGCAGTGTCTTTCTCCGCCGCTCCGGTGACAACTATGTGGGCAATACACCAGTTGATGGTTGTCCTGCTAACGTCAGAGGCGCGGTGAGAATCAAGAACCATATTGTGCTGCGCTCCATTGGTATGGATACCTGGGATCGCGGTTTCGACGCGACAGGTAAGCAAGTTTGGGGCGCAAAAGCAGAATCGTATCAATTTCGCCGCACACAAGAGAGGAGTGAGGAGTGAGGAGTGTTATGTTCGGAATTGCTTTCCGACTCTTTTTTGAGTACCGCCTCCTACCTTCGCGTACGGTTGGTAACGCTCGCATTGATCAAGCTCAAACTAAACAGGGTACTTTATGCTAGTGAATCGGTATCGCTAGTAGCGTGTTGGTGAGGCTTTGCGGCAGGGTACCCTTGTGCTTAATAGTGGAGTATTGGCATGACTCACGGAACGAGGACGAAGCTTAAGCTGCTGGTGGTTGATGATGAGCCAGACAACCTGGATCTGCTTTATCGCACGTTTCGGCGTGACTTTGAGGTGATTGCTGCCGAGAGCGCGATCGCGGCACTGCAAATCTTGGAGCAGCAGGGAGAAATGGCGATCATCATTTCAGACCAGCGGATGCCCGAAATGCTGGGGACAGAATTTCTCAGCAAAACGGTCGATCGCTATCCCGATACGATTCGGATCGTGCTCACTGGCTATACCGATGTTGAAGATCTCGTAGAAGCCATCAACTCTGGCAAAGTCTTCAAGTACATCACCAAGCCATGGAACCCTGAGCAACTGAAAAGTATTGTCCAGCAAGCGGCTGAAACGTATCAGGTGCTTAAGCAGCGTACGAATGAACTCAGACGGGCACTCCGACGCGAATCGCTGTTTAACGCCATGACTACTGCGATTCGAGAATCCCTTGACTATGATAGTATCCTGCATACTGTAGCCAGGACAGTGGGACAAACATTTGGGGCAAGCCGTTGTGTGCTGCGTCCCGTTGAGGACGATTGCCTGGTACCAGAAGCCTTTATCTACCAGGAAGGTGCTCAGGAATGTCAGGATAGGCAGCAAACTCTAAGTGACACAACTGACGATCCCCTTATGCAAATGACGTTGCAAACGCGTCAGATTCAAACAGCGCAAGGGCACGCCGGAAAGGGCTTTCAGTTCGTTGTACCCTTCATCTATCAACAAGAGTTTCTGGCGGTGCTGTCGCTCGATCGGGGGGCGATCGAGCCACCCTGGTCAACTGAAGACATTGAACTCATTCAGGGTGTTGCCGACCAGGCAGCATTAGCTCTATCGCAAGCAAAGCTCTATCAGCGTACCCAAGAGCAAGCAGAACAGATGCGGGCAGAACTCGCGGTTGCCCGTCAGATTCAAGGCAATCTGTTACGCCAAAGCCTGCCTGACCTGGATGGCATGAAAGTTCAGGCGTGCTGCTTCCCAGCGCGTGAAGTGGGTGGCGACTTTTTTGAGGTGTACGCCCATCCTCAAGGCGACATTTGGTTAGCCGTCGGCGATGTCTCTGGCAAGGGGGTGCCTGCCGCCCTGTTTATGGCAAGTGCCATTTCAGTTTTGCGGCGAGAGCTTTCTCAGGAAGTACCACCCGAACCGCATCTGGTCATGCAAAACTTAAACCGCAGCCTTTCTGAGGACTTGGTGAGCACCAATTGCTTTATTACCATGGTACTGGCGCGCTACAGCCCGTCTACTCGCCAGCTCGTTTATGCCAATGCTGGACACATCTACCCTCTGGTATGGTCAAGCCGCAACGTCGCCGCGCAGGTTGCCGCGCAAGGATCATCCCTCGTCGAGCCGCATTATCTGAAAGTGCGCGGCGTACCGTTGGGCATTCTACCCATCTGGAAAGCTGCGGCTGGCAGTATGGAGCTGAATTCAGGTGAAGTACTGCTGCTGACCAGTGACGGTATTACGGAAGCGACCGTTGCAACCGCTGGTAATGGCGCTGGTAATGGTGGTACAGGCACCCTTCCAACAGTGACTGCCATGCTGCAACAGGCTGGTTTATGGCAAATGCTGATGCAAGAACATGCACCGCTTGACTTGAGCCACTTACTTTCGCGGATTCGATCGCACAATACAATCCAAGAAGACGACCAGACCATACTCTCTCTGGAGGTTCTGTAGTTAATGAGAACTGAGCTTCACGTACCCAGCGATCTAAAGTTTTTGGCAGTGGTCGAAAATTGGCTCTTGGACAGCTTAGAGGTTGAACTGGGCGATCGCGTTGACTGGACTCGACAATCCAATCGTCTGCGGCTGGTGCTGGTTGAGGCATACTCCAACGTCGTCCGTCATGCTCACAAAGACCAACCTGCCTTACCTGTGCTCATTCGACTCGAATTGCAAGAGCGGGATATCGCCCTCGAAATTTGGGATCACGGCACTGGCTATGATGTGGCTACCTACGCGGAGCCGACCCCGGAATTAATGCAAGAAGGTGGCTACGGCTGGCTCATCTTGAATCGCCTGATGGATCGCGTCGAGTATCAACTTCAAGTCGATGGCTTAAACTGCCTCAAAATGGAAGCCAACCTGCCAGAAGCAGCACAGCCTGCAGAAGCGGGGAAGTAAGTGAGTAGGAGAGGCAGAAGGCAGGAGGCAGGAGGCAGGAGGCAGGAGGCAGGAGGCAGAAGCTAATACTCCTCACACCTCACTTCCGCGAAGAGGCAGGAGGCAGGAGGCAGCAATCTCAAGGCTTAAAAGCTGCTGTTGAATGCTGACCCTGAACTCAAACCTTCCCTTCTGCCCTCTGCCCTCTGCCCTTTGCCCTCTGCCCTTTGCCCTCTGCCTTCTATCCCCTCAAATTCTAAAGATGGTCTAAGTGCAGTCGTTTGCCTGTGGAAAATCAGGTAGACTGCTCTTCTGCAAATCTATTGAGGGACTGGTTTCGTCTTCGCTCCTTTTGTCCACGATCGCGCTGCCCTAACGCGTTGAGTGCTGAACCACAGCGCCTCTACGTCTCTTGACGTAGACAGAACTCAATTAGGGTAAAGCTGCTTGGCAGTAAAGCCCAACTGCTAAACCGAGCACGATCGTCCCCAGCAGGATCTGATACGCTACTACTAAACTAACTAAGCAAATCGAACGCTATATATGGAGCCAGATGTTTAGCGTTGCTTACCTAAGCTGATTGTCAATTTGCTCACTCTAGACTTGCAATTAAGCTAATTTCGGTGCATCTTTTGAGGGCAGTGCCATGATGGCAGCCCCAGTAGGGGAGTCGGGTTTTCCGGTTCACTCGGTTTCAAGTCGCCATTTATTGGTAAGGGGTAACGGTTCGTGGTCGAAATTACGCTCGAAAATCTTTGGACGCAGGTGCTGGAACGGTTACAGATCCAGCTCAGTCGCCCCACCTTTGAAACCTGGATTAAAACGGCAGTGGCAGAACAGCTAGACGATAACTGTCTGGTCATTCGTACGCCCAATCCCTTTGCCCGTAACTGGCTCCAAAAGTACTACATCAAGACGATCGCCGAAGTCGTCCAGGAAGTGATGGGGCACCCGATCGACATCCACATCACGATCGCTCAAGGGGATGATGCCACAACCGATAACGCCGATATGTTTTGGCCCCTCCCATCTCAGGCAAACCTGTCTGATGCACCGCCAGCCAGCCCCACGGCAGCTACCTCCAATGGCAACGGTGCGCGGAGTGATTTAAATTCTAAATATGTGTTCTCGCGCCTGGTCGTTGGCTCTAACAACCGCATGGCGCACGCAGCTTCGTTAGCAGTTGCCGAGTCGCCCGGACGCGAGTTTAATCCCCTCTTTTTATGTGGCGGAGTCGGACTGGGCAAAACGCATCTGATGCAGGCGATCGGGCACTATCGGCTCGAAATTTGCTCGACCTCACGCATTGTTTATGTTTCTACCGAACAGTTCACCAATGATCTGATTACCGCGATTCGCAAGGACAGTCGGCAGAGCTTTCAGGAACGGTATCGCGCGGTGGATGTGCTGCTGGTCGATGATATTCAGTTTATTGAAGGCAAGGAATACACTCAAGAAGAGTTTTTTCACACCTTCAACACGCTACATGAGACGGGTAAACAGGTCGTACTGGCATCCGATCGCCCCCCTAACCAGATCCCACGCCTCCAGGAACGACTGTGTTCGCGCTTCTCAATGGGCTTAATTGCGGACATTCAGCCCCCTGACCTGGAAACACGCATGGCAATTCTGCAAAAGAAAGCCGAATACGAAAACATGCGCCTGCCCCGCGAGGTAATTGAATACATCGCCTCTAGCTACACCAACAACATTCGTGAACTGGAAGGGGCTTTGATTCGAGCGGTTGCCTACATCTCCATCTCAGGGCTGCCGATGACGGTAGAGAATATTGCTCCAGTTCTCAATCCACCTGTGGAGAAAGTCGAAGCATCGCCAGAAGCGGTCATCTTAGCGATCGCCGAAGTCTTTGATGTGTCGGTCGATGACCTGAAAGGAAGTTCCCGCCGCCGCGAAATCAGCGTTGCCCGTCAAATTGGCATGTACCTGATGCGGCACCACACTGATCTGAGCTTGCCCAAAATCGGCGAAGAGTTTGGTGGCAAAGACCACACCACTGTCATGTATAGCTGCGACAAAATCGCTCAGCTCAAAGAGAACGATCCCAGCATGGCGCAAACCTTACGGCAATTGGGCGATCGCATCAACCTTGCCTGCCAAACGCGTAAGTAAGAACGGTTGGAGTCACCAGTCCATTCAGGAACGTTGTCTATGGCGTGGCACAACGTTTCTATCGAGCACCCACTGCTGTTAGCCACTAGCACACCAACAGAAACGTTAAGGTTGTAAGGGAGGGACTTTCCTTTTGACGATCGCTGGGGGCGTTTGAGCAATGCTGACAAAAAAGCTGACACAACTAAAAACACTGTTTGCCGAGATGGAACGGGCGCTAATTGCCTATTCTGGTGGCATTGATAGCACCTTGGTTGCCAAAGTTGCCTACGATGTGTTGGGCGATCGTGCCCTTGCTGTCACCGCCGTTTCACCCTCTCTCTTGCCAGAAGATTTGGAAGAGGCGGGCATTCAGGCAGTAGACATTGGTATTGCTCACGAGTTGGTACGCACCCACGAAATGGACAATCCCAACTACACGGCAAACCCGGTGAATCGCTGCTATTTTTGCAAAAGTGAACTGCACGATACGCTGAAACCGCTGGCGCTAGAGCGCGGCTACCCCTACGTGGTGGATGGCGTGAACGCAGATGATCTATCCGACTACCGACCGGGCATTCAGGCAGCAAAAGAACGCGGTGCCCGATCGCCGCTTGCAGAACTTGGCATTACCAAAGCAGAAGTCCGCGAACTTGCAAGGCACTTAGGGCTTGACTGCTGGGATAAGCCTGCTCAACCATGCCTTAGTTCGCGGTTTCCCTACGGCGAGGAAATTACGATCGCCAAATTGCAGCGCGTTGGTAGAGCCGAAGCCTCGCTCCGGCGGATGGGGATGAGAACCTTTCGAGTCCGTTCTGAAGGTGATACCGCTCGGATTGAACTTCCCGCTGAGGAGCTTAAAGAATTCGTCTTAACGACAGATTTGCCCGCTCTGGTCGAGACCTTTCAATCCTTCGGCTTTCTCTACGTCACCCTCGACCTGGAAGGATTTCGTAGTGGTAAGTTGAATCAGGTGCTTCAGTTTGCTGCTAAGTGAGGATAAGCTGACATGACGCGATCGCCTGCTTTGGACCAGGTCACTTATCCTGACAGCGATGGACAACCGCTGTCTGATCATACGAAGCAGTTTAACTGGATTGTCACCGTCAAGCTGGGCTGCGAAGCGCTGTTTAAGTATGATCCCAACGTTTTTGTCGCTGGCGATTTGCTCTGGTATCCCGTCGAGGGCAGCAACACGATGAAAGCCGCTCCCGATACGATGGTGATTTTTGGTCGTCCAAAAGGCGATCGTGGCTCTTACCAGCAATGGCAAGAAGATCACATTCCACCTCAAGTCGCTTTTGAAATTCTGGCGTTGCTGAATGCAAGTATGATTTTCCCTCATCCCCAGCCCTTCTCCCTGGGGAGAAGGGAGCTAGAATTCTTGTCCCCTCGCCCTTTGGGAGAGGGTTAGGGTGAGGGCGGATTTTGCGGTTCATACCTCGATTCAGCAACGCCGAAATTCTCTCTCCTGGAAACACGCTCGTAAAAATGGCGAAGAAGTTCCGCTTCTATGAACGTTATGGAGTCGAGGAATATTATCTCTACGATCCAGACAAAGGAGACTTCAGCGGTTGGCTGCGCTCTGGCGATTTCTTGGAGGTGATTGAAAACCCGATCGGATGGGTTAGTCCCCGTTTAACCGTTCGCTTTGAGCTGGTCAATGGAGAGTTAGAAATCTATCGCTCTGATGGCGAGAAGTTTGCAACCTATCTAGAACTGATAGAGCAGAACTTAGAATTGGCAGAGCAGAATCAGCAAGCCCAACAGCAGTTAGAACAGGAACGGCAGCGATCGGATAAACTGGCAGCCAAACTCAGAGAACTGGGCATCAATCCAGAGGCATTGTGAAATGAAACCACTGACTGGGTCGCGCCTTAAGCCTGCTGAAACATCGACCACCCGATCGCAAACAAAACCGTAGCTGCCAAACTCAAAAGCGCCAATAAACCAGCAGGCATAAATTTGCTTGTTGACCGAAAGCGAAGGGCAAAAACAACTAGCAAGGCTAAGGCAATCAGGGCAGCTAGTGCCAATCCAAGCATAGGATTTTGTATACTAACATACCAGGCGATCGCCAATGCAGCCCCGCTGCCCAAACCTGAAATGAGCGATTGGTTGCTCTTCGCTTTGACGTAGCCGATAATGCCGCCGATCGTGACAAGCAGTGCATAGACTAAGATCAACCAGATAATAGTTGCCAAGGTGTGCCTCCTTTTTTCCTACGTTTCACACCCTACACCCAATTCTGGTCGTTCGTTTCTTGTCGTCACAATGCTTCTTACACAGACTATTCCCGTGCTGGATTTGCGCGATTTTCAGGCAAGCGATCAGGCAAGCGATCGTCGCCAAGCCTTTGTCACTCAACTGGGCAAAGCGCTAGAAGACATTGGCTTCTTTGCCGTAACGCATCATGGGGTTGACTTAACGCTGATTCAGTCTGCCTACGAGGTAGCTGAAGCGTTTTTTACGCTACCAGAAGCTGTGAAACGGCGCTACGAGGAGCCAACACTAAACGGTCAGCGCGGCTTTACAGCGTTTGGGCGTGAACACGCGAAAGATCATCCTGTCTCTGATCTCAAGGAGTTTTGGCACGTCGGTCGAGAACTTTCACCTGAACAGACTCTCGCTGCTCCCTATCTGCCAAACGTCTCGCCCGTAGAAGTGCCTGCGTTTGCCACAGTGATGAATCAGCTATACGCACAACTAGATGCGTGTGCAACCGAGCTGCTGAGAGCCTGCGCCCTTTATTTAGGCGAACCAGAAAATTTGCTCAGTGACATGACGCACGATAGCGATACGATTCTTCGAGTGCTGCACTACCCACCGATCGCGCCTGATGCCCATCCCGCGAGTCTTCGTGCTGCCGCCCATGAAGACATTAACTTACTCACACTTTTATGCGAAGCCACAGATGATGGGCTGGAATTGCTGCAACGGGATGGCACCTGGCGATCGATTCGAGCGCTACCCGGTCAGATCATCGTCGATAGTGGCGATATGCTCCAACAACTCACGAATGGGCTACTCAAAAGCACTACTCATCGTGTAATCAACCCTGCTGATAGTAGAGCACGACGGTTTTCGATACCGTTCTTTGTACACCCTCGTGCTGAAGTCGATCTCACGCCTCTCCTAAACTGCATCGCCAGAAGCGAGGCACAAAAGTTTCCCAGCATCACCGCTGGTGAGTATCTTCAACAACGCCTGCGAGAGATTGGCTTAGCGGTGTAGGAACAGAAGGCTAAGGGATGAGTGCTAAAGGCTAAAAGAGGAGGGCTGAAGGAAGCGGTAGCAGGAACTCAGAAATCTAACTCAAAACCTTCTCGATCGCTACGTTCCCACGCTCTACCTTTAGCCGCCTGCGGCAAAGGTTGCCATAATTGCGACTGAAAGGACGATGCCAGGAGATAGCATCAGCACTAGCATCAGGAGATCGTGGGTTGTCATCGTTGCCTCTTAAGATGAGAATGCTGCGGTGTTCAGCGTTGTGTACTGGCGCGAGTTCGATCGTAGCTTGTTTTCATCCTAGTCAACGATGCTCATCGCTTAGCTCTAAAAGCATTGAGAAATGCTGAAGATTGCGTCGATCGCTAGACGGCTTTTGGACGTAAGGTAATGAGAGCAGCGGCATTGGATAATGCACACATAGCCAGTCTGCACAATGCTGTCCTAAAGACGGCACACTGAGCATCAGGAGTCGTATTAACGCTGAAAGTATTTTGCTTCAGCGATTGAGTCTAACCTTAAGTCAACTATGAGCAACTTTTCTTTCGACGACCTCTGGCGAAAAGATTTTCTCAAGGGAATACTCTTGTGGATCGTCATTGAGATCGTCAGTTTTTTGGTGCTGCCAGGTTTAGGAGCGATTCGACCGAGTGATCGCCTGAAGTTTTGGTTTGGTCTTAGCATTCCACTAGGGATCGGTGGAGCACTGATTTTAGGCGGCAGTTCTCGCTTTATTGCCATGACGAATGAGCGGGCGGCGAGTGGTAGCAAAACGTTACTGAGTTTGCTAGGACAGTTTAGCGGCTCGATCGGTCTTGCAGGGATTCTTTTTCCTTTTGTGATGGTGGTGGGAGAGTTCTTTGCCAAGATTTTTGATCGGTGAGGGATAGGGAGTAGGGAGTAGGGAGTGGGGATAGGCAGCACTGAATTTGCACGTTAGGTAGGGAGATTGTTGAGGGTAGCGAAATGGCAATCGAACCGACGCAGACGCTAATTCATGCCTTGAAAGAGTGGCAGGTGGCGGTCAAGGCGCTGGAGCAGGGTGAGACGATCGTACTGCTGCGGAAGGGCGGTATTCGTGAAACTGGCGGTAGGTTCACGATCGCGCACGATCGTGTCTTGCTGTATCCCACATATGAGCATCAGCGATCGCATCTGGTTAAACCGTACTATGCCGCTACCATCACACCTGTAGAGTCGGGTTGGCACCCTGAAACGGTTCGCATTGGCTCATGGGCAACGATCGGCGATCGGTTTCAGATCAGCGATGCAGCAGCGTTGGCGGCACTACTCCCTTTTCACATCTGGAATGAAGCGTTTGTGTCAGAACGGCTACAGTGGAAGCCGACTAAACCAATCGATGTGTTGCTGCTGCGAGTCTACACGCTGCCTCAACCGCAGATTATTGCTTATGACCAGTCGTATGGTGGCTGCACGTCGTGGCTTGAATTAACGCACACGATCGCGCTGGATGACAGTCAGCCAGTGCTAGAAGACGCGGACTATCGTGAGCGACGTGAACAGATTGAGGCGATCGCATCACAGGAGCGCCTCAATTTTTTGTGAACCAAGATAAAGCGCAATAAAATTTAACGAACAAAGCATTCAAACTCCACATCTGGTGCCATTATGGGATGGAGTAGGGGTGCTGTCCCTAAATAGGGTGAAGGTCAGTCGTGTGTTCCCGGTCAGTCGTGTTAACAACAGCCATCACAGTCAGCCATCAGCACAACGCAGTTTGAGCGCGTTTAGTTGAGCCTTGGACACGTTTTAGAAAGGCTTAAAGGCTGATGGCTTTGACTGGCGTTCCAAAGGGGTGCAGTAATGGCTAAATGTTCCAGTTGCGACTATCCTTAAAGCCAGCTCAAAACGCCAGATTTGTTGGACGCGGTTAGCACAAGATGATGCAAAGTCAGAAATTTGAATCAAGATCTCATCCCGAACGGCGATCGCTACCAATACAGTCAGCTTTTATAAGACGGCTGCTTGCGGCATCGATCGCGGCTCTCAATGCAGTGGCGACAGAAGCAACGGTTCTTTCTGTGCAGGCAGCGTCCTTAACCAATTGGAATTTTGATCCAGCGGTAAATCAGCTCGAAATTACCGTTAAGGATGGCACCACTCCACGCTATTTTTTGATGGCTCAACCTGCCCGCATTGTGGTTGACCTCCCTGATACCGCTGTCGGTGCTGTCAGCGCTCAGAAAACGTATGCTGGTGCCGTGCGCCAGATTCGAGTTTCTCAGTTTGAGCCAGGGCTGACCCGCATTGTCATGGAGATTTCACCGGGCGTTTCGCTCGCGCCCGGTCAAGTCAAGCTCCAAAAGATAGGAAATGATGCGGCTCGATCGGGCAATTCCCGCTGGCTGCTGCAACCCCTGATCACCAAGTCATTCTCTGCTAATGCGGTAGCAGTCAAACCGTTAGCACCTAATCAATCGCGTACACGTGCCATTGTTCCGATCGTGCCAGCAACTAAACCGCTGACAACGCCATCGGCTACCAGTGCATCAACCGCTGCGGCAGCCGCTAACACAAAGACACCGATCGCGCAGCCCCAGCCGCTAAAACCAACAAGCAATGTACCTTCGCCACCCGTAGCGAGCAGTAGTCAAACACCCGCCTCAGCCATCCCTGCGACAGAAGCTAGAAACGATGAAAAGCCCTCTGTTGTCGTTCCTAGCGCCACTGCAGCTCCGTCTGTAGCACTTGCGCCTGTTCTGCCCTCCGCGCCGAATCCTAATACGCCGACGGTTACACCTCTACCCCCTGTAGGAGCGCCTCCGGTTGATCCAAACGTCGCGGTAGATACTCGCAGTGGAGTGGCGATCGCGGTACCAACGCCCACCGCGCTTTCTTCTAGTAGAGCATCGCTTCAGCCGACCTTAGCTTCTCCGCCTCAGTCTGCCGAGCCAACACCACGATCGGTTGCTAATCCAACGCCACGATCAACAACCAAGCCAACGCCACAAGCAACCGTTAGCCTCAATAGTGCGCCTGCAACTGCCAAACCAACCCCGGCTACAGTTGCCAGCCGTGCGACACAGGCTTCTGTCGCACCAAACCTGCCAGCGTTGGACATTCCAACAACATTAGCAGCCGCGTCCTTAGCACCGACACCAAGCGTTACGGTGCCTCCATTAAGTACTCCTGGTTCGTCGCTCAATACGGCTCCAGCCAAACCTGGGCAACCCGACGCTGCTTTAGACGCTCCACCGGATGGAATCTCTACCAGTTCCACTTCCCAGCCAAGCGTCAGTGTGCCGCCGCCCATTCGGGTTGGTACGCCTAGCTTAGCGCCAACGATCGCACCACCAGTTATTGAAGCGGCACCGCCAACCTCTATCTTCTCTCCCAGTGGGACGGTGGTTCCACCTGTTGACGTACCGCCTCTGCAACAGACTCCTGCACCGACAACCGTACAGCCAGGAGCCGCACAAACGTTTTACGATGCCAACACGGTGAAACAGCCCTCCTCGAACGTAAACCTTGCTCCACCGCTAAATAGCGTGCCATTGCAAGCACCGCTACAGCCCGCAGCGACTGCGGTGCCATTGACCACTCCAGGCTATGATGCCACGACCATCAAACAGCCTCCAAGAAGCCCTGCCTCTGTGTCGAGCGTAGAGTTTGGTCAACCGCTGCCTGCAGGATCTCTTGCCGCTGGAGTTGGTCAACCGTTCAATGGTTTGCCAAAGGCGACCGATGGCGTTCGCCAAGCCTTTAAGCCTGCTGCTCCCAATGTTTTGTTGCCTGCTGGTACAACGCTTAACCTGCGTTATCCCGGCAACTCTACCTTGATGCTGAGCGCCGATCGCCCGCAGCAAGAAATACTCGTGCTACTGACAGAGCTGCGTGATGGCTCTGGAAACCTGCTGGCACCCGCAGGCAGTACGGTTACGGGACGGTTTGAGACCACAGCGGCAGGCAGTCAGTTTGTCACGCAGGCGATCGTCGTCGCAGGGCGTACCGTGCCGTTAGTGGCACAGTCTGAGACGATCGATGGTTCTCGCAAGGTTGAAGGTAATAATCTGGCACTCAATTCTGGCATTGGCGTACTGGCAGGTGGTGTGCTGGGTGCGATCGGCGGTTCGGTCGGCTTGGGTGCACTTGGCGGAGCCGCTGCTGGCGCTGCAACTACGCTTCTGACTGCACCTAAACCTGCCACGATCCAACCAGATCAGGTAGTTCAGGTTCGGTTGACGCAGGATCTTCGTGGTGCAGAATAGCTAACCGTGCGGCATCAAAAAGCACAGAGGCAGAATTCGTGTGAACCCTGCCTCTGTGTTGAGTCGATTTGAATTTAATACTTCTCGTTCTCTGGCTTTGGCGCTCCGCCTGTACCGGGATCAGTGAGAAAGAAGTTCTTGGCAGCGTCGTTCTGGTAGATGCAGTCGATTTTGGGCGATCGCTCCAGAGCATCCGTAAAGCCGAAGGTGTTCATGCGGTTTTTACAGTCGCGTACTTGCTCAGACTTGACCAAACCTTTTTGCTCCAGTATTGACCAGTTGTTGGTACGGAGAACGCATCCGGGCTGAGTGCTGGGTTGAGAGACGTAGACGTTCAGCGGGTTCAGGGTGACAAAAACACGCGTATCCATCGTAATGGCGGCAGAACCAAACTGAGCGCAGAGTTCGGCGTTGGGCGCTCGCTGGCTCAGGTCAAAGTCGGTCACAATCTTACCCGCGCCAGAGCTGGAAACAGAGCTAAAGCCCAGACCAACCCCAATCCCTAAGATGAAAATACCAGCGAGTACCGCTAGAGCCGTGGCGTTGAACAGAGACGCGATCGAGCCTTTCGCTGGTTTTTGCTTTGAAGCATCTGAAGCGGGGTAGCTGTCGTAATCACGCTCATCGCGATCGATATCACGGTCATAGCTGGAGCCTGAGTTCCTGGATTTACGTTTCATAGTCATCTGACCCGGTTTGGAAAGCGTTAGAAGGTGCCCTTCTGTTCTCAGTATGCCGCGAATGGGGAGCAGCCTGCACAGGAAGAATGGCTATTGTCATCTGCGAGTCACCTTAGCGTATTCTCATCCTCAGCAGCAACAAAAAGTTCATGGGTGTGCCATCCCAAGCCAAATTTACCATCCAGGGTCGAAGTCGTTGCAGGAGCAGGCAAGATGTCACAATAGTCGAGCGCCATCAATTGGTTAAGCCTGTGAGCCTTCAAACACGACTGCCGTTCAGTAAACCTGCTTCAAGCTCTATGCTTCAGACCCTTTGGAGCGATTGTCTCACTGTCTTTTGGGGCGATTGGCTTGATCTCCGCGTCCGACTCGTGCAGGTCATCGCTTCTGGGTTGGTGTCGCCATTGATCTACATTGTGGGTTTTGGTTTGGGGCTGGGGAGTGCGCTCGACTCTGCGATGAAGCCCTCGGCTGGGGATAATTATTTGCAGTTTATTTTGCCCGGTATGGTGGCGCTGTCATCAATGGTGATTAGCTTTGGCGGCACGACCTTTTCAATCTGCGGCGATCGTCTTTTCACCAAAACCTTTGAAGAAATGCTGTTGATGCCCGTGCACCCTCTGGCGCTGCATATTGGCAAGATGATGGCAGGCATTGTGCGTGGGATGCTAACCGCAGCATCGGTGATTTTGGTCGCCATTCTCTGTACTGGCAAAGTATGGAGCTTTCTGAATCCGCTGTTTCTGCTGGTGCTGCTGCTGAACTGTGCTGTCTTTTCAGCTCTGGGTGTGATCGTGGGGCTGAATGTCAAATCACTGGAAAGTGTGGGCATTTACAACAACTTCGTCATTGTGCCCATGTCGTTCCTGGGTGCAACCTTTTTTGATCCGGTGACGCTGCCGATCGCGCTCAAAGTTATTGTGTATCTTTTGCCCCTTACTTACACCAGTTTGGGGCTACGAGCGGCTGCCTACCTATCGCTCTCGCAGTTTCCCTGGTATGTCATTCCAGTGCTGCTCTTAGCCGCGATCGTGCTTTCAGCGATCGGAGCGCGTCAGTTTTCTCATCAGCAGGATTAAGTGAGGAGTGAGGAGGGAAGGATAAAGGATGAAGGATAAAGTATAAAAACTTAGCCTTTAGCCTTTAGCCTTCTGCCCTCTGCCTTCTACCTAAATCTCATACGAAATTTCTGGAGCCTGCATCGCTCTCAATAGCTCAGCCGCAACTTCGGGGCGAGAAAATTCTGGTGGCGGCAGTTCCCCTTTACGGAGGAGTTCGCGCACTTTGGTTCCCGACAGGTGAATGCGCTCTTCGCGGGTGCTGGGGCTGGTTTTCGTGGTTGCCATTGACTGCGTTCGCAGGCAGTAGAAGGCGTGCTCAAACTTCATCGGCGTGATGCCCAGTTCGCCGGGTTCAAATTCATCAAAGATGTACTGCGCGTCGTAAGTGCCGTAGTAGTCGCCTACGCCAGCATGATCGCGCCCAACGATGAAATGAGTACAGCCGTAGTTTTTGCGGACGAGGGCGTGGAAAATTGCCTCACGCGGTCCGGCATAGCGCATGGCAGCGGGATTAATCGCTAGAATGACCCGCTCTCTAGGAAAGTAGTGCTCCAGCATGATTTCGTAGCAGCGCATCCGCACATCGGCGGGAATGTCGTCTTCCTTCGTGGCACCGACCAATGGGTGCAAAAACAGCCCATCAACCGTTTCGAGCGCACACTTGATGATGTATTCGTGAGCGCGATGGATGGGATTGCGCGTTTGGAAACCCACGATCGACCTCCACCCTTTGCCCCGAAAGAGCGATCGCGACTCCAGCGGATCGATTTGATACGTGGGAAAGAGCGTATGAGGATTGCGCTGAAGCAGCCAGATATCGCCTGCCAGATTCACCGCACCCTGCTTGTAAACAACCGACACGCCGGGATGCTTCTCTTCGTTCGTGCGGTAGACCAGTAATGCTTCGTGTCGCTTGTCGTAGCGATATTTTTGGGTCAACTGCAAAACGCCAACAAACGTACCGTAGGGATTGTCTAAGCGGATCAGGCTCCCTTCCTTAAGCGGTGCCGCCTCTTCTTCTGACACAGGTAGCGTGATGGGGATCGACCAGGGCAAGCCGTTTGCCAGGTGCATATCGTTGACGACCCCGTTATAGTCCGCCTCATTCATAAAGCCCGTGAGGGGACTAAAGCCACCGATCGCAATCATTTCCAGATCTGAAACCGCCCGCGCTGCCAGCGTCACTCTAGGCAAAAAGTCGGCTTTATCGAGCAATTCGGCGCGCTGGTCTGGTGTGGCGATGCGGTTAATGAGTTGCCCACCGTGAGGCGCAATGCTGTCTGGCTGAGTCATGAGGATTGTAGATGGCAGGGTGTCGATCGCAGTTTTGCTCACCCATCCATCCTACTAGGCTGTGCGATCGTTTCATAAGCAATATTGCTCAGGTCTGCACCGCAAACGCTTCTGGATCGATATCCCAATTAACCCACCGGATGGCTTCTCTAGCAGTCGTCATGGCAGGCGGCACTCTCAGCGCATGAATGTGCCCCGTACTCGGACAGGTCATTTTGAGCAAATAAATCGGCTCGACATCAGCCTCCGCATCAATTTTGAGCAGCGCGTATTCTTGCCAGTCATCTAACTCAATCGCCTGTAATTCCTGACAGATTCTCGCGTAACCAATGCCTTGAATCAACACTCGCCTGAGTTCGGCATTACCTTCGGTTAACAACCATTCTGATTGCCACTGATGCGGATGCACAGTGCCATATTTTTCGGGCAACGTCACACCATGATGGGAATACAAGCTGTAGCCATCCGCAAATTGAATGGCAGGTTCGCCTTCAGCGTGGAGTCGGGTTTCAGAATCAAAGCGAAGAATGCGGGGGCGATCGCATATAATTGCTGTGCCTGAAAACGGAAATATCCAGGCACATTCCTGAATCAAAGGCAGAATAATTTCCCATCCTTTACGATCTGAATATCGATTCAACGCAGAAATGCAAAAATCTAACTCACTGGACTGTCGATAGTACACTTCCGGTTTGAAAAGCCCAGCCAACAAATTAGTTCGCTCTATAAGTTCTCTGTTTCGCAGAGAAGTTTGATCATCATTCTTGAAGATTTTTCCTGTTAAATTGTTCACTAGATGGCTTGATATTTCTTCTCCAATATTGTTCCCTAACGAATTAATTAATTTTTCACTCAATAAATTAGTTAAGTTATAGAAAATATTTTTGCTGATTTGAGATGCAAGATCTATTTGTTCTTGCCATGCTCCAAAAAGATTCTTATTTCCTTCTGCGATTGATATAGCAACCCTAAAAGCGGTGAAAGGGCTTTCAGAGAAAATAATTTTAGGTTTTGGTCTGTTAATGAACTTGTAAGCAGCTTCAACTGCTCTCGCCGCTTTCTCTCGATCGATCAGCTCCGTTGAAAGTGCAATCTTTCGCCACTTCTCCCGATACACCGGAATCAGCGCCTCTTGTTCCGGCGTGAGTTGAGTAATTTCTGGCTGTGTCATTTTAGCGATCGAAGCGTTAACTCACCAAATCAATTGCACAGAATATCTTGATAGAGTTTCATCCTGGCTAACTAAAGTAGCACTTTCAATATTCGCTTGGGCAACCATTAGACGATCGAACGGATCTTTGTGATGCAATGGCAAGTGATCGAGTGCAAGGACATGAGGTAGAGAAATGGGCAAAATCTCAATCATGTTTGCTTGTCTTTGGCTTTCTACCAATTCTGCCAAAGAGAGGCTGATTTGTAGTTTTTCTATCTGAATTTTGATTTGCATTTCCCAAATGCTGACGACGCTAAGAAGTAGAGTATTGTTTGGATCTTGAAGCAGCGATCGCACTCGTTCAGACAGTCGAGAGGGGTTACTATCTAGCCAAATAAAGGCATGAGTATCCAGTAATAGTTTCACTTGTCACCCAACCAAAACTCATCCGGCAGCGGTTCATCAAAATCATCACTCATTTGAATCGAACCAGCATGTAATCCCAGCACTCGCGGTTTTTGCAATGATTGAGTTGGCACCATTACCAGACAGCCATTTTCCTGGTGCACCTCAACTTCTTCGACACCTGCAAAAAACTCTTTTGGAATCGTTACACCTTGCTCAGTCACCTTGAGTTTCATAGACATCCTTTAAGAAAGGGACGATCGCACACCTCAAATCTACACAATCGATTGCTTAGAAACCGGGTTTCTTGACGAAGAACATAAGCAAACTAGAACTGTCTATAGAAACCCGGTTTCTTTCCACGCCTCAATCCGCCACAGACCGCCATCCCTCTGGTTCATATTCGCGCTGAATGCGGATTATCCAGATGCCTTGGGGAATGGCGATCGCGTTGTGTTCTTCGTGCGTTAGCGTTGCCATTTCTGAAAGCACTCGCAGATACAATGTGCCGTCCTTTTCGTACAGTTCTGCCTGCCCATCACTGATGCGGTGTTTGTGTCCCGTGACTTCGCCTTCTGCCAGCGTCAGGTGTGGCAATAGCTGTCCTTCTAATGTTGGAGTTGGGAGCAAAATGACATCTCCCTGTCGTAGAGGCTGCATGGTGCTCTCCGTTTTTAGTAGGATTACCCGTTGCGATCGCGCAAGCGCTGACTGGTCAGTTCGCGCAATATAACTCTAACCGCTGCAAAGACCTCAACCGCTTGACTTAGAGTTAATAAACACAATATCTACCGCTAAGATGGATGAATAGGCAAAAAGGCTGCCATCGGTAGTGTTTTTCTCATTGTTAGGAAAGATTCAGGTTAGGAAGGATTCAGGTTAGGAAGGCTTAGGGTTGTGAATTTCACTATTCAGAGTGCGTTGGTTCCGGTTGAGCAGGGGTATGAGACGGTTGATGTGCAAATTGTGGAGGGGCGCATTGCGGCGATCGCACCCAGCCTGGAACTTGTAGGAACCGCTGTGGATGGACGCGATAAGCTGCTGCTGCCCGGATTTGTAAATGCTCACACCCATTCGCCAGAAATGTGGCAACGGGGCATCATTCCGCCAGTCCCGCTGGAGTTGTGGATTGCCGAACTATATGAATTTGAGCCGCTTGACCCAGAGCAGTTATACCTGAGTGCGTTGCAAACAGCAGTCGAAACCTTGTTCTCAGGCGGCACCAGCGTTGTCGATCATCTGGTGATGATTCCGGGACGTGAACTGGAGTCGATCGCCGCTGTCGTGCGTGCCTATCGCGAAGTGGGCATCCGTGCGTTTGTGGGTCCGTTAATGCAGGATGAACCACTGACAGCCAGCATTCCATCGGGTGGAGTTGAGCGCGAACATGTGCCGTATCAACGATCGACGCAGGAATCGATCGCGGTGCTGCAAGAAGCCATTCTCCAGTTTCACAAGCCAGACGAAGGGGTTACGATTCTGCCTGCACCAACGGGATTGCAGTTGAGTTCCGATGCGCTGTTTGAGGGATTCATTGAGTTGAGCGATCGCTACATGCTGCCCCTTCATACCCATTTGCTGGAAACGAAAGCCCAACAAATGTTGGCGCACGAAAAGTATGGCTGTAGCGCGGTTGAGCATTTGAAGCAGTTGGGCTTTTTGAGCGATCGTACCTCTTTGGCACACTGCGTCTGGCTGGATGACGCAGACATTGCCATCCTTGCAGAAACTCAAGCGACCGTTGTGCACAATCCGCTGAGTAATCTGCGCCTCGGTAGTGGGATTGCGCCCATGCTCAAATATCTGCGGGCAGGCGTGAATGTTGCCTTTGGCTGCGATGGGTCTGCCAGCAACGATTCGCAAGACCTGCTGGAAGCGATCAAGATCGGCTCAATTTTGCACAACGTCACCGATTTTGACTATCGCCATTGGATGACACCCCGCGAAGCCGTTGAGGTAGCCGCGATCGGGGGTGCTACGGGGTTAGGCATGGCAGACGAGTTTGGCTCCCTCACCGTCGGCAAACAGGCAGATCTGGTGCTGTACGACCTGAAAAATCTGTCCCTGCTGCCGCGTACCGATCCGATCGGACTTCTAGTACTGGGTCGTCCCACGCAAGCAGTCGATAGCGTCTGGGTGCGGGGCGATCGCATTGTCGCCAACGGCAATGTCACCACCATCAATGTCGATGATCTGCGGCAAAATCTGTTCGATCGCAGCCAGTGGATCACAAACCGCCAATCGACCAAGATTGCTGAAGTGGAGGCACATTATCGATCGGTGATGAACCTGCCAGCGCAAATCATCGGCTACTCATAAGGGAGGCAGAAGGCAAGGGATGAAGGCTAAAGGCTAAAGGCTAAAAAGCTGACTGCTGATAGCTGATAGCTGACTGCTAATCACTGACCGCTAATCACTGCATCTTCAGGATTTATATCGCTATGCGAGCCAAGTTACGCGATACAGAGCTTTATTTTGATATTGAGGGCGCGGGACTGATACCGGATGGCAACCGAATGCGAGAGAAGCCTGTTGCTTTTCTGGTTCATGGTGGACCTGGAGCCGATCACACGTCTTTTAAGCCGACGCTCTCACCGCTGAGCAAGAAAATGCAACTGGTTTACTTTGACCATCGCGGGCAGGGGCGATCGGCACGGGGCGCAAAAGAAACCTACACGCTCGATAACAACGTCGAGGATATGGAGGCACTCCGCCAACATCTTGGCTTAGACGAGATTGTTGTAATTGGCGCGTCTTACGGTGGCATGGTGGCATTGACGTATGCGAGTCGCTATCCAGAGAATGTGTCCCATCTGATTGCGATCGTCACCGTCCCCGATTACCGCTTTCTGGCACGAGCAAAGGAACTTTTGGCAGAGCGAGGCACTGAGGAACAAAAAGCGATCGCCCAACGCCTCTGGGATGGCAACTTTGAGAATGAAGCGCAGTTGCAGGAGTACTTCACCGTCATGCGATCGCTCTACTCCATCACCTACGACCCAGACTCGCCCCAGAAAGCCTGGGATCGCGCGATCGTCTCACCTGATGCGATTAACGTGGCGTTTGGTGGCTTTCTACGCACCTACGATATTCGCAGCGAGTTACCCAAAATTACCGCTCCAACGTTAGTGATTGGTGCACGCCACGACTGGATTTGTGCGCCCGAATTTTCTGAAGAAATCGCCAGCGCTATCCCCAACGCCGATTTACGAATTTTTGAACACAGCGGTCATTCCATCCGCGCTGACGAACCGGAGGCACTGCTGGATGCGATCGCGGGCTTCATTGTCTATAAACGGTAGCAGGCGGTCAGCGGTCAGCAGATAGTATCTTCGTCGAAAGCTGATAGCTGATAGCTGATAGCTGATAGCTGATAGCTGATAGCTGATAGCTGATAGCTTTTCCAAAGATTTGTGGTCACCTTCAACAAGCCCTTACCGAAGGCGCTGTGTCACCCAAATTGGCTCACCATTTTCATCCGATTCTAAGTGCGCCAAGCGCCAGGTTTTGCCTTCTTTCTGACGTTGCAGATACACCTCAAACGGATTTTGCTGCTCTGTGATTTGCCGTGTCGGTAGCTTTGTAGTGACGTTGTAAGTGCCGCGCACCCGAAAGGCGTTCAAGTTTTCAATGATTAAAGGTTCTTGTTTCGCAATGACAACCCGCTTAATATTTAGATCAGTCGGTTGCATATTGAGCCGGAGCTGTTGATTGAGGTCTGCCTGCGTCTGGCGCATTTGTTGCTCGATCGCCCGTTCCACTAATTTGTGGCTAGGGGCGGCGATCGGCAAACCACAGGCAGTCAACAATACAACCAGAAGCATCGCTCCAACGCTCGTCCAAATTCTCTGCATCATCAACGTTCCTGCCGCAAAATCCCTCTCAGCGCTAGTATACGCCTGGAAGGGAATTGCTTTTGAGAAGAGAGGCAGGAGAGGAGGCGGAGGGGCAGAGGAGGCAAGGGGAGCAGAGGGAGCAAGAAGAACTCAAACCTTTAGCCTTTAGCCTTCATCCTTAGCTTTTCTCTCTTTCTCCTTACCACTGCGGATCAGTGTTCAGCAACGCTTCTGCTGCTTCTGCTACCAGGGGTTTGGAGAAGAAAAAGCCCTGACCATATTCGCATTTGAGTTCGCGTAGACTGGCGAGCTGTTCGGCGGTTTCTACGCCTTCTGCCACAATATCCATGCCTAAGTTGTGTCCCAGAATGATAATGGTCTGGACAATTTGGGCATCTTCGCTTTCATCACCCATGCGGCTGACAAAGGAGCGATCGACCTTAATCGTATTGGTTGGGAACCGATGCAGGTAGCTTAAGGATGAATAGCCTGTGCCAAAGTCATCAATGCTGAGTTGCAGATGGAGTGCTTTGAGGCGATGGAGGAGGGCGATCGTAGACTCCACATCCGTCATTGCCATGCTTTCGGTAATTTCTAGCTTCAGGCTGTGCCCGTCCAAGCCAGTCTCTTCCAATGCTTGCTCAATGCTTTCCACCAAATCTGGCTGTGAAAACTGCTTGCCTGAAAGGTTAACGCTTACTATTAGCGGTTGCTCTCTAGGGAACTTTTCTTGCCACAGTCGCAGTTGGCGGCACGCTTCGTGAGTAATCCACTGTCCCATTGGGATAATCAGATCGGTCTCTTCTGCCACTGGAATGAAATCGTTGGGAGGCACTAAACCCCTTTGAGGATGCTGCCAGCGCACCAATGCTTCAAAGCCAACGATTTTCCCTGTTTGCAGCGCAATGAGCGGTTGGTAGTGCAGCCGAAATTCCTGCCGTTCGATCGCGTGACGCAAATCGGTTTCAAGCTGGAGACGCGTCATCACCTGTACGCGCATGCCTGTGACAAACACCTCATGGCGTGCTTTACCCGATGCTTTTGCCCGATGCATAGCGGTGTGAGCATCGCGCAGAATATCTTCAGGTTCGTAGTCTGAGTTTGAGCGACCCAGCACAATGCCAATGCTGGCAGTACTAAACACCTCTTGCCCATTGAGCTTAATGGGTAGTGTCATCTGTCGCTGAAGCTGATCGGCTAGATAGGTGACTTCATCAGGATCTTGCACATTGTGTCGTAGAATAGCAAATTCGTCACCGCCCACTCGTGCCAGTTGATCGGTCGGATGCAGGCAGGTTTTGAGCCGATCGGTTGTAGCCACCAACAACTGATCACCCAGACGATGCCCAAAGCTGTCGTTGATCGCCTTGAAGCTATCCAAGCCCAGAAAGAGAACCGCGATCGTGGGTGCCTCCGATCGCTTTCTCCATGTACTAAACCGCTCATTGTGCTTGATGATCCACTCAAGCTGTTTCATAAACAGCGCGCGATTAGGAAGCCCCGTCAGCGCATCGTGAAAGGCATCGTGCAGCAGACGATAAACCACAACTCCAGCAGTAGCGGCGATGAGGGCGATCGCAGCGGGTACAACAGGTACCCAACCCGCCTGTAGCAAAATGCCAAAGCAGATGCAAAGGAGACCGCCTGCGGCGGCAGTAATCATGAACACCAGTGAGGCAGGGTGACGAAACCGCCATGCCAACACGCTGCCCAGCATCGCCCACAGCCATAGCCACAAAATTTCACCCGGTTCAGACCAATACCACAGCAAGGAGTTACCGTCCAGAACGTGACCGAGAATTTGGCTCGCCATCTGAGCATGAATCAAAACGCCGGGTGTTTTGGGGTCTTGCTGTCTGGCAGACAAATTGTAAGGCGTTAAAAATAAATCTTTGCCGCTGGGGGCAGTGGTGCCAATCAGCACTAGCTTGTCTTTCACCCACTCTGGCTGTAGCTCCCCTTGCAGCACCTGTGTGAGCGTCACTTGTCGTGCGACGTTGTTGGAAGAGCGGTAGTTGAGCAGCACCTGGTAGCCTCGATCGTCGAGCGCTTGATAGCTGCCAGCATGGGGATTGAGTGCTGGAAAAACCGCTTTACCAATTTGCAGAGCGTTTTGGTTCGCGCGAAACGGTCGCTTTTGGTCAGCCAGGTATTGCAGACTTAAGCGGAGCGCAAACGAATAGTATTGATCGCTCTCCGTGGTGGCAAACAGGAGATTTCGGCGCACAACCGCATCAGGGTCAACCACAAAATCGCTGAAACCAACGCGATCGCTGGCAATTCCGGGTGGTGGCGGCACACTGCCATTATCAGCATCACCCAGCAGCATTACAGTGGTCACATTGCTAGACTGCAATTGCTTGAGCAAGGTTTCATGTCCCGGTTGCTGCGGCACGTCACGATAAAGGTCTAGCCCGATGACTTTTGGTTTGTACTGGTTGAGCTTTGCCAGCAGTTGAGCAACGACTTGGTCGGAAATGGGCCAGCGGTTTTGCGATCGAATATCGTCCTCGGTAATAGCGACGACCAGCAAGCGAGAATCAACGCCAGCATCGGGGCGCAGCCGCACCATCTGGTCAAATGCCAGTAGCTCTAGTGATTGGAGACCACCTGCTTGACGAACGCCGAGCACTAAGCCAGTAGCCAGGACGCTAGAGAGTAAGGCAGGATGCTTGAGAGCCAGTGTCAGCCAACGGCGACCGTTTCTGACCATCCGTTGAGGATTAACGCGGAAATCCGTCATGTAGGCTACAAGAACTGGGTTGGGGCAGGAAGAGACGGTAGAGCAACGTAACGAAACTGACCACTGCCTAAGATGTCTTCTTGAGCATCCTTGCTATGAGACTAACAGGAGGACTTTCAGGGCTGGAGGCTTGCCTGATTGCAGTGGCGATCGTCCTGAGAGCAGCAATGACGCTTAGAAGCTGGGCAAATCAACTAGCTCCGTGGAGACGCGAAGCGTCTCTTAGATGTCAAGGGCTTGACGCAGCTAAAAAAGCGAAGTCTACCTGTACGGATTAACAGACAGTCGAGGCTTTGAGAATCTGCGCTGGCAGAGCCAGTCCTTTGGACTCAAGCAGCTTATAGCCCCTTGGGCATGGCTACGCTAGTGTCTCTGTAGCTGCAACATTCAGTCGCCAGGAGAAGAAGTCATGCCTTACAGACATTCGCTTCACCGCTAGCTGTGGCTTCATCCTAATCTATCTGAATGGTACCCACCTCAGACAAAGACTGCACAGTCAATTGCTGTCATTAAATGTAACTATAGAAGCCCGTCATCAATGATTTGATAGTTATACAGAGGTAAACGGCAGGTGCAGCCGTCTCTATCGTTCCCGTATCCCCTCTACTTGTTGAGCGATCGACCATCAGACTCTAGGCAGAACGCTTATGACTGATGATCAGCAACCGCACCCCTACCCATCAAGTTGCTGCAAGTAGACTATTCTGGGTTGTCTTGCAGCTCGCTTAAGCCTGCAACGCTCTAAACCTACCAAGCTTCAATCTGTCCACCTAAATCTGCCAAAAGTAGCGCTGACTCACCTAACTGGGTGAGTCACAGGGATGATGCTGAGTCTTTGAGTTCAGCGTAATCTGTTCATATCCTCCGGAATCGATGCAACGGCATTTGTATCTATTCTCGTTATTGCTTCTGGCGCTTACAGCCGCAGGAGTGCAAGGCAAAAAAGCCTTTTTAGTTCATCGTTTCAAATCCACAGGAGAAATACGATGCGAAACTTAATTTTCAACGCTATCTCACCGTGGTTCTCTCAGGTCGAACGCTCCCGCAGTCTCTTGGCAGGTCTCTCCTTGACCGTCGGTTTGCTTGGTGCAGGCTTGCTGCCTGCGATCGCCACTAGCGCCCAGTCAGCGCCCAGGGCACAAGCCACCAAGCAAGTATTGCCTGATGGTGTCTATTTGTATGGGCAATCTACGCAGCCCGATCAGGTGGGGCAGGGATATTTCGTGTTTGAAGCGAAGCAAGGCAATGTCGTTGGCGCACTCTACATGCCGCGATCGTCCTTTGATTGCACCTCTGGTAAGTTTCAAAATGAGCAATTGGCGCTGACGGTGGTCAATAGCTACGATCGCACTGCTAATCCGTTTGAAATCGCGCTAGAACGCACCTCCAATGTTGCGGCTGAGGGTAACCCAGCCTTTCAAAATATCGGACTACAAGGCTTTCAGCGTTTGAGTAAAGTGAGTGAAAACGACTACCGCATTCTGAACGTCTGCAAGGCGGATTTTCAGAAGCAAGCGAAAAAGTAACTGGGGCGATGCAACCCATTACAGCCATTGATAGAGGCGTTTCACCAAAGCGTCTCTTTTTTTGTGTAGTCGATGTCTACGTTTCGCGTTCGACCAGAATGATGTTTTCAGTCACTTTCTCAAACGTATCATCGTGACTGATGACGAAAAGTTGACGGAACGTTTTGATATTGGCGATCGCTTCTGCCAGATGATCTCGTCGCGGTTTGTCCATATTGGTTGTTGGCTCGTCAAAGAACGCCACATCAATATCTGCCAGCACTTTGAGCAATGCCAGCCGTACCGCTAACGCGGCACACATTTGCTCCCCACCAGAAAGATTGATAAAACGACGGGTGTGTGCGCCTTCCTGCACCATAATTTCGTACTCTCGTGTCCATTCCAGCCCCACATTCGGACGGTTCAGCAATTCGCGGAAGAGCCGATCTGCCTCGCGGGAAATGTTTTGGACATAGCGCTCGGTGATGCGCGGTCCAGCCTTTTTGTAAGCATCACGAGCAAACTTGACAAAGCGCTGTGTTTTCCGTTTTTGCTCCAGTGCGACTTGAGCCTGCGATCGCTTTGTCTGAACCGTTTCCAAACGAGTCAACTGCTGGTTTAATGCATCCAGGTATTTCAACTTATCAGGCAGGCTAGCATTCAGCCCAATGCCACGTTCTTTCATTTGCTGATACGACAGTTGCACAGTTTGAAAATGGGCTGCGTCAAAGGTTTCACCCAGGCGATCGCGCGCTTCACTGACAGTTTTTGCGTCTTGCTCTAGCGTGTGGAGTTGCGCGATCGCGTCTTGCAATTGTTGATGTCGCTCTTTGCGGCTATTTGCCAGTTTTTGATGCTCTAGATACTCCTGATGCGCCTCCCGGTGCTGTTCGCGTAACGACTGCTGTGTCTGCAACGCCTCTGATAGCTCGGCAAACGCAAGCAACTGTTGATCGAGTGCGGCGATCGCCTGCTGATCGGTTGCCAGTGATGCCTGCAATGCCTGCAATGCAGCTCGAACGGTTGGCTCTTGCTGAAGTTCCTGCTGCTGCAAGCGACTGCGACCGCGAGGATCACCCAGGGCAGCGAGATCCTGAAGTAATCGCGTCTGCTGTTTTTGCAAAAATGGTTCGGCGGTTAGTTGGGTGTGCAGCTCTTTTAAACTGGCTTGGAGCGCGATCGCCTCTTCGTGACGCTCATCGCGATCGCTCAACAGTCGTTCCAAACTAGAGCATTCAAGCTGATGCTGGCGGGCGATTTTCAAATCTGCTTGCAGTTGCTGAAGTTGGTGTTCTAACCGGGCTTCTGACGTTTGCTCTGCTAGATCCTTGAGCATGTCTTGAAGCGCAGCCATTAACTGCTGTTGCCAATGAACGCCTTTTTGCAGGGTTGTTAGCGCCAACTCTAACGGCTCTGCCCAGAGCGGCACGGTTTGCTGCAAGTCTTTCAACGTCGCTTCGGCTGCCGCGACCTGTGTGAGATGGCGATCGCCCGTTGCCTCTGACTGTTCTAACAATTGCCGCAAGTCCGCTTCAAACTGAGCCGCCACTGCGACCCGGCTAAGCTGCTGCTGGTAGCGCTGCTGCTGCTGCTCCAGCAGCGGTATCTGCTGCACCAATGGTTCCAGCGATCGAACGCGGATGATATCCTGCTCGATTTGAGCGCTACGGGTTTGCACCTGGGCAAGTCGTTTTTCCTGTTCTTTTGCAGTGTGCTGCCAGTTCACACAGTTCTGAAGCTGCTGATTGAGAGCCTGTAGAGATTGGTCAAACTGCTGCTGCTGCTCGATTAACGGCTTCAGGTGCTCAATATCTGTTTTTGCCTGCTGGAGGCGATCGAGTTGATGGTTGAGCGTTGCCAGTTTGGTTTGGCGATCGCGCAACTGTTCCTGACTGTACTGGCGCGTTTGCTGGAGTTCTCGTTCCGATCGCTGCTGCTGTTCCAATTCTTTCAGCGTTTTTTCTGCGAGTCCAAAGGTCTGAAACGCCTCCCGCCTCGCCGTGCAGATTGTCACTGCCTGTTCGGCTTCTTGCAAGTCAACACGCAACCGTTCGACCAATGCTGTTTGCGATTGGCTGCGGACTGTCAACGTTTCTAACTGACTGTCAAGCTGTTGCATCTGCGTTGCCTGAGCGTTGAGTTGTTCCTGCTCATGCTGCAAGTGTGCCAGTGCCGTTTGTGTCTGCTCTAGCTCTGTTTGGACGCGCTCAATTTCCTCGCTCTGCTCCTGACGTTTTTGCAATAACGGTGTCAGTTCTGTTAAATCGTTGTCGTAGTGAGCAATTTCCTGCTCCAGGCTTTCTACCTGATTCTTCGCGTACTTTTCCAGGTCGCCCAATTTTTTCCAGCTTTGCTGATATTCTTCAACCTTGAGAATTTTGTCGAAAATCGGCTTGCGTTTCTCCTTCGTCAGCAGAAAATCGACGGTGAAGGTACCCTGTGGTACGCCGATCGTGCTGGAAAATAACTGACTCAGATCAGTCCCAGGTGCTACACCCAAATGCTCTCGCAGCCAGGGCATGACCTCTTCTTTGATGCGACTGTAGGGCAGGCGCTCGTCAAGCTGAGGATCGTAAAGGGTATAGCTTTTGCTGGTGCAACGCTGGACTTCGTAGGTACGTCCGTCGCGGCTGGAGATAAACGCAACCCGTACTTGAGCGCTGGCAGCACCGTTGCGGATCAAATCCTCTTTGTTGTAATCGCCAGCGTAGTCAAACAGTGTCCACGCGATCGCTTCCAAAAGGCTCGTCTTCCCCGCACCATTTTCGCCACAAATAGCGTTGGTTCCCGGTTGAAAGGTGAAATGGCGATCGCTATGCGACTTGAAGTTCTTGAGGCTAACCGAGAGAATTTCCATAGTGAAGGCGTTCAGTTAGCAGGAAGATTTTTAGAGACGATCGTGCCACATTTCTTCTATAGCCACAGCCATGTCTGTTAGGACGGGGTGCAGGGGTAAAACCCCTGACTGGGGGCAAAACCCCCACACCCCTTTTGATCCCAACATCCTAAGCGTCTTGGCGACAGCTATAAGCACAGCCTCTCTGAAGGAGAATCGCGCTCGAACAATTGTACTAACTATCCTGTAAAAGGAAAAGCAAGTTGCCCGTTCAGAAGCTGATCGTTGTCGTTTCACACTTCCAGGGTTTGCGCGATCGTCAGGGCAAGTTCGGGAGATGTTTTGGCAAACGCGATCGCTTCTCAACGACGTGTACTGATACTTCCCCGATTTATGTAGCAAGAAAACACGGACTGCTGTCTCTTTGCAATTGCCCAAGTTATTGCGGTTTGCCAAGCCTATGTCATTCACACGCTAGAACTCAGGCAGATCTAACCGCTCGTACTCGTCTAGTTGATCGATGTATGGCAGTCCTAAATCCTTCATGAATTGAAGTCATAGTTACAGTCGCGTTACGGACGACTACCGTGAGTGACAACACGATGCGGATGAAAGGACTTGAACCTTCACTTCTTACGAAACTAGAACCTAAATCTAGCGCGTCTACCAATTCCGCCACATCCGCTTATCTGGCTTAACTACTATAGCAAAGCTGTGTCGCACAATCGCTAATCACCTTCAGTATCAGAGCGATCGATGGTTGTCACTCACACTGCGATCGCTCAAGTAACCTTCCCTTAACCTTAGCCCGTGACAATTTTGGAGATGAATAGCCATAAAACTACTACAGGAGTACTGCATTTATGCTAAACGCCGCAGACACCGTGAAGGTGCTTCAAAGACAGACAGAGCCAGAATCGTTTGCTGACAGGACATCTAAGATCGCGTTATGCCCACCGCCACGCTGCGCCTCTGCTTACAAATTTGATGAATTCCAAATCATCGCTTAAGGTTGTAGTGTCCCTCTCTAATGGGATGCAGCGATGCTTGAGGCTCTGCAATCGCAGCGATCGCTTGCCCTATTGCATGAGCGATCATCCTGGTTGGAATGTTAGTCTTCGAGTAATCTCATCTGCTTTATTCAGTTTCAAGGAAATTCATCTATGACTGCTACTCCCGTTCGTCCGACAGAACAAAAATACGAAGTTAAAGACCTGTCCCTCGCGCCTCTGGGACGGCAGCGGATTGAATGGGCAGGGCGAGAGATGCCAGTGTTGCGGCAAATTCAGGAGCGCTTTGCAAAGGAAACGCCCCTCAAAGGAATTCGTCTGGTCGCATGCTGCCACATCACAACTGAAACGGCACATCTGGCGATCGCCCTCAAAAATGGCGGCGCGGATGCGGTCTTGATTGCCAGTAACCCGCTTTCCACTCAAGATGACGTAGCAGCGAGTCTGGTGGCAGATTATGGTATTCCTGTGTTTGCCCAACGCGGCGAAGATAGTGAAACCTACCTCCGTCATGTGCAAATTGCTCTCGATCATCGACCCAACATTATTGTGGATGATGGCTGCGATGTCGTAGCAACAATGGTGCAAGAGCGCCAGCAGCAGCTCTCTGAACTGATCGGCACCACTGAAGAAACGACCACCGGGATTGTCCGACTACGCGCCATGTTCAAAGCGGGTGTGCTGACCTTTCCAGCCGTGAATGTGAACGATGCTGACACCAAGCATTTCTTTGACAACCGTTACGGCACTGGGCAATCCACCTTAGATGGCATCATTCGAGCCACGAATATCTTGCTGGCAGGCAAGACGATCGTCGTCGCTGGCTATGGCTGGTGCGGTAAAGGGACAGCCCTACGAGCACGCGGCATGGGTGGCAACGTCATTGTCACTGAAATTGATCCAGTACGGGCGATCGAAGCCGTCATGGATGGTTTCCGCGTGGTGCCGATGGCAGAAGCGGCAAAATATGGCGATATCTTCATCACCGTCACAGGCAACAAGCATGTCATTCGCGGTGAACACTTCGAGTCCATGAAAGACGGCGCGATCGTCTGCAATTCGGGTCACTTCGACATCGAAATTGACCTCAAGGCGTTAGGCGCACAGGCAACGGAAGTCAAAGATGTGCGTAACTTTACCCAAGAGTATCGTCTGAAAAACGGTAAGTCGGTAGTCGTTTTGGGCGAAGGTCGCCTGATCAACCTGGCAGCCGCTGAAGGACATCCCAGCGCGGTCATGGATATGAGCTTTGCGAACCAGGCACTTGCCTGTGAGTATCTCGTCACCAACAAAGGCAAGCTAGAACCCGGCATCCACTCGATCCCAGTCGAAGCCGATAAAGAAATCGCTCGTCTCAAGCTTCAGGCAATGGGCATCGCGATCGACTCCCTCACCCCAGAGCAAATCGAGTACGGCAACTCCTGGACATCAGGCACCTGATTGTATTGAGACGCTGCACAAAGCGATTTGTAGGTCTCATCGAAGCGAATGTTAGTGTTCTGCTCTAGCGCTGTCTAGGGCAGGATTTATTTTTAGGGGGAGTGAGGAGCCGAGGAGCCAAGAGGGTTAGGAGGAAGAATTTTGAGTTGCTAGAGCCTTTTGCGTCAGATCTGACCGCTGACCGCTAATCGCTGACCGCTAATCGCTGACCGCTGACCGCTGACCGCTGACCGCTAATCGGCTGACCGCTCAACAGCTATTTCCGCGTCTTAAACAACACCTCTGGGTCTTCCAGTTCGGCGTAGTCGATGAACGATGCCGAGCGAGGTTCCGTCGTGTTGAAGCGGGCGAGTACTTCAGGATGAATTGGCTCGAGGGCACGCGATCGATGGCTCACGTAGAAGGTAAAGTTGATGCTGCCGACCCGGATACGATCGCCATCCTTCAGTACACGTCGCTGCTGGATCCGTTCGCCATTAACAAACGAGCCGTTCATGCTGTTCAGGTCAATCAACTGAAAGCCCACGTTTTGCATGTACAAAATCACCGCATGTCGGCGAGACATCGCACGGTCTTTCAGGGGGATCGCGGCTTCTCGATTACGCCCGATCGTCCAGACCATCTGAGGTTGAGCCAGGGTTTGCGATTCATCAGGCAAGTTAGTAATGAGAAATGCCTGTGTTCCCCGCACGACTCCCTGGATGTATTTTGGAGGCTCAGAGGGCGCTTCAGGAGTAACGGCTTCTGGTTTGCCTGCTGGCAGATCCATCATCAACGTGGCAGCTTTGGCAAACGACGCATCATCTCCGTCCGCAAAGGGATCAAACGCGTCTAACTGAACCTCTGGAGACGGATGATCGATCGAGGTTTGCGGTGCGATCGGTGGTCGTTGACTTTCAGGTGAGCTAAGTTTTGGGTTCATTCGCGCTTTCTAACCAAGGTGTGTGACGACTTTTGGGTGTAGACTAGAATGCCCTGGAAGCCACCAGACGCTAACGGAACCTTGCTGTGCAGTGGACAGAAGCTGAACTGGCACGAGTAAGTTGACCGTCTGTAGAAGCTTTAGCTGTAACGTCCCGACAAAAGAAAACAATCGCTTTGATGTCCGTCGTTCACTTGAGCAGCAAGTAATAGAGAGTTCCAGGAGCATTAATGAGTCCCGCTCGATCGCCTGCCAGTTTACCCGTGCCCATGAACAGATCGACGCGTCCTGCGCCTTTGATCGCACCGCCCGTATCTTGATCCAGCACATAGCGGTTAACTAAACGCTTTTCCAGTTGCCCCGTCGCCATAGGGTAGGGAATCTGCGTTTGTATCAACGCCAGCGCACCGGGTGGAAAGAGCGTTTTATCGGTAGCGATCGACCGTTCTGCCGTTACTGGTACGCCTAAGCTGCCTGTCGCTGCGGCACCGTTTGTTGGCTTAAAAAAGACAAAGCGATTGTTGCGGGGAAGGTAGACATTGCGATCGGCAGGATTGTCATTGAGGTATTGAATCAGCAAAGGTAGAGTAAGGTCTTCCAGCTTAAACTTACCCGCCTTCACCAGTTCTCGACCGATCCCCGTGTAGGGATAGTCTGTCGTGCCAGCAGTACCAACCGTCATCACGCTGCCATCGGTCAGTTGGAGTCGTGCTGAGCCTTGCACCTGAATAAGAAACGCTTCCAGACGATCGCGCAGCCACACGATTTCCAAGCCCTTCAGCCACTGATTCTGAAACTGCAAACCGTCAGCGCCTTCTAACTGGAGTCGCGTAGGGTGTGGTTTCGACCAGCTTGCAAGCTCAGGCGGCAACCGAAAAAGGGGATAGCGAAACGCTGCGGTAGGACGACGACTGGCAGCATAAACAGGTTCAAAGTAGCCAGTGAACGCCACGGTGCCCTGACCATCTTTGCCTGTAGCCTGATAAAAAACAAACTCACGTTCGATCGCGTCCTGCAAGGTTTTGGCAGAAGCCGTTGTGAGCAGCAATTGTCGAAAGCGCCTCAAACTGCGATCGACCCGCTTACGAGTAATGCCCGCAGCGAGCGGTTGACGGTACGCAGCGATCGCTCGTTCTGTTTGCAGATAGCGCAAGCTTTGATCGATTGCCAGCAGCAGCGATCGGCGGTCTGCGGGTGTGTGGAAGTCACCTGAAAGCTGGCTGGCTGCTGACTGACCGAGAGGAGCCTCTGGTAGTCTCAATAGAGGGCTAGTAGACCTGATCGGTGTTGAAATTGGAGGCTTGAAAGGGCGATCGGCGGCTTGCGATCGTGCTGGCAACATCGCAGCCGCCATAACGATACCGATGCAAAGCATCAGCCAATGGCTAGTCGCTACTGTCCGTCTGATCATGCCTTCATCTTGATGCCTTTATTTAGAACCGTTCCATGCTAGAGCTGAAAACTGGTTCCACGCGAATGCCCAGTACTCGTGAGGGGCGCACCACCATATACTCGCCCTGGACATTCTTAATCGGCACCGTAATGAAATCGTCAGAGCTTGCTTTGGGCACCAGTTCACTGCTGTACCACTTCTGAAATTCTTGAATCGTGGCAAACCGCACTTCTTCGCGGTGCCCACCGTCAATCAAGATGTGAACCGCATATTCGGTGGGTGTGCGAGCATATTTGCTTCGTCGATCGCCTGAAGCAGCGCCCTGATTCGGTGTACCCGCAGCACCTGCTACGGCATCACCCGGTCGTGGTTGGTTAAAGTTACCTGTCATAAGTCCGTTCCCTTAAGCGTGTGAGAACCTTTCCAATTATCGATGCAGTGAGGCTAATTACACTAACATTGCCCAGAAATAGCGATTAGCTATCAGCAAGTAGGGAAGCAAGGGGGCTGGGGAAGCAAGGGGGGCTGGGGAAGCAAGGGGAGCAGAATTAATTCAAAACTCAAATTTCTTCTCCTTAGTCTCCCCTGCTCCCTCCGCCTCCCCTGCTCCCTCTGCCTCCCCTGCTTCCTCCGCCTCCCCTGCTCCCTCCGCCTCCCCTGCTCCCTCCGCCTCCCCTGCTCCTCACCAACTCACGGCAATAAATTAAACCGCTGGAGCTGGGTTTGCACCAGTGCGGGCAGGCTTTTGTGGAGTTGAGGTTTGTCTTTGAAGACGAGGCGATGTTGGCTGGGGAGATCGAACGGGAACTGTCCGGGCAGGTCGGAGCGTTCCATTTGAGTGAGGATGATTTGTTCGGCGCGTTTGCACTGCAAGGCATAACCCACTTCAACGCACACTTTTGGGCTAGGGATGAGCTGTGGAGGAGAGGTGTCAATTTGGGCGATCGACGTACCATCGGCAATAAACAGCAGGCTTTGACGAATTGATCGCATCATCTTGCTGCTCAAGCGTGTAGGACCATCCGTGAGGCGATGCGATTCGACCAGCGTGAGGGGCAAGCGCGATCGTGGGTTGAGTTTCTCGACTAAGGTCTGTAGCTCTTCGCGCAGTAAATCGCTGGACTCAGGATATTCGGTCTGGTAGCAGAGGAAGATGGTTGGCTCTAAATGCGTCAGGGCATCTTGCTTGGTGAAGTAGATCTCATGGCTTTGCAGATCAATGTTGGCGATCGCATAGCCACCGCTCCCTTCGATGTAAAACTCGACGGCTTCACCCTCCAGATAGCGCTGAAACCAAACAGCTTGTTTGACTTCCGCACTGTCTTCCAAAAAGTCTGCCCGCAACCCCGACTTCAGCAGACTATTTTTGCTTAGACGCAGATCGTGAGGACGTTTTTCTAATTCTTTAATCGGCTCATATTCCTGGAGGTACCAGGCTTTGAGGGCGATAATAGCCATTCTGCGCTCTGCCTCATGGGTTTAAACCAACCGTGCCACTAGAGCCTCTACGTTCTGAGTGACCGTCCGTTGGCACATTGTATCTAGAGATGAACGGCTTGCATACCCTTTTCGAGGCGGCTGCGTGTCCTACGCTTGAGCCTGATAAGAATCACCCCAGAGACAGACTTCCTTTCTGTAAATTCTTGTTACGCTCTTTCGCTAGAACAGAATAGGAACAACGTAAGGCTATAAATCGCGTCTATGCTGCCTGACAACAGTCAGACCCTCATGCTTAATGGAGCTTGCGATGAATTTACTTATGGGTTGGCAGTACCTTATCCGGTTTCCATGGTCGGGCACGCTGGCAATGCTGGCGCTGACGACCGGATTAACCGCCTGTCAGTTAGCACAACGCGATCGTGATGCGCCCTCACAGTTAGATTCTGCTGCTTCAGCAGCTCAACCACTGAAGCTAGGTGAGACATCGGGCGAGCTGGTCTTTGAAGGGCAACAGCGAACGTATCGAGTGTACACGCCGAAAACATACCGACCCGATCGCCCTCTACCGCTGGTGCTGGCATTTCACGGTTATGGATCGCAGGGCAAAGATTTAGCGACTGGCTCTGGTTTGAATGAAGTAGCGGAGCAAAAGGGGTTTGTGGCGGTTTATCCTGACGGGATCGATCGCCGCTGGAATCCGCTCAACAAGATGCTGACGGGCGTGGATGATGTTGGCTTTGTCCCTGCTTTGATCGCTCACATGAAGCGCAATCGGGCGATCGACCCAGCTCGTGTGTATGCGGCTGGAGTCTCAAATGGTGGCTTTCTGGTGCAACGGCTGGCGTGCGAAACATCGTCTCCGATCGCGGCTTTTGCCTCTGTGGTTGCGACGTTGCCAAGCCAATTAAAAGGCTCCTGCAATCCCCAAGCGCCTGTACCTATGCTGATGATCAATGGCACAGACGATCAAAAGGTGCCTTGGCAGGGCGGGGACTTGGGCTACGGCTCGATTCTGTCGGTACCAGGTACGATCGACTTCTGGCAGCGTTACAACAACTGTCCATCCTCTGTACCAGTCAAACGCGCAGTGGGCGATCGAGTTGAAATTGCCCGCTATCCAAACTGTCAGGGCGGCTCAGAAGTCGAGCTGGTGACGCTTAAGGGGATTGGGCACGTGTGGCCCAGAGGCGGCTCAGGGTCATCATCCTTGCTGAATGGCAGCGAGGAAATTTGGAGCTTTTTTCAGAGGCATCGTTTGGGGCAGGAGAGGAGAGAGGGGTGAGGAGAGAGGGGTATTCTTGCAAGCTTAAGGGGTAGAGCGACTACCTTCAGAGTTGAACCCTTGAGTATCAACGATAAACGTTGCCGTTCACCCGCCACAGACAGCTTTTCGGACTCAACAAAGAGACTCGAATAGACGGCTGCAAGGGGCTTGTTATACTGCCTTTGTCGATAACTCATTTAAAAGCACGTTGACTTACAGTTCCAACTAGAGCTGCCATAGCAGCACGAGGCAGTAAACGCGGCAAAATGTTCGACTCAAAGGAGTTTTTGAAACCGGGAATGACATAATGCCGATTGTGTTCCAACGCTGACAGTCCAACGCGAACAACTTTCTGTGGTGAATGCTTTCCAGCTACAACATCACGCCCCATTGCGTTAAAAAACTCTGTGTTTGTTGCACCTGGGCACAAAGCTAACACCTTTATTCCTCGCTTTCGGTACTCAGTCCACAATGCTTCGCTGAATGAAAGGACAAATGCTTTGGTTGCTGCGTACACGGCTTGACGGGGCAACGGGTAGAAACTTGTTGTTGAACCAATATTGATAATGCTGCCTTCACCCTTTGCCAACATTCCTGGAATGAATGCATGAGTTAAATCGACGACAGAAACCACATTCAGCATGACTTGCTGATGGTCTTTATCAGGCAAGATCGACTCAAACGCTCCGTGGGTACTGAAGCCAGCATTATTAATGAGCACATCAACACTCAATTGTCTCGATCGCGTCTCTCTGTAAACCCGTAAGCCTTCTCCTTCACGGCTGAGATCGGCTGTAATGACTTGGACACTGATACTATAACTATCCTGAAGTTGGGTTGCTAAAGCCTGTAGCTTGTCTTCTGAGCGTGCTACAAGAACAAGGTTCATTTTTCGTTTTGCTAATTCATGAGCAAACGATTCTCCAATGCCGCTGGACGCGCCAGTAATCAGAGCAGTTTTTCCAACATAGTGCATGGTTTTTCTCCTGTGTAGATTTGAAGACTATAAAGTTCACACCTTGAAAGATTCATTTTCTGAACTTAACAGTTAAAAAATAATGGTTACAAGTTCTTCAGTAGGTCAGCTTTCTGGTGATTGAGATGCACTGCTACTTTTCGCATCATCCGCAGCATCTCCTGTTGCTCTGGCTCATCTAAACCATTGAGAATTGCTCGACTGACCTTCCTATAATTCTCGATTTCCATTGCATAGATGTTCTCTCCTTCGGGTGTGAGACAAATTCTGACAATTCGCCTGTCTTCGTCAGAGCGATCGCGGCACAGACACGTTCTTCTGACTAACCTGTCCACAATTCCAGTCGTGTTGGTGATACTGAGTTTCGCTCTTTCAGCAATCTCCCGCATCATGAGCGGCTGGAACTGCCCTACTACGTTGATGACACGGCATTCCTGCTTATTCAGGTTGACCGCTTCACCTGAACTCTCCTGCGCCACCTCAAAAAGGTCGGCAAGGATGGCAATGTATTTCGTTAACTCGTCTGCTTTGTCCACACTACTTCAAAACCTAGAAAGTTCAAAAAATGAATAATTCGATTATAGGTATAGGAGTTTTTGTTGTCAACCTCGCACTGCAACTTCTTGGAGCATAACCTCTGGACATAAAATTCAACGCTTTAACCCTGCCTCACCTCACCCCCTTACTCCTTACCCCTCCAAAAACTCCGATCGCGCCTGCTGAGTCTCTATCAGTGAGGTTTCTAGAGACTGCCAGTCAGCTTGTTCGATCTGGGTGATGATCTGGTTGAGATGGTTGCGGTAGGCATGGAGCGATCGGGTGAGTGCGGCTTGGTTGTACCGTGCCATCATGACTCCGAGTTCGGGGTTACCACCGCCCACACGACTCGTATCCCGAAAGCCAGAACTGGCGAGTGCGTACGCTAAGCCCAAAACGGCTGGATCAGCTTCCCCAATGCAGGCGGCGATGAGGCTGGCGCTGGTCATCACAGGTAGATGAGAAATCCAGGCAACAGCGCGATCGTGGTCGTTTGGGGTGCAGTGGTAGAGGCGAGTTTGCAACGGTCGTACCAGGTCTTCGATGAGTTGTATTGCCCGCGCTGGGGTAGCGTCAGTCGGTGTTAAAACATAGGCAGCATTGATGAATAAATCCTGCTGTGCCGCTTCAATGCCACTTTCAGCCGTGCCTGCCATTGGGTGCCCACCGACAAAATTAGACCACAGCGGCGCGATCGTCTCCACCACCCAGCCCTTTACCGACCCAACATCCGTGAGTACAGTATCAGTTGCTAAGTAAGGCACTAGCTCAACGACAGTTGCCTCCATCGCCGCCAGAGGCGTACAGAGAAAAATGGCATCGACGGTTTGCATCAAGGCAAGGCTAACGCTGGCATCATCAACGGCTCCTCGCGCGATCGCCCGCTGACACGTTTGCGCCTGACGACTCACGCCCAAAACCGTATGACCGAGCGATCGCAACCCCAGCCCTAGCGAACCGCCAATTAAGCCCAACCCGATAATGCCAATCTTCATGCTGTTCTACCTTGTTCAGCCATCAGCCAACCGTATGCCAGAATTTCCTCGCTCAGCCTTAGGAGCGTGAATTTAACGACCTGAACGTTGCGTAGGATACCGTATAACCATGCCAGCATCCCAGAAAAGCGTAGCGTCACGCATCAACTTTCAGGCTTTGACGCGTTATGACTCACGCCTTTAGCGAAGCCATGCCGTAGCTTGCTTCTCGAAGAGTAGGCTATACGCATCCTTGCATTTTAGAGATGGACGGGAGTGACTCTGAACGCATCCTCAAGCTCAAAGCTTGCTTTGTAGATCAAAGAGCCTCCTTGCCCCTAGTTTAGGTTGCCCTTGCCACCTACCTGCACAGGCAGGGACACAAGGTCAGCATCGTCAACCCCGGCTGGGTCATACCATTTCACTAAACTGTGGCTACGCAGGCAAGCTTCGGCTGACGACTGACCGCGACAAAAGATCGCGTTATCCTCTAGAGCTTCTACGCGATCGCCTGCACGTCTGCCAACCGTGAATGCTGAAGGCGATCCATCCAGCCTTCTAAATAGACCTGGTTTTGGCGCTGCTGCTCTGGATCGTCTGTATCTAACGGATGCGGCGCTAAACCCAAAATGGTTGCTGTTGTAACGCAGAACATCGATTTCTGAAACGTTTCGCAGATTCTCACCCGCAAGTCGTCTTCGCCGCGCTGCCCACGACGATAGATGTCGTGCAAGTAGTCGGGTAGATAGTGCCGCATATCTTGCATCAGCAACGTGGGCGGAATGCCAGCACCACCGATCGGCAATGGGTCAGCATACAACGCACCGTAGTTAAAGCGGCTCTGGTCGGGCGAAATTTGGTGCGACTGTGCGTTGTACGAAACCGTGCCCGAAAACGGCGTACCGCGAAAGAAAACCGCTTCCACGTAAGGCACTGCCGTATCAGCGAGAAACGTCAAGCCTGCTGCTGCGGGAATGATTTCATGCTTTTGGTCGTGCAATGTCACTGTGTAAGTAATCGGGTTACTCGCGGCAGCAACCAGCCCTGCCTTAATATGAGCAACGATCTGTGGAATGGATTGAATCTCGCCTTGATCGTAGCGATCGGACAGCGTTAGAAACATTGCACTCATCACGTTCCAAAATTGACCAAGCCCACTGTAGTAGGCAAGTTGCCGCACGTGCTCTGGCAGAAACTCAGGAAACAAGCGGTTCAAACCCAGCAGCACCGGATTGTGCTTTATACGTGCCTGAATAGCAGGTTGCGATTGCGCTCTAAACTCCGGCGTATCCAGGTAGGCATCCAAACCGCCGCCACCGTGCCAAAACATTGCCTTCATGCAATATTCGGCGTATTCAAAATTGATGCGATCGTGTCGCCAATGACGCAGGAGCTTTGCCAGCGAAACATCGCCATTGAAATATTTGAAAAACGGAAAAAACACCAGAAATTGATGCTCGGAAATGTAGAGCAGGTTGCGGTAATAGGCATCCAGCACAATGCCATAGCTTTTGAGAATACCAACGACCTCCATCACATTTTGGTGTGTATCCGGCAGCAGCGCACCGCCCGCCTTCAGGCGATCGATATACGGCGCTAACGGATGTGATGAAGCGGGGGGAAGTGCTTTGAGAGTGTCGGTCATACTGTGCAAAAAGGACGAAATTGGGGGATTGGCTCGCGGACAAGCGCCTACTCCATTGTCTCTGCTTTGAGCGTCGCTTTTGTCACTATTGCTGCCTGAGCGATCGCCCGTCCGTTGACTAAAGCAGTCATTGTGGTTTCGCTGTAGTGAATCAACCAGTTCGGCTGTAAACCGAACACGACAATCAGAACGGCTAAAAGGATTGCTGGTGCACGATCGCTCCAATACACAGGCGGCAGATCTTTCGCGGATTCTGACAAGCGCCCAAAGAAAACACGGTTGACGAGCAGCAAAAAGTAGACGGCTGTTAACCCCGTGCCGACCATACACAGCAGCGTTTGCGCCGGGAAGATGGGAAAACTGCCCCGAAATACCAAAAATTCTGAGATGAAGCCCACCAAGCCAGGAATACCAGAGCTTGCCATGACTCCCATAATCATCAGGCTGCCAACGAGCGGCAGACCACGCTCCGGATTCAACAACCCTCGCAGCATCGTTAAATCGCGGGTACCTGTTTTTTGATACACCACGCCTACCAGCAAAAAGAGCATCGCTGCAATAAGCCCATGACTCACCATTTGACAGACGGCTGCGAGAAGACTCAGGGGCGTTGCGGCGGCAGCAGCTAAAAGGACATAGCCCATATGCCCGATCGAGCTATACGCCACCATTTTTTTCATATCTGTTTGAGCGATCGCCATAAACGCGCCGTACAGCACACTCACCGCTGCCCATGTTGCCAGCCAGGGAGCCAGAACTGCCCAAGCCTCAGGAAACAACCCCAGCCCAAACCGGAGAAGTCCATAGGTGCCCAGTTTGAGCAATACGCCTGCTAAGAGGACTGAAATAGGCGTTGACGCTTCGACGTGGGCATCGGGTAGCCAGGTATGAAACGGTACCAGCGGGATCTTAATGCCAAACCCGATGAGCAGTGCCCCTAGCAAAACAAACTGCTGTCCTAACGGCAAAACCTGTGTGAGCAGAGGCTCATAAGCAAAACTGGATGCGCCTGTCAGTAAGGTGAAGCCTAGAAACGCCGCCAGAATCAAAATGCCTGAAATGGCAGTGTAGATCAGAAACTTTGTAGCGGCATAGCCCCGGTTCGCGCCGCCCCAAATGGCAATCAGCAGATAGAGCGGAATCAGCTCGATCTCGTAGAACAGAAAAAACAGCAGCAAATTCTGCGCTAGAAAAGCGGCTGTCACACTTGCATTCAGCAATAACAGCAGGATGAAATAGAGACGAGGGCGACTGACCAATGGTGTGCCGCTGGCGATCGCAATCGCAGTCAGCAACCCATTGAGTGCGACCAACGGCAGCGACAGCCCATCCATACCCAGGTCATACGTCAAACCTAGCGGCTCAATCCACGCAAGATGCTCGCTAAACTGCATTGCCGTCTGCCCTGCATCAAACTGAGTGCCCAGCACGATCGTCCACACAAAGGCGCTACCAATGGCAATCAAAGCGATCAACCGCGCTCGTGTCGGTATTAACGGTTCTCGTCCAAAGCCAATGAGCACCGCACCCAAAAGCGGTATCCAGATCAAAGCACTGAGCATCGTACCAACTCCAGAATCACCATGCGAACCAGATCAAAACCCCACCCAGGAGGCTTACTGCCACCAAAATTGTGAGCATATATGCCTGCGATTGCCCAGTGATGCTGTACTTCAGGCTTTCGCCGCTGAAGATCGACGCAATGCCCATAAAGTTGACTAGCCCATCCACAATATAGCGATCGCACCAATTGCTAAAGCGTGCCATCAGCACCACGCCATTCACCACACTCACTTCGTACAGCCGCTCAATATAAAAGTCATAGGACAGCAGATCTTGTAGCACCCGCCAGGGCAACTGCACCGATCGCGACCACGCTTTGTGCAGATAGAGCGTGGCTCCGACACTGCACCCGGCAATGCCCGACAGCACTAACAACAGCGCCGCCGTGTGGTTAAAATACGCCCAATCAGGTAGGACGGACAACCGCTGCATCATCAACGGCGTGAGTAACGTCACGATCGTTAACGAGACCATCGGTACTGCCATCGCCCAGCCAACCTCAGGTGCGCGACGCGTTTTCGGCTGTGGAGCACCCAAAAAGACCAGGCGAAAGACTCGCGTCAGGTTCAAGGCAGTCAAAGCATTCACCAGAAGCACAACACCGACCAGCAACGGGTCAGCCGTCCAGAAGTCGTCCAATCCTAACCGCAGCGCCCAAAAACCACCCAGCGGTAAAATACCGATCAAACCAGCAGACGCAACGATGAATGCAGTCGTGGTGACTGGCATTCGTGACCAAAGACCGCCCATCTCCGTTAAATCCTGGTTTTGCGTGGTTGTGATGATTGAACCAACGCTCATAAACATCAGCGCTTTTGAAACCGCGTGAGCAAACAGTAGCATGAGCGCAAAGCCCGTCCATTGGGTGCCCACTGCCACAAACACCAAGCCCAGGTACGCGCTGGTGGAATGAGACAATGCCCGTTTAATGTCGATTTGCGCGATCGCCACCAACGAGGCACCGATCGCCGTCACCGAACCAATAACCACCAGCGCGGTCAATGCTACAGGTGAAAGATTTAAGATCGGTTGCAGTTTGATCAGCACATAGGCACCGCAAGCGACCACAACGGAATTTCGCAGAATGGAAGCCGGATTAGGACCTTCCATCGCCTCATCCAGCCACAGATGCAGTGGGAACTGAGCACACTTGCCCGTCGGTCCAGCAATCAACGCAAACCCCAGCAGCGTCGCGGTTGTGGGAGACAGCGTTGCCGTCTCTGCCCATTCGTAGAGTTCAGGAAAACTCAAGCTCCCACTCAACGTTGACAGCGCCACAACGCCCATCAGCAGCAAAATATCGCCAACTCGCTTCGTCAAAAAGGCATCCCGTGCGGCTGTTACGACCAGCGGTTGCGCGTACCAAAAGCCAACCAGCAAGTAGGTGGAAAGGGTCAGCATTTCTAGTAGGCAATAGGTCAGCAGCAGCGAATTGCTGATAGCCAGTCCGCTCATGGCTCCTTCAAAGAACCCCATCAAAGCAAAAAACCGTGCCAGCGCCCAGTCTTTCTCCATGTAGCCCAACGCAAACAACTGCGCCAGCAAGCTCAAAGCTGTCACCACCTCCATCGCACCCACGCTAACGGCTGAGATATCGAGGACAAATGTCAAATCCAGGTCTACGGTGTGCAGCCAGTGAAAGACCAATGCTTGCGGTGGCTGATTCCAGGTCGATCGAAAAAGAACGGTGCCATGTACAAACGCCACCACCGTCATCAATAAATTGAAGTAAGCGGCAGGGCGAGGACCTGTACGGCGAACGATGCCGATCGACCAGGGCAGCGTCAGGATTGCGCCTATCAAACCGTAGCAAGGTATCCACCAACTGCTTTGGAGGAGAAATTGAGTCATCTACAATACCGTGATACTAAAACCTCAGCAATCGTTCGACATTACCAAGCAATTTTTCTAGTTTCTAAAAACTCGCATTAAACACTAGGAACTCACATTAAATAATCTCAATAAAACCAAAGAGATTTATAAACTTCAGTTAATTATCAATGCGTTAGGTTAACTAGCGTCTCTTTAGCTTAAGCCTGTTGCCCTCAAAAAGCAAAACTTCAAACAACAAAATTGCTCATGGTCTCATTAATTTCTACTTATTAATTCCTACTTATAGTTATAGGTTAACCAGGGCTACTATAGGTGTATAGATAAAAATCTATAGATAGTATTATTTCAGTCTATGTACACAAGCGTGGTATTCTTTTGTTTCGTGTCGTTTCCAGAAGCTGCTTCTCATAATCAATGCAAGCCCTAGCAGAGTGTCATTTCCGGCAACGTGCAGATGATCAGAAGCAACTGCCGCGATCGCGTGACAAACCGCTGGGGAGCCAAAAAGCGGCTTTAGCAAGAAAAAACGTGACGAAGCTGGATGGCAAGCTCGTTAGAAATCAGCTTTCCTAATAGCTAAAATCCGAAAATATTATTTACAGTTATATTGCCAAACGTCAAACAATCGTTCTATTCTTAGATTAAGGCACTCAAAGCTTCAAAAAAGCTTAAATAATGGCAGTTTTCGTCATCAATTTAAAGAGTACGCTTTACGAAAACCATGACTACCAAATGTTTGCATATTTATTGCTAAATGTTTGCACGGTGACTTTTGACTCTGTAGGAGAGGGGTATGCCAATTGCGGTCGGAATGATTGAAACGAAGGGCTTTCCTGCGGTTGTGGAAGCTGCGGATGCGATGGTGAAAGCTGCCCGCGTGACCCTGGTAGGCTATGAAAAAATCGGTAGTGCACGTGTCACAGTAATTGTGCGTGGTGATGTTTCTGAAGTACAGGCATCGATCGCGGCAGGCGTTGCGTCAGCAGAACGAGTGAATGGTGGTGAGGTCTTATCCACTCACATCATTGCTCGCCCTCACGAAAACTTGGAGTACGTTCTGCCGATTCGCTACACCGAAGCGATCGAGCAATTCCGGGTGTAGTTAGGAGCAGGATGTTTCATCCTCAAGTTGCTACAGACGGACATTTGTCTCTCGTTTGAAACTGCACGCTGTGGTCTGTTCCCGCTGTTCAATCGACTCGGCGGAGCAAATCCTGACGCTGTCTCAAACAGTTGTTTAATGTCCGAACACTGACCTTTTCAGCTATTTAATTTAGGGAGTACGACTCATGGCAATTGCTGTTGGAATGATCGAAACGCTTGGCTTTCCTGCTGTTGTAGAAGCTGCTGACGCGATGGTGAAAGCTGCTCGTGTAACGCTGGTCGGTTACGAAAAGATTGGTAGCGGTCGCGTTACGGTGATCGTGCGCGGTGACGTTTCGGAAGTGCAAGCTTCAGTAGCGGCGGGCGTTGACAATGTGAAGCGAGTCAGCGGCGGACAGGTGCTCTCCACTCACATCATTGCGCGTCCTCACGAGAACCTGGAGTACGTTCTGCCCATCCGCTACACCGATGAAGTGGAGCAGTTCCGGGATAGCGTCAGCGGCAGAGCGATTCATGCCGGTCCTTACACCAGACCATAAAGCAGCATGCAGATCGCAAAAGTCCGCGGCACGGTTGTCAGCACTCAGAAAGAGCCCAGCTTGAGCGGCGTGAAGTTCCTCCTCTTACAGTTTATGGATGAGGAGGGCGTTCCACTACCGCGCTATGAAGTGGCTGCCGATCAGGTGGGTGCTGGGCTGGATGAGTGGGTATTGGTGAGTTGCGGCAGTGCTGCTCGCCAGGTGGCGGGCAGTGAACATCGCCCAATTGATGCCGTAGTGGTGGGGATTATCGACACGGTCAGCGTTGACGATCGCCGCCTTTACAGCAAGAGGGATGATTACCGCTAGTGCTCAAGCCTGAGGCTCTGGACTGCAACTCTACCAGGTTAGCTGGCAACGCTGGATAAGGCTTACCTTGAGGAATTTTCGACTGAGCAAGATTCAGTTGCTGTGGTGAATCTCTCTTCACTTGCAGCAGGCGAGAACAGGTTGCACAGACGCAAGCTCTTGTTCGTAGTCCAGCGTTCTTAGCTTGAGTTTGCATGGCTCTCTACGCAAGATAGCGTTGTTCATAGCTGAGCTTTGGCTGAGTTTTTCACAGGAGAATTTTTTATGGTAGCTCGTAGCTCTGCAGCTCCCCCGACCCCTTGGTCAAAAAGTCTGACCACACCAAGAATTGATAAAACCGCTTACGTACACTCGTTTTCCAATATCATTGGGGATGTTCGCATTGGTGCAAATGTACTCATTGCACCTGGCACATCAATCCGTGCCGATGAAGGTAGTCCCTTTTACATTGGTAAAGGCACGAATGTACAAGACGGCGTAGTGGTTCATGGTCTGGAGCGTGGGCGTGTCATTGGTGATGACAACAATTCCTACTCTGTTTGGATTGGAGATAACGCCTCCATCACCCATATGGCGTTAATTCACGGTCCTGCCTATGTGGGCAATGACTGCTTCATCGGCTTCCGCTCCACTGTTTTTAATGCGCGGGTTGGTCAAGGCAGTATTGTGATGATGCATGCTCTGATTCAAGACGTTGAGATTCCACCTGGAAAATATGTGGCATCCGGGTCGATAATTACCAGTCAGCAGCAAGCTGATCGCCTGCCTGAGGTGCAAGCAGACGATATTAAGTTTGCAACCCATGTATTAGGTATTAATGATGCGCTGCGATCGGGTTATCACTGCGCTGATAACGTTAGCTGTATAGCCTCTGTGAGGGATCAAATGACACGGGCGTATGAATCAAGTGAATCGATAAATTCAACGGGCGCACATCTAAGTGCAGACGTTGTGCAGCAGGTGCGGCAGTTGCTCGCTCAAAACCTGCGAATTGGCACTGAACACGCAGATGCACGGCGGTTTCAATCGGCATCATGGACAAGCTGTGAGCCGATTCAGGCAACACGAGAGTCAGAGGTTTTGGCTGCGTTAGAGGCATGTTTGGACGAGCATAGTCAGGAATACGTCCGCTTGATTGGCATTGATCCGACAGCGAAGCGGCGAGTTGTAGAAACGATTATCCAGCGACCGAATACACGGACGGGTGATCAAACACGGTCGGCGCCCGCAAATTATACAAAGAATGCGGATCGTGCGACTGCTACAGGTCCCTCCAGTCCTTTGCACGGTAACAATGTGAGCCACAGTGCGATCGCACAGGTACGGCAATGGCTCACTCAGGGTTACCAAATTGGGGCAGAACATGCAGACAAGCGCCGTTTCCAAACCAGTTCCTGGCAAAGCTGTGGTGCGATCGAGTCTAAGCGCGAAGCTGATGTGATTGCAGCGGTTGAACGCTGTACGTCAGAGCATAGCAGCGATTATGTGCGCTTAGTGGGCATTGACCCTCAAGCCAAACGCCGGGTTGGTGAGCTGATCATTCAACGACCCGGCGCTCCCTTCACGGCTTCCGCTCAGCCAGCGACTAGCAGCAGTGTGGCAGGGTATGGTGCTACTGGTAATGGTTACAGTTCTGCGTCTGCTGGTGCGAGTCTCAGTCAGGAGGCGATCGCGCAGGTACGGCAATTGCTTGCCCAGGGGCACCAGATTGGAGTCGAACATGCGGACAAGCGCCGTTTCCAAACCAGTTCCTGGCAAAGCTGTGGAGCGATCGAGTCTAAGCGCGAAGCCGATGTGATTGCAGCACTCGAACGCTGTATCGCTGACCACCAGGGCGAGTATGTACGCCTGATTGGGGTTGATTCGCAGGCAAAACGGCGTATCGCAGAGCTGATTATTCAGCGACCCGGCACTGCCACGACTGCACCTGGGCAACCGTCCGGTGCGGCGAGATCGGGTAGCACTGGCGGTCAGGTTGGCTCTGTGGCAACGACCAATGGTCTTGGTTCGGAGGCGATCGCGCAAGTACGGCAATTGCTTGCCCAGGGGCACCAGATTGGAGTCGAACATGCGGACAAGCGCCGTTTCCAAACCAGTTCCTGGCAAAGCTGTGGAGCGATCGAGTCTAAGCGCGAAGCCGATGTGATTGCAGCACTCGAACGCTGTATCGCTGACCACCAGGGCGAGTATGTACGCCTGATTGGGGTTGATTCGCAGGCAAAACGGCGTATCGTAGAGCTGATTATTCAGCGACCCGGCGCAACTCCTGTCAGTCATGCCAGCGCGGAGAGTGGTACCAATTCCAGGTCTACCAATCCTGGCAGCAGTCACAGTTATGCATCCGCTGCTACGAGTTTGAGCCAAGAGGCGGTAGAGCAAGTGCGAAAGGCACTGGCTCAGGGCTATCAGCTCAGCATTGAGTATGCTGACGAACGTCGCTTCAAAACTAGTTCCTGGCAGACTGGTAGTGTCATTCAAGCGAAACGCGAAGCCGAGGTGCTGGCAGCTTTAGAAACTGCTGTTGCAGAACCTAGTCGAGCCTACGTGCGTTTGGTTGGTACTGACCCCCATGCTAAGCGACGAGTGCTCGAAGCGACGATCAAGCGACCTGCTAAGTGATCGCCTTGTTGGCTGAATCGCCCTGAGGCTTTTTGGTCAGGGTGAAATGGGTGGATCAGCAAGTTGTTAGTTGTTAGTTTCAAACAGCGATGTACTCTAGCAACTATCAGCTCGTTAGCTGCTTTCTGGTTTTCAAACGAGGTTCTCCTTCTCATGCATGTGCCGTCGCTACAACCTGTTAGCAGTTCTCACTTCTGTGTCAGTGGCGATGTTACGATTCATCCAACTGCTGTCATTGCATCCGGTGTCTTGCTACAAGCAGACCCAGAAAGCCGCATTATGATTGGCGCTGGTGTCTGTCTTGGCATGGGTACGGTTCTGCATGCTCATCAGGGTACGCTTGAGGTGGAGGCGGAAGTTACCATTGGTGCAGGAGTGCTGATCATCGGCGAAGGCAAGATTGGAACCAGCGCTTGCATTGGAGCAGCCTCAACGCTGTGGAATCATTCGATCGATCGTGGTGCGATCGTGCCACCCTTGTCGCTACTAGGCACACCCGATCACCAAACAACTGCAACCAAGTCAGCGGTAGCTCCCGAACCTACGTCTGACTCGCTTGTGAACGTGCAAGACTTACCCAATGGGGCGGTTGATCCGACTTCAAGCCAACCAGCGGCAGAGATCCAGCTTAGTTTTAGCACCCCTGTCTATGGTCAGGCAAATTTAAACCGCCTGCTATCAACCTTGCTGCCGCACAGACAAACTTTTCTCAACAGCAGTGGGGCTGATAACAGCAAAGCTTAAGGATTGACCGAACAGGGACACTAAAGCTTCAACCTGGAACTTGGACAGGTCTCCTTGCCTTTGATCGTCTGCTGACTTGCAATCTGAGAGCCGACGTTACAATTTAGGAAGCAGTATCGAGGTTCAAGATGGAGGGAGGTCAATACGATCCAGGCGATTTTACCGATACCGCTTTGGGTTTGGTGTCTACTCAGAGCTTCCCGGCGATCGTCGGCACGGCTGACATGATGTTGAAGTCAGCTGAGGTTGCTTTAGTTGGCTATGAAAAAATTGGTAGCGGACACTGCACAGCGATCGTGCGTGGTGGTATCGCTAACGTTCGCATTGCTGTGGCAGCTGGTGTAGAAGCAGCAGAGCAATTTGGTCAAAAGGTATCTAGCCTAGTAATCGCTCGTCCGCTACCAAATTTAGAGGCAGTGCTGCCGATTGGCAAGTTATTAGCTGATGTTGCACAAGGATCTCAGTCCAGTAGGTTAAGCAATCAAGCGATCGGGCTACTTGAAACACGCGGTTTCCCAGCGATGGTGGGTGCGGCTGATGTCATGCTCAAGTCCGCCGATGTCCAGCTATCGGCACATGAAACGATCGGTGCAGGTTTGTGTACTGTCATTATTCGCGGTGCTGTAGCAGACGTTGCTGTGGCAGTCGAAGCCGGAATGCATGAGGCAGAACGCATTGGTGAACTGCACGCAGTGATGGTCATTCCACGACCGTTGGATGATTTGGAGCAAACGTTGCCCCTTGCAAGCTGCTGGATCGAACAACCGAAACCGTTGCGCCTGCCGATCGTCACAAAACAGACAGCAGAAGCCGACCTGATGGTATTGCCAACCTTAGAATCACTGCCCTCACCGCTTGAAGTACAGCAATTTGAGGAATCGTAAAGCATCTTTGCGTAGCAGAAGCGCTACTTGTTATGCTTTTACAAACGACAGACAAATCCAATAAGTGGAGTAAAGCATCCATCCCGTGTCGATCGTTTGATTAGAAACAATCAGGTTTGAGACATCTGGTGCGGATACCCAATTTTTCGAAGCTGGAAGAACACCTGAGGAATATCTTTGCTCAACACACAGATACAAACTTTTGGCGTTGCTGAATAGAGGTATGAATGGTCAAAGCCGTTCGCACCCTCGCCCTCGCCCGTTGGGAGAAGAGCTGGGGATGAGGGAAATCATCCTTGCATTCAGCAACGCCCGGTTTTTTTCTAACCGTTATTGGCAATGCAATGGCATTGGCAAACCACTTCTTGCGCCAGCAGTTAGCTCATAACGCTTAAAGTCAACACCACTGAACCGTTCATAACTGCTCAAGCTACGCTGTGTTCCTAGACCATAACGATCGAGGTCAAGCCCACTTGATTCCATTTCTAGGAGCTGTTTGAGCCGCTGATAAGCTACCTGGTCTAGCTGCCACCAGTTGTGGTGGTCTTCCCAGTGCCGAGGCTTGCCAAGACGCGTGTACTCGTGATAGCAAGCAATCTGATTAGGGTGAAAAATATCCCAACCGTGAGTCCAAGCTCTTACCGCTAGATTGATCTCTTCGCCCTGGAAATAAAGCAGCGGGTCGTAGGGAATGTCGCTCAGTATTTGTGAGGATGCGAACCAAAACCCCGCTGCTACAAACATGCCCAACTGGGGCTTAGTGTAACTACTCAAGCTTATACCGCTAACCAGGCTTAAGATGCCCTGCTCGGTAAAATGGGATGCTGCTAACCGCGCTGGTGTGCCAGAGTGTAAGGCATCAGGTGGCGTATAAGCAGGAGGGTAGGCGGTGAGCAACGGCTTAGGGCTAGAACAATGTGCCAGCATGTGCAGCAAAAGCTCGTCCCAACCGGGCACAAACCGCATGTGGCTATCAATTTGCAGTGTGTAAGGTTCGCCGTCCCAAAGCAGTTGGGTTTTTGATCGCGCCCAGCACACACCACGACTGCGATCGGCATCGACTAACAAGAGGCGACAGTAGCGTAGATACTCGATTGGAAGCGGATCGAGACCCGCTTTGCCTTGCCAGACAATGCCAAACGACAAGTTCTGTGGATTGGCGGCTTTTTCGACTGCATCCCGCACCGTCGCAATCAGTTCAGAGTCACGGTAGCTAGCAATCTGGACAAAAATTTGACACACGGTGCAGATACTACAACGAAATCAGGTTTTGAATCACGCCTTGCACCGCTGCGTTGAAAACATAGGTCTTTGATTGCCCTGGAAAACTAGAGCCTTGAGCCAGCACAAGGCAGAGTTAAACGTAATTCATCATTACTATAATGGCTAATTTGATAGCAACGGTAAGCCGTTTTTGTATTCTTAGCCTGTCTCTTATCTACAATCCGAAATCTGCTTGCTGTGTACGTACGCTAGAGAAAAGGATAGAAGACTCTATCTCTTACAGGAGTTCTATCAAGGGGGAAAGGCAAGACTGTAGCGAGGTGAGAATCTAGAGCTACTGTGCTTCAGAAAGAAGTCAATCTGACTAACATCACACGCTACGTAAGCGTTAACCCCCAAGTGTCGTTCAACTAAATGATACCGGGACCTTGACCTTCCTTAGGCTCTTCTTCAACGTCATTTTTTCGTGCGTCACCGGGAGTTTCATAGTACATTTCCGGTTCGACAGCATAGTTGTTTAGTAAACCCTCTTTGTCTACGGTGTAGCCGCCTTCGGTTTGTACACTGTCAGAGCCATCGTCAGTTGGATGAGTTTTGAAATCCCCACCTTCTCGCTCTTTACGTGCAGCGGTTTCAGCGGGAATGATGCCTCTATCGTAAGAGTCTGACTCTACGCGATCGGACGTATCCTTAGGGTTACTCATATGCGTTTCCTCAAATATTAAAGAACTGACACTCAAACTAACTCTCTCATAAGTGTATAACCCACTACCGTTAGTATTGGATCGGCAAACAAAAATTTGCCTCTTATGGGAGATGCTGTTGTCCAGAATCAACGTATTCTTTCATGTACTGGAGCCAGGAACTGACTGAGCTAGGGCAGTGCGGTAGGCTTCAGAAGTGATCAGGTCATTCGCTATCAGCCTAGACCCCCTATGAAAATTGCCCTCGTTCATGACTACCTGCGCGAATATGGCGAGGCAGAGCGAGTCTTGAGAGTGCTCCATCAGATGTACCCTGAAGCTCCTATTTACACTGCTTTTATTGACCATAAGCGACTGGGCGACGCGATCGCCACTTTTGCAGATTGGGATATTCGTACCACCCCATTGCAGCAGTTACCGGGCATCAACAGTCACTATCAGGCGTTTAGACCGCTTTTACCTTACTGCTGGGAAGCCTTGGACTTATCTGCTTATGATCTGGTACTGTCATCGTCAGGGCAGTACCTCAGCAAAGCTGTCCTGACTCGTTCCGAAACGCTGCATGTCAGCTATTGCCACACACCACCCCGCGAGCTTTGGGATTTTCCTCAAACCAATGGCGATCGCAGTTGGTATCGGCGATGGATAGAAACGCATCTACGGCAGTACGATTTTTATGCTTCACAACGAGTCGATCGCTTTGTGACGAATTCTGACGTTGTGGCGCGGCGCATTCGCAAGTTCTATCGCCGATCGGCAGCAGTCATTCCGCCACCCGTCAAAATCCAGGGCAGTGGTGAAGCTGGCAATGGCTACTATTTATACATTGGTTCATTGACCCAGGAGCAGCAGGTAGATCTAGCGATAGCAGCTTGTAATCGGCTCGATCGTCCCCTTTGGGTCGCTGGCTCTGGTAGCGATAGAGAACGACTCCAGCACCTCGCAGGCACGCAGGTTCGGTTTCTGGGCGATGTCTCCGAAGAAGCAATGGTCGAGCTTTATGCTCATGCGAAGGCAGTGATTGTTCCTTGCCAGAATGCCGATTTTGGGTTCGTTCCCGTCGAAGCAATGGGACACGGCATTCCTGTCATTGCCTCGGCATTAAGCGGCATACGCGAGGTAATCTTGAACGATCGCACAGGCTTGTTGTTTGGTCAGCCCACAGTAGAAAGCTTGTGCCATGCGATCGTTCAGTTTGAAGGGCGGCGCTTTTCTTCTCAGGCGTGCATCGAGCGGGCACGTGAATTTGCCGAACCCGTTTTCATCTCGAAGCTAGAATGGTTCATTGCTCAGGCGATCGACGACCATAAAGCCCACTCTACTCAAGAGCCTCTCTAAACATTCAGCGTTGAAACTACAATAATGGCGCTCTCAAAATCTTTGTAAGTAAAGACCCAAGCCTTTAGAAGTCGGCGATCGACAGTTGGCTAATCACTAACCGCTAAACACTGTATGAAGATTCCATGTCTGTAGGTTCATCCCTCATCGGGTGATGTTATCTTCAGACAGTCCGGGGCATACTATAAGTCATAGGCATCTCAAGAGCAACCTTGCGATACCCAAGCTTGAAATGAGTTTTTCTTGACATCGTGTTGACTACTGCCTCTGAGGCGCTAATATGCATTAGGGATGATTCTCTGACTTTAGTTCCAGGAATGAGTCGCCAGCAGTGATTGACTAAGAGAGATACATTTAGCTTACGACTTACAGTTATTTGTCCTGAGAGAGTTAGTTACTCTCCATTTGAAACGCAAGCCCTTGTACAACCATGCTACGACCAGAACCCCGCCAGCTTGATAGCCTGAACCGTCTATCCGCTCATGCAGAGCGAAATACGAAGCCCTCAGGTAATCAAGGTAATCAGAACCGCTTCTCTGCTGAGCCTTCTGATACCGCTGCTTTGGTGGAAAGTTTGATGCCTCAAGGTATTAGCTCTAGCAAGCAGGCTGTAATTGAGCGTCTGATTGAGATGTGGGTTGCCAAAGCTGAGCTTGACGTTGCTTAGCTAAGGGCGGTGTTCAGCGCAGCCTATTCCAGCCACGCTTGTAGAGCTGTATTGGTTTTGAGAGCCAGCGCAGTCTACATTATGCTTTAGCCTTAGCGACTTTTGACTTACGCCAGCGCTTTTTAGGTGTTCAGCGCAGCCTATTCCAGCCACGCTTATAGAGCTGTATTGGTTTTGAGAGCAAGCGCAGTCTGCATTATGCTTTAGCCTTAGCGACTTTTGACTTACGCCAGCGCTTTTTAACTGACGGCAATTTATTTCCAGTAGACCTCATCTACAATAGAGTATGAGGTTTTTTCAGTGTTCACGTTTTAGACTGAGGACTTGCGGTCGTAAGAATGATGCGTCGGCAGTAAGGGTAGCCTTGAAGACATCATTGAGGACATTGCGAAACCAGCTGAGATTGCACTGTAGTTTTAGCTGTATGTGTTCCTTGAGCAACACCCTGCATTTGTGGGGCGGTTTACAACATGATGAGTGAACGATCGCTGCAGCGGCTTCGAGACCTGATTCAGCGAATTGTCGAGGCAGAGACTGACGACTTCTTTGAACTCGCTAAGATTGCGGGACTTAACCCCTCTAAAGACTTTTCTACAGCAAACTTAAGTGGTCTTGATCTCCGCTCTGCCCAACTGGAAAGAGCGAACTTCATAGCTACTAATCTTTCGCAAGCAAACCTAGCCAACGCAAACTTAGCAGAAGCCAGCCTCATTAACGCGAACTTAGCAGGCGCGACGCTCATTAATGCCAATTTGAACGGTGCTAACCTCGTAAGCGCTGACATGATGAACGCTAACCTGGTAAGAGCACAATTGCTGAGTGCCAACCTCACAGGCGCAAACTTGACCAAAGCGAACCTGAACCACGTTGATTTAAGGCGTGCTGTGTTAATTGGGTGCAAGCTCGACTATGCCACCTTACATTTAGCGTCCTTAAACCATGTGGATTTGCGCCGCTCTAGCCTGACCAGCGCTGACTTCACAGGTGCCAATCTTTATGGCACGAACCTCAGCAATGCTGATCTGCGCTGGGCAAATTTGATTGATGTCAATCTAGCGGGTGCAACCTTCGAGAAGACGTTTCTGGGTGGCAATCAAGGGTTGACTAAGGATGTTGTAGCAGATTTAAAGCGACGTGGTGCGATCTTCGAGAGTTAGCTGACAGCCGCTTAGGTTTTGCAAAAACATCTTGGGTGGAGGGGGCTTAAGCCCCTTGTTGGAGAGATGGAGCCTTAAAGTCTTCTGACGCAGGGCATCTCTGGCACAATCATCTCTGGCACAATGGAGTTGAGGCAAATGATGTTAAGAGGCTGCGAACATGAGGTATCTGTTTGAACTGAGTGCGGAGCAGTATGTCTACCTTGAAAATTTGGGCGACCAAGCGCGTGTGACAACTAGCAGCAGCAGCTCAGGACAGCAGCAGCAGTCAAGTAGTAGTTTACAAACAGGAACCTGGACTGTACCACCAGAAGCCTTTCGAGCGGCGATCGGGGTTGTGGTTAGGCTGCACACCGCTCAGGGCGAACGTTTTTTACACATTCAGGGTGGTCGCTTGAGCCTTTTGTCTGACGCTTCTCCTTTGGCTGAGGCTCAATCCATCCCAGTACAAGCGGTTGCTCATGTGCCTGAAACCTCACTGCCCTCAATGCCACCGATGCAGCCGATGGCACCAATGACGATGGACAATATGCAGATGGGGCAAAACGCGATGTCGATGCAAATGGGCAATATGCGATTGAGCATGACCCCGATCGCACGATCGCAAGACAATCGATCGCAAGACAATCGATCGCAAGACAATCGATCGCAAGACAATTCACCAGCCAGTCAATCAGGCGCATCTGGAGCACCCGCTGTGCAGCGAAAATTTTGTAGCCAGTGTGGTGTGGGGTTTCAGCCGAGCGATCGTTTTTGTGCAAACTGCGGACATCGGCTTGACTAAACGATAGCGACCGGGTAAGTCGCGTTAGTCAAACAGGGTATGCTTCACTGTCGGCTAACGGCAACGTAAACCAAAATTGAGAGCCTTTGCCGGGGCAACTAGTGACACCGACTTGTCCACCGTGCGCCGTGATGATTTGCTTGCAGCGATGTAACCCTAGCCCAATGCCAGTCAGATGCTGGTTGTCGATGCCCCGAATGTAGAGATGGAAGAGGCGATCGCGTTGGTCTTGACTCATGCCCCTGCCGTTATCGGCGATTGTGCAATGGATCATACTCGATGGGTTTAGGGATGCTGATCCGGCGATCGCGGCGCTCACCGTCAGCGTTAAACCGGGTGCATTGTGCTTCACAGCGTTGAGCAGCAGGTGCTCAAACACCTCCTGCAGTTGAGATGAGTCTGCATAAATGGGTGGCAGATCTGACGATATTTGATCGTTGAAAGTGATCTGGTTTTCGGTCAGCAGCGAGTCTAGTTTTGCGCGCGCGCGGTTCATCACCGTGTGGAGGTGAAGCGGCTGGCGTTGCAGCACGGTAGTGGACGTATCATTGGAATGTCCTTCTAGCAGTGCATGCAGTAGATTGAGCTGGTGATCACAGCTTTGAATCATGCGATCGACTTTCACGCAAGGCACAGGCATCGCTGAGCAATCATTGTTTTTACTTCTTAAACTTTTCAGCACCATCAACATCCCTTGCACTGGGGTTCGCAAATCGTGAGCGACCGCGTGCAGCAGCACATCTTTGACTTGATTGAGGCTTTGCAACTCTTGCATTCGCTGTTGTAGCTCAGCAGTGCGCTCCTGCACTTGTCCTTCTAAGCTGGCAGTCAGGGTTTGAAGGTGCTGATAGAGTTGTCCCTGCTGAAGCGCAATTTCAACCTGAATAGCGAGTTGTTCGAGAAGATTGATTTCTAGAGGCTGCCAGTGACGCGGTTCAGAGCACTGATTGACTATAAGGATGCCGAACATTTGACCGCACACCATGATGGGTATGCAGATGCTTGCCTTGACCTGGCAATAACGGTGGTATTCAGCGATTAGGGGCGGGTGTTCTACCTGGTCAATGTCGTCGATCGCGCGAATTGGCTTTGCACCACAGGGGCGATCGGACGACTCTTGCTTAAAGAGCAACTCTACTTCTTGAGCGACCCTCTGATCCGACATCCAGCCCCGTACAGAAGTCCAGTGAGGATCGACGGATTCTGCCACTGACAGACTGTGCCCGGACATATCCAGGCGCGTGATGAACACCCGATCGGCTTGCAATAGCTGCCTAACTTCAGCCACTGCGGTATTGAGAATCTCTTCTAAATCGAGCGATCGCCGAATCCGCTGTGCCGTTTGAGCCAGTAAGCGTTCACGTTCCGCTGCAAACCCCAGTTGTATTTCTGCCTGCCGCTGCTCGGCAATGCTTGCTGTCAGCATCAGCGCGATGCCCATCGTGACACCAACAAATGCCTGGAGCAGAAAAATTGCCTGCTCTACGTTGCCATTGGCATCCATCAAGAGCGGACCTTTGGACTGCGCTAAGCCCCAAAACGCGAAACAAGAAACGACAAAGCCACTCAGCACCGTACCTTGTTGCCCAAACCGTAACGCTGCCCAAACCATCAGGGCAATGGGCAAGTATTCTAGCGGATAGCGAGCTACACCTGGCTCCATTGGAGCAAAGAACACAAACCCACTCAACGTCAACAGCAACGCGACCCACAACAATGCCTCAAGGATGCGCCAATGAGCGCTTTGGTTCTGCTGCCCTTGCTGCCTTAAAACGGTTGAGGCGCGTGTCCGCAGCGAAAGATTGCTGAATGAAGCGTGACTGAGCCAAACCAGTAGAAGTGGAGTGGTAATCAGAATGCCAATACCATCACCAAGCTCGATCGACCACCAATGAAAGCCAAATTCACGCCAGGGACGAAGACCTGTAATACACGCATTCAGAGTACTGATGGTAGCGTTGGGCATTGGAGACAGAACAACTGCCAGTGCCAGAAAGCTCAAGGTATCCCGAAGACTATTGAAAGCTGGAGACCAGCCTGCCCGTTGGAGTAGCGCTTTGCCCACGATCGCGCTGAGCGTAGTACCGATCGCCGCGACGATCGCCACAAGCCACCCGGCACCAATCGATAGAGCAAACAAAAAACTTCCCAGGCTCACGCCTACCCAGGCAGTCTTGTTGCTCAACAGCAACACACTCAAAGCAACGCCCGCTGGAAACCAGATCGGTGATGCTTCCAAACTCGGGTGCATCACCAAAACCGTTAACCTGCCCGATAGGAAGCAGGCTAATGTAATGAAAGCAAGCTTGAGCAAGGATGTGCCCATTTGCACTAAACTAAGCTCCACACGCAGAGCAGCGATCGCGACATTGACAGCAGGCTTGCTTTGCGTCTCATCATTCTCCTCACTCTCTTCGGACAGTATCCAGCTTTAGATTGGCGCGTCAGACCATTGGGTGGCTTCCCCCATGTGGATGAGCAAACTGAGAAGGAAGAGAGGGGAACCATTATTTTCCTGTTTCTGCTGTTGGTTCAACGTGAACACCGTAAAGGAGTGAGGGGCGATCGTTGTGGCGAGTGGACGTAGCGGGGAAACCTACGGCAGTGTAGAGCTACGAACAGACTGCCAGAAACGGAGCATTCTAGCAAGCTAAGGCTCTTGCGTGGAATCAATAGTTTGCCTATAACGCTGCTAGATGCGTCTTTCAACAGATTGCATTGTGTTTGTGTTTGGCAGAGGATTACAGTAGCTTACGAAGTCGTCTTGCACCTGAAACCGTTAGATACCACGTTCCAAGCGCCCCACAGGAGATCCACGATGTTAGAGCTATACCAGTTTGAGCTATCCCATTACTGTGAGAAAGTGCGGTTTATCCTTGATTACAAAGGGCTGGCATACCGCAAGTTTGAGGTTACACCTGGCATGGGTCAGATTGATTTGTATCGGATGTCTGGGCAACGACAGGTGCCTGTTCTAAAGGATGGTAGCGAGATCATCGCCGACTCCACTGCGATCGCCGAATACCTGGAACGACAGTATCCGGATAAACCGTTGATACCGACCGATCCCAAGCTGCGTGGTTTGACGCTACTGATTGAGCAGTGGGCAGATGAGTCGATCGGCTTAAATGCCCGCAAAGTCATGATTGATGCTCTAAACCATAGCCAGAACTTTCGCACAGCGTTTTTGCCAAGCTCAGTGCCCGATGTTGTCAAGAATTTGATTGGTGCGGTTCCCAATGAACTGCTCAGCGCGTTGGGGCAAGGTGTTGGACTTGGATCAGACACGATCAAAACGGCAACTGAAGCGGTGAAACGCGATCTAGCATCGCTTTGCTTCTTGCTGTATGACCAACCCTACCTGGTGACTGACCACCCCACACTGGCAGATTTTGCGGTGGCTGGGTTAAGCATGTACCTGAAGTTTCCCGCTGGCAACTACCTCGAAATTCCAGATGCGCTGAAAGACAGGGGCGTTCCCGGCATTGGGGATGTGGGCATTTTCGAGCCGTTCTTTAGCTGGCGCGATCGCCTTTACGCTGATTATCGCAAGCCACTTGTAGGTTCTCCTAGTGGTAGCGGCTCACCCAACACGATCAATATTGATTGAGGCTACTTTGACTGTAGGGACGTTACCTGCACGTCCCTACGACGTTCAGCGAGAGCAAGCGGATAATGTTAACTTACATTAAGCAGTTATTTAAGTTGATTGGTTATGTCTCGTCGCTTTTTGCTTAAGCTTCTGGTTACGGTTTGCCTTTCTCTGTTTACGGTTTTCAGTCCCGCGATCGCAGCCAACGCCCTCGGTGGAGCACAACTGCCCCTTAATCAAGTCGCTCCTGCTTTTACGCTGCCCACCAACACAGGAGCTGGCACGGTTTCACTGGCTGACTACCGGGGAAAGTGGGTGGTGGTCTACTTCTATCCCAAAGATTTTACGTCTGGTTGCACATTGGAGGCACGGCGTTTTCAGCAAGATTTGCCCAAGTACAGCGATCGCAACACGCAGATTCTAGGCGTTAGCGTTGATTCAGTTGCATCCCATGCTGAATTTTGCGATTCCGAAGGGCTAAAATTTCCGCTGCTGGCAGATACAGACGGTTCTGTTAGTAAAGCTTATGGCTCGTGGATGGGTGTTGTTGCCCTCCGTCATACCTACATTGTTGACCCTGACGGTGTGCTTCGAGCGACATTTACTGGCGTTAACCCTGCCATCCACAGTACAGAAGTACTTGCTAAACTGAGCGAACTTCAAGCAGCGTAACGCCAGCGTCAAATCTGAACGCTATCAGGCACTAAAGTAAGCAGCGGCGGGATGATACGCCACGATCGCGGTGGTAGATTGCTCTGGATACAACTGTTCGCTTTCGTCCATGTGGAGATTGATGCGTTTGGCATCCAGCAAATCCAGCAGCGTGTATTGATCTTGCATATTGGGGCAGGCAGGATAGCCGAAGCTGTAGCGTGACCCTCGATAGCGTTGCGCCAACACATCGCGGATATTGTCCGGCTCTTCGCTACCAAAACCTAACTCACGACGAATGCGGGCATGAACCCATTCTGCCAATGCTTCTGCCATTTGCACCGCGATGCCGTGGAAGTAGAGATAGTCAGTATAGCTGTTGCCGTCAAAGAGCTTTTTGGCGTACTCCGTTGCCACTTCGCCCATTGTGACTGCCTGCATGGGGAAAACGTCGAAGGAGTGGGGAGTGGGGAGTGGGGAGTCGGGAGTCGGGAGGTCTTTTGGTAGGTAGTAGTCGGCAATGCAGTAGCGGCGGAGGGATTTTTGGCGGGGGAAGGTGAAGGTGGCGAGGGGGGATAGGGAGTGGGGAGTGGGGAGTGGGGAGTGGGGAGTGTAGAGGTGAACGCTATTACCATCTGCCTGCGCGGGGAAGTAGCCGTAGATGGCTTGAGGATGGAGCAGGTTCTCATTGACAATGCGGTGTTTCCATTGCTCCAGGATGGGGTAGACCGTTTCTTGCAGGAATTGGTCGTACTCTTCGCGGGATTGATCGCGGGGTTTGCGGAACTGCCACTGTCCCGCGATCAATGCCTGTAAATCCAAATACCAGAAGAGTTCGTCCCAGGGAATATCGGCTGGCTGGATCACCTTCGTGCCCCAGAAGGGGGGTGTGGGACGAGGGATGTCGGGGGCGATCGCGTCGGAACGAAGAGTGTCTTCGATGGAGGGAGTAGAGAGTAGGGAGTGGGGAGTGGGGTCAGAGTTTTGAATTGCTTCCCCTGCTTCCCCTGCTTCCCCTGCTCCCTCTGCTCCCTCTGCCTTCTGCCCTCTGCCTTCTGCCTCTTCTCCCAAAAAGCCTTTCACATCGTCCCACACCCCTGCTGCCTTCGCGGGCATGAGTTTGTCCATGAAGTGCAGGTCGGAGAAAGCATCTTTGCCGTAGATGACCTGACCGTTATAGGCATTCTGGCAGTCTTCGTAGACGAACTTGGGCGTGAGGGCGGCACCGCCGAGAATGACGGGCACGGTAATGCCGCGATCGTTGAAGACCTGGAGATTCTCTTTCATGAAGGCAGTCGATTTGACCAGCAGACCGCTCATGGCGATGCAGTCGGGCTTGTGCTGCTCGTATGCCTCAATGATGGCATCCACAGACTGTTTGATGCCCAGGTTAACTACGCGGTAGCCGTTGTTGGACAGGATGATATCGACCAAATTTTTGCCGATGTCGTGTACGTCGCCTTTGACGGTGGCAATCACGAAGATGCCTTTTGCCTGCCCGGAGTCCTCTTTTTCCATGAAGGGTTCCAGGAAAGCAACGGCAGCTTTCATCGTTTCGGCGGATTGCAGCACGAACGGTAGCTGCATTTGCCCAGAGCCGAAGAGTTCGCCGACAACCTTCATGCCATCCAGCAAAAAGGTGTTGATGATTTGGAGCGGTGGATATTGCGCGATCGCCTGCTTGAGCAGGTCTTCTAGCCCCATGCGTTCGCCGTCAATGATGTGCTGTTTCAGGCGTTCTTCGAGGGGCAGATCGGCGATCGCGGTACGAGACGATCGCGCTTCCTTTGCCGATACGCCTTCAAACAGCTTGGTCAGTTCTGCCAGCGGATCGTAGACGCACACATCGCCGTCAAACCGTCGGCGATCGTAAATCAGATCCAGGCAAACGGTTTGATGTGCGGCATCGATCTTCGCTAAGGGGAGAATTTTGCTGGCGCTGACGATCGCACCATCCATACCCGCCTCGGTGGCTTCATGCAGAAACACTGAGTTCAACACAATGCGCGTTGCTGGACTCAAGCCAAAGGAAATGTTAGAAACCCCCAGCAGTATGTGACAACCGGGAAGTTGAGACCACATTTGGCGGATCGATTCGATCGTGGCGCGTCCGTTTGCCCGATCTTCTTCAATCCCGGTGGAAATAGGCAGTGCCAGCGGATCGAAGAAAATTTCGTGGGCAGGAATGCCAAATTCCAGAGCGTGACGATAGGCGCGTTGGGCGATCGCGAACTTTTTCTCGGCGGTGCGTGCCATGCCATCTTCATCGATCGTGCCGACGACCACACCCGCACCATACTGTTTCGCTAACTCCAGCACTTTCAGAAAGCGTTCTTCACCATCTTCATAGTTTGTGGAGTTGAGCAGACACTTGCCGCCTGCCACTTTCAGCCCTGCCTCCATCTTTTCCCATTCAGTGGAATCCAGCATCAGGGGCAACGTCACGTTCGTCACTAGGCGCGATACCACTTCACGCATATCCCGCACACCATCGCGCCCGACATAATCCACGTTCACATCAAGAATATGTGCCCCTTCCCGCACCTGCTCTTTCGCCAGCGACACCAGCCCATCCCAGTCTTCGGCGTTCAGCAGATCGCGGCACTTCTTGGAGCCACTGGCATTCAACCGTTCCCCGATGATGAGAAAGGAGTTGTCCTGGTCGTAGGGCTGAGCGCTGTAGATGGACGCGGCGGAGGGAGTATAGCTCAGGAGGGGACGGGGTGTAGGGTGTAGGGTGTAGGGTGTAGAGGTTCTTTCCCGACTCCCAACTCCCGACTCCCGACTCCCTTGTCTTACAGGACGCTCTTTCGGCTTCAACGTCGGCGCAATCTCCGCCAATTGTTGAATGTGATCGGGACGGGTGCCACAGCAGCCACCGATGACCTGCACGCCCAGATCTTCGACGAAGTGCATGAGTGCCATGCGGAGTTCCATCGGGGTCAGCTTGTAGTGAGCGTGACCACCGACGTTTTCAGGGATGCCTGCGTTGGGGATGCAGGAGATGACGAAGGGTGAGTTGGCAGAAAGATAGCGGATATGGTCTGCCATGCGATCGGGTCCCGTCGCACAGTTCAAGCCCAGGATATCGATAGGAAACGGTTCCAGGATGCTCAACATGGCGGTGACATCGGAGCCGACGAGCATGGTGCCCTGAAGTTCCATCGTCACAGAAACCATCAAAGGACGACGATCGCCCTTTTTCTTAAAGACTTCTTCAATGCCATTCAGCGCGGCTTTGATCTGCAACACGTCCTGCGCGGTTTCGACCAGGAACAGATCCACGCCACCGTCGTACAAGCCTTCTGCCTGTTCTGCAAACGTGGCTTTCATCGTGTCGTAGTCGATATGCCCCAATGTGGGTAGTTTGGTGGTGGGACCGATCGAGCCAGCGACGAAGCGAGGTTTTTCAGGGGTCGAAAATTCACTGGCGACTTGTTTTGCCAGCTCTGCGGCGGCTTTGTTGAGCGCATACGCCTGATCTGCCAGATCGTATTCTGCCAGGACGATCGACATTGCCCCAAACGTATCGGTTTCAATGACATCGGCTCCGGCTGCCAGAAACTCGCGATGCACCTGGGCAACGGCTTCGGGTTTAGTGAACACCAGATATTCGTTACAGCCTTCGTAGTCTGCGCCGCCAAAGTCTTCTGCCGTCAGGTTTTGCGTTTGCAGAGACGTACCCATCGCGCCATCAAAGACGATAACGGGGCGATCGGGATGATGCAGGCGTTCCAGAAAGGCGCTTTTCATTGGACGTTTAGACTCAACACTTAACATCGGCTGTGCTATCAACCAATTGTGACATTACAAACGGCTGCGATGAGCTTACCAGCTTAATTTCTCAGCGTCATCTCTAGCGTCTCAGCTTCATCTAAGTTGCTGGGAGTAATTAAACTAAAGATGATTTGGGGGATGGAGAGGGTGGAACCCCCTTCGGCTTGAGCGCTGTTCGGCTGAGCGCTCACGTTGAAGCTCAGGTCGCAAGCTGCCTGGGGGCAACGCCCCCAAACTCCCTCACAATTAATTGTGGCTACCTACTTATTGTGCAAAATTTCCGTCAAGACGGGGGCGATCGCCTCGACAGAAGAGCCGTCTGCTGGGTTAAACACCATTCATTACGGCTACTGAGCAGTCGGATTAGCGCTGATGTAACGAGTCAATGCCTGGTATTTGGGAGCTGCTTTTGGATCTTGTCCAACATACTCCAGGGCACCCCACATGCCAAATTTGCTGGGCATACCGACATCATAGTACTGACTAAAAAGTCCACCGCCGACTGCCTTCCAGTTGTTGAGATACTCTGTATACAGGTCGCCCATCCGAGGGTTACGGTTGACATCGGAGTACAACTTGGTAATTTGAGGCTCGTAACTCCCGAACTGAAAGCTCGTTAAATGTTGCCCTCCTTCATACGACTGAAGCTTGAGTTTGTATTTACGAGCCAAGTTAGCGGAGGTGACGATCGCGTCTTTGTTCGCACCTTTAATATCTGCTTGCAAAATGTCAAGTACCTGATCCTGCGACATTTGAGCAATTTGAGCAGACTTCTCAGCGTTAGACAATATATCCCTACCGTCAAAATAGGGGGCGATCGCATACGAATCGGCGTGCTTATAAGCATCTTTCCAGGCAAGCATTTGATCGCCAGACCAGGTGTTGACCGATTGCCCCGCCAACACGCGATCGAGCCGCTTTGTGCCGCCCATAACGGTTTCAAAAAGCTTGAAAATTTCCACCGATCGCTGCGAGTAGTACTTCGTTCCAGCGAGATATTGGTCGTTGTCTAGCTTTAGCCGAACCCCTTGATCTCTGGCATAGCCTGCCTGTTCAAACCCGTAATTCCAGACTTCGTTTGAATATTCAACATGGACTTTGAGCGACGGATCAAGTTTGTCGCGCACCAGCGTCGCAAACTGACGTACGAAATCATCACTCGCTCTAATGGGAATGCAAAACCAGGGTTCAGCATGTAGGGTGTTGGCAAGCTGAATCATATACTCCAGGGCAATCCCGCCTTCCACTGCCTGAGTTGCAGAAGCGAGGGTCGTGCGCTCCGACCAGTTGGCAAGCTGAGATCCATTCATCCCCTGCCAATCCATAAAGCGGATGGCTTTGAACTTAGATAGAGCAGCCAGAAACTGTGGGTTGAACGGCTGTGTTTGATAAGTTTTTTCGTGTCCCGGCATGATGAACCGGATGTTGCGAAGTGGGTTCGCCGGGTTGGTTGCACGCAGGTTGAGAAAAACGCCTTCAGCCTCAGTGGTGACCTTAACCACCATACGACCAGCCGTTTGGCTGACGATCGTGAGTCCCTTGCTGCTCATTGCGCTTACGTCCAACTGTCCCTCTCCGTCGTACAGCAGCGTATAGTTTCCAGTTGGATAGTGCCGATCGACATCCAGTAGCCCAGTCGTCGCATATTGACCCGATCGGAGAGAGGCAACCCAGCCCTCAGGCGTGAGGTTCAATGGACCTCCCTGTGACCAACTTGCACCCTCCGCATTGGAAAACCAGGGATGAGCGGTCTTAAAGACATCCACGAACGGTCGTTCCGGACTGTAGCTGGTCAGTTGAGCAAGGTTGATGCCCAAGGGTGAGCGATCGTTTTGCTTGCTGCCACGGGCATTCTTAGAGTCACTAGCAGCAATCGTCGCATTATTAGCAAACAGTTGAGGCACGACAGAACCACCGTTGCCCTGAGCCACGGCACTGACACGATCGGTAGCACCGCTTTGATGGTTAAATCTGGCTGAGTCAGCCAGGTTCGCGTTGATCTGCAATAGTGCGCCAATAAGAAGGATAAGGACGCTGATGATGGCAGTTTTGTAAATATTTGCTCGTTTCACGCCGCTGTTACGTTCCTAATTACTGCAAGGGTGGCACAGACGCTCCGTCCAGGCTAATAGCTGTATCGGCGTTGGTGGTTTCATACCCACGATCGACCGCTTCGCATGAGAGCATGAGACTGATAGTCTGTCGTGTGACCTCAAACCCGATGGCACTATAATAGCTGGCTCATCATGGGCAGTCATTGAGCAACGTCGACGGATCGATCGTGCCAGCCGTGACCGTGGCATCGGTCAATTCGTCTCTATAATTAAGTTTCAGTGTGAAGCTGCGTTTCAATTGTGGTGTTAGTTAAACGCGATCGCGATCGCGCAACCCATAACAATTTGTTCCAGCTTTACATTCGCTCAAGTTCGCTTTATCTCGACTTCACAGCGTCAGCGCTACATCCATTTCAAACGATTCACCATGTCTTCCGATCGCTCACAACCCGACGACCAAAGCAAATCCAGCCTGTCAGACATTCGCGCTACCCGCTTGGAAAAGGCAGAGCAGTTGAAGCAAGCAGGGCAAAATCCCTACGCCTATCGGTGGGACGTGACGCACCATACGGCTGATTTGCAGTCCAAGTATGCTGAGCTGCCCAGTGGCGAAGAAGTGCAGGTTGAGGTGGCGATCGCGGGACGCATTCTGGCGCGACGTGTCTTTGGTAAACTAGCGTTCTTCAACTTGCAGGATGAAACGGGCACCATTCAGCTCTATCTCGAAAAAAGCCGCATTCAAGAGCGCATGGCAGACACGCCCAATGCATTTGATCATTTGAAGCAGCTTGTAGATGTGGGCGACATTATCGGCGCAAAAGGCACCATCAAGCGCACCGAGAAAGGCGAACTGTCCGTCTACGTCAACGCATACGCCATGCTGACGAAATCTCTGTTGCCTCTGCCCGATAAGTGGCACGGCTTAACGGATGTGGCAAAGCGTTATCGTCAGCGCTACGTCGATCTGATTGTCAATCCCGATGTGCGAGAAACCTTCCGCCGTCGAGCGCTCATCACTGCTGCCATCCGTCGCTACCTCGATCAGCAAGGCTTTATCGAAATCGAAACGCCTGTTCTGCAAACCGAAGCCGGAGGAGCCGATGCGCGTCCCTTCACGACCTATCACAACACGCTGGAAATGCCGCTCTATCTGCGGATTGCGACTGAACTCCACCTCAAGCGGCTCATCGTTGGTGGCTTTGAGAAGGTTTTTGAACTGGGTCGGATTTTCCGCAATGAAGGCGTTTCAACTCGGCATAACCCCGAATTCACCACGATCGAACTCTACCAGGCATACGCTGACTACCACGACATGATGGCGCTGACCGAAGCGATCGTCGCCTATGCCGCACAAGAAGTGTTGGGAACGCTGCAAATTACCTATCAGGGCACCGCGATCGACCTGACTCCGCCCTGGCGCAGAGTGACCATGAATGATGCTGTCCAGGAGCAGACAGGTGTGGATTTCAGTCAGTTCACTGCACTTGAAGACGCAAAAGCAGCGGCAACAAAAGCGGGGATTACGGATATTGCTAGCGTAACGTCGATCGGTAAGCTCCTTAACGAAGCCTTTGAGCAGAAAGTCGAAACAACGCTCACTCAGCCCACCTTTGTGATGGATTATCCGGTGGAAATTTCGCCCTTAGCAAAACCCCATCGGTCTAAGCCCGGTTTAGTGGAACGGTTTGAGCTGTTCGCGGTCGGACGTGAACTTGCTAACAGTTTCTCTGAGTTAACCGATCCGGTAGAACAGCGCGATCGCCTGGAAGCTCAGGCTACCCGTAAAGCCGCTGGCGATCTGGAGGCGCATGGCGTGGACGAAGATTTTCTCACCGCATTGGAATATGGAATGCCTCCCACGGGCGGTTTGGGCATTGGCATCGATCGCCTGGTGATGCTGCTCACCGATTGCGCCAGTATTCGAGACGCGATCGCCTTCCCGCTCCTCAAGCCAGAAAAAGCGGATGCAGAGGAATAACCTGCCTCCAAAGTAGAGTCTTTAGCAACCTCGGATTCGTCCTTGCGGTAGTCACTGGCGGCATAACGGCATCCTAATCTAGGAGTAACGTTCTCAGGTACTTCAGATGAGCGACTCCGCAGAAAAGCTTCCAGCCAAAGAAAAAACGCAAGCTGAAAAGCTCAAAGATGAGGGGATGTTCGATCCGTTAGATCTCGTTTCCAAAGGTGGCTACACAGGCAACTCTAGAGAAATCATTGAAAACCCTGCCGTTGCCCCCGAAATGCTCGATCTACCAGAAGACTTGCGTGATGACCTGCTAGCGCACCCCGACGACAGTCATAAGGCGCTATCATGACTCAGCGTCGCAGGGCTTTCAGCCCCAGATTAGGAAAGAGCTGGCTTGAAACAGCAAATTGTACCCAGGCAGTTGCCAGCGTTTCTAGAGTGCGAGCGACCATTAAATTGCCTGCATCCACGGATTCGTAGCCGCATTCTTCGATCAGACCTGCAACAACTTGCTTTGCCTCGCTGTCATCGCCGCAGTAGAAAACATTGGGCATATCAGAGCCAAATTGCCTTGAGTCTGAAGCAAGGATTTCAGCAAAGGTTGTGTTGAATGCCTCCACAACCTTTGCACCGGGTGCAAGCTGTTGAATGATTTCCGCAACAGAAGTCTTTAAGTCAGTCGCGATACCGATTGTCTGCCCGGTGAAATCTGGTTGCAGTCCGCTGACACAGGTGATGATGATTTTTCCATCCAGGGAGCCAGCAGTTTGAATTACCGCTTCTAACGTTGGTAGCCAAACTGCCAATAGAACGACATCGCTGTCTGCTACTGCCGCTTGAACAGTACCAGCTTTTGCCGTTTTCCCTGCTTCTATCGCCAGTTCACGCAGTTTTGCTTCGTCCCGCGAGTAAGAAAAAATGACGTGATGACCCGCGTTTGCCCAAAGCTTTCCCAGTGCAGCACCCATGTTGCCAGCACCAATAATACCAATTTTCATTCGTTTCTCTTGAATCGTTACTTATGACTACTATCGTTCAACCAATTTTTCTTTTCCAGTCAACCAATAGCCGACTACTGCGATCGCGATAGTGACGATCGCTGCGATGACATTAGGGTAAATCGAGATGCCCCCGATTTGCGGTTCTTGAACATTGCCCAAAACCGGGTCATTGAGGAAGCCATAAGATGTGCCGGGCCAAAAACCAGCCGCAATCAGCCCTAGCCAAAAGGCAGAGCCGAGAAAGGCGGCTAACCCCATCGAAAAGCGATCGCTCGTTGGACGCACGTTCAAAATGGCTAAGGCTGCACTTCCTAGCGACGCAGCCGCAAAGAACGACATGGCACAGTGAAGCTTGGCATGAGGCAGCCAGGCAGGATTATTCATATGACCATTTGCCAATAGAACAGCGTCAACTCCGATTGGAACCGTCAGAGTTGAAATCGCAGCGGCAACCAGCAGACCTTTAGCAAGTTTTTCTCGACGCATAGTGGTAGCTTTCGATGGAATATCAGGTGGAGGCACTGAAGTAGAGCTGACCAAAACTCTAGAACGTACCAAAAAGATACGTTGGCTGCGGGATGAAAGATAGGCGTTTCTTGCGAAAGTGGCGGTTACTTTAGGTCATTCTTGCTATCGTGCGATCACGACCAGCCCCTTAGAGCGCGAAAGCGATCGCAAACTGACGCACTACGGCAATGTTTTACCAAGCAACTCTCTGGGTGTTACCCCAAAATGCTTCCTGAAATGTTTTGCAAAACGGCTTTGATCAGTGCAGCCAACCAGCAGAGAGATTTCTACAAGTGTATGATTCCCCTGATGCAAGAGAACTTTTGCTTTTTCCATACGCTGTTTAAGCACATATTGATAGGGCGCAAGACCGATCGTTTGCTTAAATACGCGACAAAAATGATACTGGCTCAAGCCTGACACTGCCGCTAGTTCAGCTAGTTGAAGTGGTTGGTCGAGACGACTGTGAATGTAGTCCTGCACCGTCTGAAGTCGATGAGCAGGCAAACTTGCTGTGGTCGGTTGAATTTTGGGTTGCAACGCACAGTGATGTCTCAGCAGGTGGATAAGCAACACTTGCATCAGCGATTCAGCGTAAAGTGAACTGCCCACGCCGCCTGTGTCAAGCTCTGCCTGAAATAAACGCGCGATCGCTTCAAGCTGTGGATCATGCGCCCCAATTGTACTAAGCAACTCAACAGTGCTTGTATCGCATCCACTCACGTCTTTCGCTGTTTGATTCAGAAGCACTGGGTTAATCACAAACATCAGCGATTCATCAGTACTAGCCCAATCCCAAAGCCCTGATGTCTTTGCCGGGCAAATCCAGAAGTCTCCTTTGCTTTGAGCTTTTTCAGATGACTGTTCACCAATACGCGTTAGCTTTTGTTGATTGCTGTCGCTTAACAGAAGGCAAAGCAGATGATCGTTGCATCCAGGAAAATCGAGCGCATTTGGTTCTGAGACATGGCAATCGATCGTTAGTCCAGATAAGCAAAGAGTGCGGCGCTTAGAAATCCAAGATTCCTTCATACAGGTTCAATGAGTTTATCGACATCAAAGATGCGTCGAATAGAAAGTCTATTATCGTAGGCGTTAGCACTGCACAATACAAAAAGCGATGCAGAGGGTAGCATAGCAGCCTAGTACAGCGCAATCACTAATCGTTTGCGATAGCTCTTTGTTAAAGGATGATCGTCGCCAAGCAAATCGAAGATTGCCAGCATCGCTTTTCTAGCACCATCATCCCGAAAGCGCCGATCGCTCCTAAGAATAGTCAAAAAACTCTCCAAAGCGGCTTCGTAGTTTTCCTCAAGCACGAGACTGGCTGCCTGTTGGAAGGCACGATCAAGATCACTGTCGCCTTCTGGCTGTAAGGTAATTTTTTTGAACTGAACGATCGCCCTTAGCGTTTTGACGTGAGGCGCATGTGTTTTGTCGTCGTTCTGAATCGTTGCTAACAGTTTCTCAGCCTCGTCAAGGCGATCGGCTTCGATGTAGAAATTGGCGGCTTCAAGAGTCAAACCGCGATTATCAGGATACTGCTGTAGCAATGCCGCAAGGCGGGACTCAGCTTGATCGACCTTACCGATCGCCGCATCCGCATAGATTGCTTCTAACGCCTCATCCAGAGTGGAGGTAATCTGTAGTTGTGCCAAAAACTCACGTAGCTTTGGCTCTGGTAACATGCCGACAAAGCCGTCTGTCAGGTTGCCATCAACGACCACTCTGACATCGGGAACGCCTTCCACGCCATACGTATGCGCCAGATCAGGATTCTGATCGATATCCACTTTTGCCAGCACAAAGTCATACTCTTGCGCCAGCGTTTCGAGCAGCGGCTTAAGCATCTGGCAGGGTCCACACCACTGGGCGAAGAAGTCTACCAGAACGGGCTGCTCGTGGGACTTTTCAAGCACTTCAGCGGCAAACGTTGCCTGATTAACCGAAATTGATGCGCCCATTACTTTGCTTTTGCCTTTTTAGCGGTTTTGGTTGCTGTTAATTCAGCAGAAGCACCATTGTCATCGGTATCGATCGCGACTGCTTGCCTCTGTGCTTCGAGGAACCACAGACGTTTGTCGAGTGTTCACGAAACTCCTGTCTAGTGTAGAGAAGAAAGTGCAAAAGCGTGCTGTTGCTTTAAAAAACAGGGGATAAATTGAACCACTAACGGTGCTTAAGCAGTCTTAAATGCAGAAGGTGATCCACTCCGGACGCTTTGAAGTTTGCGTGAAGAACGAACGGTAAGGACTTGCATTCACCATGAACACACCACTTTTCGATCGCGCCATGTTGCTCAAATTAGTTACCGTCTTTACATTGATTGGTGCGGCTGCGGCTATTTTACCCATTCCTCGGTTTGACACTCAATTCAATGACACTGGGTTTGAGTCGCCGCTTCAAAAAGAGGCTGCCGTCAAGTTTTCAGCGATCGAGCAGGACTGGTAGATAATCACTGTCCCGGTTCGGTCGCCTTCTCTTCAGCAGGCTTACGAGTTTTCGCTTCAATCTCCTCCAGCGTTTGCAAGACTAAGCGTTTTGCCTGTAGCTGCCAACCCCATTTCTGCACATTGAAGGCGATCGCACCGCCGACAAACGTGGCAATGAAATCTAAAGGCTGCATAAACGAAATGCCCAGCAGCAGCCCCAAACCAGCAATGCCCCAAAACGGCAGCGCTACGACCTGTCGCTGATTTTCCACAATCTGGCTAATCGGATCAGTGGGCAGTTCTGCCAGGAGTGTTTCTTTCACCTGTCGCTGCTCACCCGGAGGCACCGACAAGCCAATCTTTTGCCGCAGTTTTTCAATCTTGCGGGCATCAGTGCTATATTGCGTCAGTTCGTCCTCCGCCATGAGGATCAAGCGCTCGTATTGTCCCATCGACTTCCCCGAAACGTGACAGAGTTTTATTATCCCTTACTGGACTGCGATCGCCGCATGGCTACGCTACGATTCTGTTGTGCAAGGGCATCATCCGGATGGAGCGCCAACACTTTCTCGTAACAGGCGATCGCTTCTTCAAAGCGTCCGAGTTTGAGCAAAACCCCACCCAAATTGTTGCGGGCTTTGGGATCGTCAGGTTGTAAAGCAAGTGCCTGCTCGTAGCTGTCAACGGCTTCTGGAAAGCAGCCCAGGCGATTGAGCGCAACGCCCCGGTTGAACCAGCTTTGGTAGTGCGTTGGTTGCAGCACTAAGGCACGATCGTAGCTGGCGATCGCGCCCTCATAGTCGCCCAGTTTCAACAAACAACAGCCACAGCCATACGCCGCAGTATGGCTTGGTTGAAAGGCGATCGCTTTGTTGTAGCCCAGGATGGCATCTTGATACCGACCGGACTGCTTCAGGCACACTGCCCACTGATACCAAGATTCAGCATCTTCAGGGTTGAGTCCCAATGCCTTGTCATAGCTGGCGATCGCGGCTGCATAATCCCCCAACCCCATCAGCGCTGCCCCACGACTGCTAAATGCTGCCTGATAATCGGGCTGTAGCTGTAGCGCCTGGTTAAAATGCTTGATCGCGCTTTCGTATCCCTTGGTGGCATACAGCGCCAACCCCTGGCTGTACCAGGCATCCGCAGAATCCGGTTGCCGTTCCAGAGCATGATGGAGAGACGCGATCGCTGCTTTGTACTGTCCCGTCATGTAGAAGGCAAGTCCCAAACCATAGTGCGCGTTAGGAAAGTCTGACTGAAGGGCTAATGCCTGCTGGAAGCTTGCGATCGCACGTTCGTGCTGCCCACTGACCGATGCAGCCCAGCCCAGGCTGTAGTGTATCGACGGCAATGCGGGATTACGGACGATCGCCTGCTCAAAACTGGTGATGGCTTCGGCATAGCGATCGAGGCTAATCAAGGCATTACCTTTTTCTGCCCAGGCATTGCTGTGATCAGGCTGAAATTGCATGACGTGGTCAAAATGGGCAATCGCGGCTTCGTAATCGCCCTGCTGACTCAACGCTAACCCGCGCTGAAAAATGCGTTCAGTTTCAAGGGCTTCAGTCTTAATCGTCTCAGTCTTAATCGTCTTAGTCTCGGTAATCTGGCTCATAGGATGTCAATGCGCCCTTTTGGCAATCAAAAGCAACCCGGATGCTTCATTGTTAGCATTCCCCAAATGACTCTAATCTCTGCAACATTTGAGCAGAGTGCTTGAAAGCAGCGACGCAAACAGCACAAAATGGAGAGCAACTTTCATCACGAGGAACGATTGCCCCTCTATCAGCGCGATCGCACAGCCCACCTGCTGTCAAAATCATCACACCTCAAGCGATCGCCTGCTTCAATCTGCCGCGCTTCGCTCAACCGTCCCGACACCTGAGATAATACAGCTACAGTCATGTTGGTTAGAACGTGGCTATGGCTCCATCTCAATCTTTAGTGCGATCGTACTCATGACAGCTACACGTTTTGCGCCCAAGCTCGCCTCTCATTTGATTAATGGCATCCTTGCGGTTAAACCACTGGCAAACCTGGCAAAGCAGCAGGCGCGTCAGATGATGATCAAGCGTGCAGAGTCAGTGGGTGTTTACTGGACAAAAGAGGTAGAAGCCTTACGGACACGCACCTGGGATAGTGATTTGGCACAGGTGCACAACCCCGACCTGATCTATCCGGCTTACTACGTCACATCCTTCCATGCCTATGAAGAAGGTAACTTGGGCTGGAATCCGGCGTTGGAAGTCGAAGTTGCCGCTCACGCTGCTCATGCCCGTATCTGGCAAGACGCTGGCGCACAAGGCGATGCTCGGCTGCGGCAAAGCTATCACACGGCTCTCACAGCCCAACTAACCACCGTTCCAACTGACATTCTAGACATCGGCTGTAGCGTTGGCATGAGTACCCTTGCGCTTCAAGAGACGTTCCCCAACGCACAGATTACGGGCTTGGATTTGTCGCCATACTTTCTGGCAGTGGCGAAGTATCGAGGGGAGGGAAGGCAGAAGGCAGGAGGCAGAAGGCAGGAGGCAGGAGAACAAGAAGATCAGTTACCAAAAACTAACAACCAACAGCCAACAACTTCCTCTTCTCACCCCTCACCCCTTACACCTCTCCCCTCTCCCACATGGCTTCACGCTGCTGCGGAGTCTACAGGCTTACCGGATGCGTCGTTTGATCTGGTCTCCGCGTGTTTGTTGTTTCATGAATTGCCTCAAAGCGCGGCGATCGCCATTCTCAAGGAAGCACGTCGTCTGCTACGTCCCGGCGGACATTTCGCCATTATGGACATGAACCCACAATCCGAGATCTTTGCGAAGATGCCGCCTTACGTGAAGACGTTGCTGAAAAGCACGGAACCCTATTTGGATGAGTACTTTTCACTGGATCTGGAGGGAGCGATCGCATCTGCTGGGTTCACGCAACCAACCGTGACGTTTAATAGCCCACGCCATCGGTCGATCGTGGCTCAAGTGAAATAACTACCAAACCGTCCAGTCTTCCCACTTCTCGTTGAAGATCGACGTATTGGGAAACGCGATGGGATTGCCGTTTTGGTTCAGTCGCTTTTGCAACGTTTGGAGCCTGGGCGTAGTACCTGAAAGGTCGTCAACAAGTTGATATGGGTAAACGCCTTCTGACAGCACAAAGTCGGCTGTAGTTCCGGCGGCAGCACCAACTGACCATTCAAAGGAATGAACTCGATAATCGGCAGCGGCGACGAAACTGGTCGCAATGCTTTTGCTGGCAACCAAGAGATTGTCGAGCTTCTGCGGAATCATCGATCGCAATGGAATCTGTCCTGGATAGGATTGTCCATGCGCCTGTCGGACACCCGGACGCTCAATATTTCCCGGTTTTTCGGGTGGTGAGTCTTGCATACAGGGATGAAAATCGATCGCATACTGAGCAATGCCAACTGAATCGGGATAAATGGTGGAGCGCGATCGGCGGGTTACCTGATCCGGTGGGATGTCGTTCACAATCACCTTGCCTGTTTCCAACCCGGCTAAGGCAATCCAGAGCGATCGATACAGCGGTGCAGGTAGATTGCGGTAATAGTCTTGGCGATAATCAGCGCGGGAGATATCGATTTCATTCACGCTAAAGCCGTTGGGATAACCTGTGGACGATCGACCAATCAATCGTCGCCCTTCGCGCATGTAGGGATACTTCGACAAGCCGTGAGCCGTGCCCATTGGCGTGTCGAAGCCAGTCAGCAGGCGATGATTGAGCGCTGGTTTCTTGAAGCCTGCACCCAACTGCGAATCGGTGGTGCCTGCGACCAGCCAGTAGTAGAAGCCGAGTGCCAACTCTTCGCCTTTACGCAACGCATCAGTACGCAAGCCGCCCATCCAGTTGCCAGGAGAGAGCTGTCCCGTTTGTTGAAGCTGCGATCGGTCGTACACCAGATTGTCTGCTGCTGTGCCGGGACGGTAATCGTTGCCCCACACCCAGTTCTGCATGGAAATATCGCCAGGAGTGGGCGCTGTCACTGTCAACGGTCCCGCTTTGATGCGAGGTCCAGGCTTAGGACTCCAGATGCGACGGTAGGTAAAGACAAAGTTGAAGTCGGCTTTAACAGGGTCAGTATCGTACCCGTAGTACGGCTCGTATTGCTCGTAAAACGGTGGCTTTTGCTGCGGCTGATCACCCGCCATTTGCTCCATTGCAAACGTGTAGGTAAAGCCTTGAAGACAATAGGGATCGCCTGCATCTGTTGGCGAGGACGGATTGAGATAGGTGCGCGGATCAAGCCCGACGCGATAGGGCACGTCTGCCAGCGCGATTAATTCGCCTGTTTCAGTGGCATCGACCACAATCCAGCGTTGTCCACGTGGCACAAAGCGAATGATTTGTTTGGTCAACCGAGACGAGTTTTCGTAGCGATAAGCATCGTCGATCGTTCGTGAAAGTGGTTCAGTATTGAGTGCAGGCGTGTTGGGCGCGGGGCTGTGCTGGATGGCGATCGTTGAGTTGATCAGCTTGCCATCGGCGCTCACATCCACATCCTTGATCACTGTAGATGGAAACCACTGGAGCGTGCCTTTGCCTTTTTTCGCTGCCTCTTGCAGCATGGTCATCAGAATTTGCTCGGCATCATTGGGCAAAAAGCAAGAGACACTCACCCAGCATTGACCAGGGTTAAGCTTGCCGTACTTGCGTTCGATCCGCTGACGTAGCTCATTGTAACCACGCGCATAGAAGAGCAGCGCCCGCTGCTTTTTTGCCTCATCCAAGGCAGACGTACCCTGGGATGTAAGCTGTCCGCCCACCCAATCGGTGATGTCCGTCAAGCAAACGGTGCGTCCAGCCAGCAGAGCTTCATACGCAGTTGCCACGCCTGCAATACCACCGCCTGCGACGAGAAGTTCACAGTTGACGGTGCGATCGGGTACACGTGGCAAAGTCGTTGGAGTAACCACATCTCCCTGTGCAACGGTGCGAAGCGCCAGACTCATCACACTCATGGCAATCAGCAGAACAGAAACCAACCTGTTAGCACCACGCCAGCGAAACCGTTTAATCATACAAACTGCTACCAAGCAACTAGGCGTTAGACTTTCAACTCTGGACTATAGCTCACTTCTGGGAGCGAAAAGCCAGCATTCGTACGCCTTCTTATTAGACGCTGGTTAACACATAAGCTCTTGCTTAGAAATGCAGTCAGCAATCAGCGACCAGTACTTTAAAGAAGCTGATCGCTGACGGCTGATAGCTCTCAAGACTACTTTCCTGGTGCATCAGCCCGATAGTCAGCATCAACCCAGCAGAGCGGCAGGTTTTCGCCTGAAGGAAAAATGAGGGCATCTTTGGCGATCGATTCCGGGTCTTGCTCTTCCTCACCTTTCTGCACTCGTACTGAGATGGTAGACTTTGCGGGATTAATCAGATCAACAATCTCTAAGATTTCGACTAAAGCGCTGGTTCGTTTGTCTTGCAGAAACATAGTAATCCTTTCGTAAACTCGTAAATAAAAACGTTGGACAGTCACACTCAACCACGTTTGATTGAGTCGGTGAGTGATCTGCACCGTTAGTAGAGATGACTAAATTAAAGGTCAAGAGACCACGATCTAGCCCCACCCTGTAGGCAGAGAAACACGACCAGCCGATCGTTCTCTGCTGTAGCAATGGCGACAGTTGCGTTCATCATCGCCCCTTTTCAGCCAATCTATAGCCAATCGCAATCCCAGAAAAACTGGCAACGAGGTCGATCGCGTCCAATGTACGATTAGGCGAAAGAGACTGTAGCAGTTCCTCAATGACTGTACCAAGCCCAAACAGCAGGGGAAAGAGCGGCACCGCGATCGCCAGTAATGTCATTCGGCGATACCCAAAGACTCGATGCCCTAGATAAGCGGCAATACCATAGAGTACGACGTGCCCAATCTTGTCGTAAAACGGAATCTGACTCAGTTGTGAGGGCACATTGCCTGTGTAAGCGAGGTACAGAATTACTAACAATGCAGCAGCATAAAGGGCTGCCAGGACTCTCCACTCAAAACGTGCTGCTTTGAACTGTTGCCGTTTCATGGGGTTGCGTCTCCGTTCTACCTTTGCTGTGTCTACCTGATGGGTGCGATCGCTTTCGCAGGCTTTACAAAGACTTGATGCAACCGTTTATGCTGACTCCCGTTGCAACAACCGAAATATCAACGGCTTTGTAATAGTCTGTAGGATGGGCAAAGGCAACAGCCCATGCCCGTTTACTTTCGGTGGGCACGCGTTGCTTTACCCGCCCTACAGAGATGGAAACATTGGCTACTCCAAAGTAATACGATCGACTTCGGGGATGAATTGGCTCCCAGCCTGTAACCCGTCTGTAGGATGGGCTACAGGCAACAGCCCATGCCCATTTACTTTCGGTGGGTACGCGTTGCTTTACCCACCCTACAGAGATGGAAACATTGGCTACTCCAAAGCCATGCGATCGACTTCTGGAGGTAAATTGGCTCCCCAATCTTCGGTGTATAAGCCTTGTTTTACCGAACGATCGAAAGAGCTATAACGCCACTCTGCAGGGGTTAGACAATAGCCATGTTTGACTGGGTTGTAGTGGATGTAATCCATATGTCGATGCCAATCGTCCGCATCACGAATGCAGTGTTCCCAAAAGCGTCGTTGCCATATTCCTTTCTCTCGTTTTGCTTGTTTCGATGGATTCACATTTTTTGCTTTGAGTCCGGCAGAGAATTTGCGCTTAATGACCATCCACCGAATTGAAAAGTTGTCGTCACCTTCAGGTAACCGCCATAGGGTGTGTAAGTGATCGGGCAGAATCACAATACCTTCAATCGTGAATGGATATCGTTCCATACCGTGTCGAAAAGCTGCCCGAAGCCGATCGATGTGCTCAATCAGCAGTGGTTGCCGTTCTTCGGTGACAACTGTAAAGAAGTAAGTTCCGCCCGGTTGGTAATAGCGTCGGTATTCCATAGATTTAGAAATACCCAGTCGGATTGCCAAAATTGCTATGGGATTGTGTTGATGATTAGACGGGCACGCGTTGCTTTGCCCATCCTACGAAGGAAACGTTATGGAATTATGTGGATGATTGGACGGGCACGCGTTGCTTTGCTCATCCTACGAAGGAAACGCTATGGGATTATGTGGATGATTAGACGGGCACGCGTTGCTTTGCCCATCCTACGAAGGAAACGCTATGGGATTATGTTGATGCTTGGACGGGCACGCGTTGCTTTGCTCATCCTACGAAGGAAACGCTATGGGATTATGTTGATGCTTGGACGGGCACGCGTTGCTTTGCCCATCCCACGAAGGAAACACTTATCTGTAGGGTGGGCAAAGGGCAGCAGCCCGTGCCCGCCAAAAGTTAGACAGAAAAATTTATGTCTTCTCAGAGTTTGTTTTGGAGAGACTGTTTACTAACCACATCAACAGTGAGGCAACTAAGCCACCGCAAAACGATAGCAGTGCGACGATCGCATCACCAGGTAAAAAGCGAGACAGGAGATTTCCCTGTAGTCTGGGGGGAACGGGTAATTTCTTGTTCAGACCTGCCTGAATGCGAGACGTTTCACCTGATATGGCGACAGACAACCCATCGGTTGGTTCATCGATTTGAATCGCTTGATTAGAAAGCTGGAGTGCCAGATTTTTGGAGGTATTAGGGTAGAGGATTTGGATGTACCCCAGGTTTTGGGTCGCTGGAGGATCAATCAGTAGAAACTGTCCCTTTTTGAGGCTCAGTTGGCGTTCTACCATGCTGACGGTGCCTGAGATAATAGTCGACTGGGGCACATTAGCAGTAGAGCCGTCTCCCCTTTGCGCCTGTCTCTCCAGCTTTACGTCTGTAACGTCAATGTCTCTCCAAAACGGTTGGATGGTATTGTCAGCGGCTGCACTCAGTGGCTTAGGGAGTTGAATCGTGAGCGTCAGTGATTCGGTAATCGGTAACTCAAACTCGCTGGTACTGAAGGTAAACGTCAGATCACGACGGTCACTCTGAGGCTTCAGATCTGGAAGTTGATAGCCTTCCAGAGTGACTGTTAAGGGGTCAAAGCCCGGTTGAATTTTGAGAAAGCTACGATCGCCTGCCACTGGCTTATCTGCCGGAATGAGCCTAAGCGAAAGGGTGCGATTAAAGGGGCTGTACCGCAAATCTCGAATGCGCGTTCCACTTGCCAGCGTTAGCCCCGACAAAGCGATCTCAGAGGCTTGGGGGCTAGTCGATGAGAGTGTCCACTGACCGCCTTCATCATCTAATTCAATGTTGCGCCTACCGTCACCATTCAGGCGGGGTTCATCTTTGCTGCTAAAGCCTGTCCCTTCTAAGGGAATAGTCTGGCGACCGGAGAGAGTGATCTGCTGAATGCCACGGATATCTTTCAGGAGTAATTGTGCCGATCGGGTGGTGGTAAACCCAATTTCGCTAACGGTCAGGACTCCTTCAAACGGAACAGCGAAGGGGAGAAAATTTAGCAGGGAAACGCTGACTAAAACCAGAGTGAGAAACGTCACGGCTGTAAACACTGGATCGCGCACCAGTTGTCGTCGCAGTGACTGGACACTGTTGGTCAGTCCTCGCAAGCAGGGCAAAACCAAAGCGCTCCAAAACCACTGCGGTATGTGGAGGAGCCATTGCCAGCGAATGCGCCCTGGTTTTACTTTAGCCATTTGGGATCATGTTCAAAGGCAACACTCACTGAAGCGGGTTGGGGTGGAGCGTTGTCTTGCTCCAGGTCTGCCTTGACCCGTAATTCATATCGACCTGCCGGAAGAGGGTTCCCAGCCCGATCGCGTCCCTGCCAGGTAAATTTGATCTGCCCTTTGGGCTGGAAGGTGTTGCGAGCATCACTGTAAACGACAGTACCGTTGCGGAGAATCTGAAAAATCGGAATTTTGGCAGGTCGTTCGTTCGACAGAACAATCTGATATTGCCCTGCCCCTGGACTCAGGATGACAGGTAGATAAACTTTTTGAACACCGGAACGGACAGAAGCAATAGCACGTAAACTATCGAGGGAAATGCCCGCTGCTCTGATTACGCCATCCGACCACTGCACCTGAAACACCCCGCCACTGTAACGAAACTCTAGTGGGTCGAGCTGGTAGTTCTTCTTTTTAGACGTGACCAGCACTTTCGGCTCCTGACCATTGGCGCGATCGGGTACTTGTAGCTTCAAAATGCTGGACGGCTGAATCTTGCCCAGCGTGAGAGAGATCAGGCTAAAGTCGCCGCTAATGTCTTCTGCTCGAATGCCCTCACAGCGTCTATCCTGTTCTCGCAGACCGTAGGCAGTGGATTGAGCGTTATTAATTTTTTGGCAGGGCTGTGCTTGAGCCGGAATGGTACTGAGGCTGAGACTAATCAAGCTGATCAAAAAGCTGGAGTAGAAAACCAGGCGTTTCATGGTAAAACAAATCCCCATTCAGTAAGTTTCCGAACAATACGACGGACGGGATAGGCATAGCTAATGCCGCGTGGCTGCTGCGAACCTTTAACTGTGTTAGCACTGTAGGTTAAGCCCACCATTTGCTGATTAATCAGTACTGGGCTGCCGGAGCTACCATCATCCAGTTTGATCTTCAACGTCAGGATTTCTTCATCCGCATCAATCATCGTTGCCTCATTGGGCAAGCCCTCATCATGATTGCTAATGATCTTGGTGAGTGTACGATTCTTGATACCAGCCGCAATGGGCAAGGCTACAATCTCTGGTGGCAGTCCAGTAACTTCCAGCAATGCCAGATCAAGGGGATCGTCAGGATCAGTCATGTGCAAAATGCGAACGCTGCCTAAGCCTTTCTCGCCCACACGGGGACGGGTTACTTCCTTTGATACGTTGCCAAAGTAGAGTTCAATCTGGAGATTTTCTCCTCTTTGGCGAGTATCTGGCTCAAACACCACATGACGATTGGTTAAAATCCAGGCTTTACCGTTTTGATGCTTGATGATGCAGCCTGTGCCAATACCCGTCCCTTTGCTGGTACCAGGGAAAGAGGCTACTATCTTAACGACTGCCCGCCGCAACGGGGTTTCGGCATTATTAGGCAGACCGCTGGTATCGGTCAGGGCGATGATTTTGGGGTTGCGCCGTAGTGCCAGTTGCCGTCTAGTTTCCTTCAAGTTGTTTTGAGCAAATCTGAAGTTTGGGTCAAGCGCCTTTGCCCGCTCAAATTCCCGGATAGCATCTTGCAGTTTGCCTTGCTCCTGGAACACCAACCCCAGCCCGTTGTGTGCGGTTGTATGAGCCGTGGCTAGATAGGCAGAAGTATCTTCTGGCAAACTCAGAGCTTTGCGGTAAGCGGCGATCGCCCCCTCGAATTTCTTTTGGTCTGCTAGCGCATTGCCCAGCCCGTTGTAGGCATAGGCAAAGCTTGGGTTGAGTTTGATCGCGCTGCGATAGGCGACGACTGCCTCCTCAAACTTTTTCTGGTCAGCCAGCGCATTGCCCAAATTGTAGTAAGCCAATGTATGAGCACTGGCAGGTGTTCCGGCTTGGTCTGGTAAGCTCAGTGCCTTACGGTAGACGACGATCGCTTCCTCGAGCTTCTTCTGGTCTGTCAGCGTATTGCCCAGCCCGTTGTAGGCATAGACAAAGCTGGGGTTGAGTTTGATCGCTGTACGATAGGCAGTGATTGCCTCCTCGAACTTCCTTTGGTCTCCTAACACATTACCCAGCCCGTTATAGGCATAGGCACGGCTGGGGTTGAGTTTGATCGCGGCGCGATAGGCAGTGCTCGCTTCCTCGAGTTTCTTCTGGTCTCTCAGCGCATTACCCAACCCCTCGTAGGCATAGATATACTTAGGGTCGAGCTTGATCGCGGCGCGATAGGCAATGCTCGCCTCCTCAAGTTTCTTCTGTCCTCTCAGCGCATTGCCCAGGTTATAATAAGCCAATGTATGAGCACTGGTGGGTGTTCCGGACTGGTCTGGTAAGCTCAGTGCCTTACGATAGACGGCGATCGCCTCCCCAAGCTTTTTCTGCTTATACAGCACACTGCCCAGTCCGTTGTAGGCATAGGTAAAGTTGGGGTTGAGCTTGATCGCGGCGCGATACGCAGTGATCGCCTCCTCGAACTTCCCCTGGTTTTTCAGTGAGTGACCCAATTCGTTGTAAGCATCAGCAAAGTTGGGGTCGAGTTTGATCGCGGCGCGATAGGCAGCGATCGCCTCCTCCAGCTTCCCCTGGTCTTGCAGTGCAGTGCCCAGATTGTTGTAACGATTTGCGGTGGGCTGAATCTCAATTGCTTTGCGATAGGCGGCGATCGCCTCCTCCAGCTTCCCCTGGTCTTGCAGTGCAGTGCCCAGATTGTTGTAACGATTTGCGGTGGGCTGAATCTCAATTGCTTTGCGATAGGCGGCGATCGCTTCCTCAAGCTTTTTCTGGTTTTGCAGTGCAGTGCCCAGATTGTTGTAGGCAGGCGCATTCTGAGGTTCGCGCTGAACGACCTGCCGCCAAATTGCCTCTGCCTCGGTAAACCGTTTAGCAGTCTGAGCCGCATTCGCCTGCTGAATCAACTGCTCAGTACTCTGGGCAACAGCAACGAAAGGGGTCGCACTCAGCGCCACTGTCAACAATAAGGTCCAGACCTTCGTTACACTCACGCTTCCCTACCCATTACACTTCTGCCATCAACATAATGTCACAATTCTCAGCTTGCCAGCCAGTCCTTACACTCTCATGATTTTGATTGCAGAGAGAAGCTCAACACCTTTCTCTGCACCACCGTCACCTGACTCAGCGCGATCGACATATGACTCAAAAATGTTGCAGCGTTAGTTAGCACGATCGCAATCATGCAAAGCAACATCGTCACATTACAAAGCAACACCGCGATCATGCAAAGCAACATCGTCACGTTATAAAGCAACACCGCGATCATGCAAAGCAACATCGTCACATTACAAAGCAAGATCCGCGTGTTGCTTAGTTACCTCGTCACATTACAAAGCAACACCGCGATCGTACAAAGCAGCATCGTCATCGTCTAAAGCACGATCCGCATATTGCTTGGTTGCATCACAGAGTTGCAAAGCGCGATCGGGATCGTCTAAAGCACCATCGCCGGTTTATGAAGTGCGATCGGCGTGTTACTCAAGAACATCGTTTAGCTATGAAGGGGCGATCGCGGGATGAGCAAAATTTTGTCTGTGCCCATCGCCATGATCTATCACTGTATTCTAAACAAGATAGCTTTTTAGACAGGAAAGCATTCAGTGTCAGATATCTATGTCGTCATTCGGAATCAATCAGATACCGCAATGCCGTCTGTAGAAGGCGAACTTTTAGTTGTAATGTTGACGACTGAAGGCATCGTCTATCGGCAGACAACCGCCTCACTGCGTGTTGCTGCTGCTTTCTTTCGGAATATTCCAGGAGGGCAATACTCAATCCTCGTCAGGCACTCAGTACTGAATCCAACCGAAGCTCGTTACGACGTGAACTTGCCTGAACGGGCTATCTTTGGGGTGCGATTCGTTTATGATGAACCTAGCCATCAACTGCTGAAAATCGAATCTGAAACGAGGTTCCTAGATGACTAACAGCCCTCCAGACGAACACATTGGCGATGCCGAATCTCTGCAAGGGTATCGCTATCTGGTGTGGATGGAATCTGAAACACTCTGGAAAGAACAAGACCCTATCCGTCGCGCTAACCTTGCACTTTCCCTGGCAGAATACACAGCAACCCTGGCTCGATTGGAAGTGGAAGCAGTCAATCAATTTATGACTCAACCGGAGCCATCACCAGCGGCATGAAAAACACGCAGGCTGATGATGGCATTATGGGTATTAACGCTTCGGCAGTGCGATCGAGAAGAGAATATCTACGCAAAAATAAATCCCTAATTCTGCTAATTTTCTACTCGATTTCCTCAATTTCTCTCAGGTTAATGGGTTACTCCAATGGCTAGATTGCAGAAATCTATTTATTTAAGGAGCCTTTACCGTGGTACGTCCAAAACGATCGTCTGCAACGTTGCAAAGCGCCGAAAAACGCGAAGCGGGCTTGCAATCCATCAGCCCTACGCTGGATTTGGGCAATCAACTGACGTTAGAAGGGTATTCCACGCTGATTCAAACGCTGCGATCGCAGATTACGACTTACAACAGTGATCTTTCAAGCCTGGATAACCTTTCCCGCAAAATCAAGGACACCGAGCAGCAACTGCGGAATCTGTCCGAACAAATGCTGTTAGGAGTTGCCGCCAAGTATGGCAAAGGCAGCGGCGAATATGGCAAAGCGGGTGGAATTCCCAAAGGTGAGCGTCGTCGTCCAACCCGAAAGAAAGCAACAGAGAGTAGTGACGACCCCCTGCAACCACTGGTCATAGCTGCACCAACGAATGCGAAAATAGCTGAACCCATCAATGGGAATGGGAATGGGAAAGTACTCGTTTCTTGACTCTGTAAGTAAGGTGAATTTGCTCACATTGACGTAGAGAAGACGGCTTACAATCTTGACGGAAAAGTAGACACGCCAGACACAAAAGCGGTAATGGCTTTGGTACAGCAAGCAGAGCTTCGAGAACCGTCATCCATACAGACCCTCTGGCGCGTGTTAGGCAGTTTGCGCGGCTATTCGGGCATACAGGAAAAGGGGGTAGAAGCGATCGGCAACAAAACGATGGGAGTTTTAAAACACCGCCTATGGTGAGGGCAGTCTCAGCAGGTGTTTCAGGAGAGTCTCACATGGCGTAACACGACGACTGAGCTATTGCGCTGGGGTCAGGACTTTTTTTTTAGTTTCTGCTTCGGGGTTTGCTTCGGGTGAGTCTTTTTCAGACGGGGGTACGAGCTGCCAGAACTTGGGCAGGTAGTCTGACCAGTTTGCCAGGATGGTTTTTGCCTTTTGGCTGCCTGTGCGATCGCCCTGTAGCTCAATCAACTCTTTCAACTGCTGCTCTCCCGCAGGCGCAAGCACTCGCTGGAGTTTCACAATTTCTGGGTTGACTTTGGTAGGGAAAGTGCCGTCTTCGTCCAGAAAGTATGCCAAGCCGCCCGTCATCCCGGCACCAACATTACGTCCGGTGTTGCCCAGCACGACAATGACACCGCCCGTCATATATTCGCAGCAGTGATCCCCAGCGCCTTCAACGACTGCCTGTGCACTTGAGTTGCGGACAGCAAAGCGTTCGCCCGCCTGACCGTAGGCAAGCAGCGTACCACCAGTTGCGCCGTAGAGACAGGTGTTGCCGATGATGACGTTTTGGGACGGGTCATAGGTCGCGGCGGCGGGTGGCACGATGACGATCGCGCCACCGTGTAAACCTTTGCCCACGTAATCGTTTGCTTCGCCTTCTAAGTTAAGCGTCATACCGGGAAGGTTGAACGCGCCGAAGCTTTGACCCACACTGCCTTTGACGTTGAGCGTGATGTGTCCACCAAAGCCGCTGTTGCCGTATTGACGGGCGATCGCCCCTGCAATGCGCGCGCCGATCGTCCGATCGGTATTCACCACGTCAATGGTTTTGCTGACGCTGGATTGATTGGCGATCGCCGCTTGCATGTCGGGATCGCTCAGGAGTTGGTCATCCAGAACATAGCCGTTGCTGTGGACGGTTTCATGCACCAACCAGGCGCGATCGTCCCGCGTGTCGGGGAGTTGGGTCAGGCAGTTAAGATTCAGGCTCTGGGTTTTGGGCAGCGTCACGCCTTCGCGCACTTTCAACAGGTCAGCGCGACCAATGATGTCGTTGAGGGAGCGATAGCCGAATTTTGCCAGGAGCGATCGGGCTTCTTCGGCAACAAATAAGAAGAAGTTGACCACCTGTTCGGGCAGTCCGGGGAAGCGCTTGCGGAGGTCTTCACGCTGGCTGGTGACTCCTACGGGGCAGTTGTTGGTGTGACAAATTCGCGCCATGATGCAGCCTTCCGCAATCATCGCAATGGAGCCGAAACCAAACTCTTCGCCACCCATCAGCGCTGCCATCAGCACATCCCAGCCTGTTTTGATGCCACCATCCACCCGCAAAAGGACGCGATCGCGCAATTGGTTTTGCATCAGGGCGCGATGCACTTCCGTCAAGCCCAATTCCCACGGACTACCCGCGTGTTTGATGGAACTCAGCGGTGAGGCACCTGTGCCGCCATCGTGACCCGAAATTTGGATAATGTCGGCGTTTGCCTTTGCCACACCCGCCGCGATCGTGCCGATACCCACTTCCGCAACCAGTTTGACGGAAACTTGTGCATGGGGATTAATTTGGTGCAGGTCAAAAATAAGCTGTGCCAGATCTTCGATCGAGTAAATGTCGTGGTGTGGAGGTGGCGAAATCAAAGTGACACCAGGTTTCGATCGACGTAACAGCGCAATATAAGGACTCACCTTAGGTCCAGGAAGTTGTCCCCCTTCACCGGGCTTTGCACCTTGCGCCATCTTGATCTCAAGCTGTTTCGCGCTCATCAAGTACTCTGGTGTCACGCCAAAGCGACCCGATGCGACTTGCTTGATGGCAGAGTTTGCAGTGTCCCCGTTTTGCAGCCCTTTCAGGTGAGGAAACAGCGGTGAAAGACCTTTCTCATCCACGTCGTTGAGCGCCAGAAAGCGGGTGGAATCTTCGCCACCTTCGCCAGAGTTAGACTTGCCGCCGATACGATTCATGGCGATCGCCAGCGTTTCGTGTGCCTCCCGCGATAAGGCTCCTAGCGACATACCGCCTGTGCAAAAGCGCTGGACGATGGCGCTGGCAGGTTCGACTTCTTCTAACGGAATAGAGGGGCGATCGCTTTTCACGTCCAGCAAGTCGCGCAGCGCAGTCAGGGGACGCTCTTCCAGATATTTCTGATACAGCGCGTAATGGTCGTAGCTCTTAGTTGCGACAGCTTTATGCAGATACTTCGACATCTCCGGGCTGTTCATGTGGTACTCACCACCCGGACGGTAATTGACGAAACCGTAGTTTTCGAGCTTTTTGACGTGCAGTTCAGGAAACGCCCGCTGGTGAAAAGAGACCACTTCCTGCGCCAGATCAGCCACGCTTAAGCCGCCCAGTCGTGAGGCAGTGCCCGCGAAGCCGAGATGCAATAAATCGCCACCAATGCCGATCGCCTCAAAAATTTGGGCACCGTGATAACTGGTCAGCAGCGAAATGCCCATTTTGGAGAGAATTTTGAGCAACCCATCTTCGATCGCCTTGCGGTAGTTTCCCTGAGCGGCTGACAGCGTAATTTCCTTGAGTTTGCCTCGCTCCATAAAGCTCTGGGTTTTAGGATCAGTCCACCACTGACGCACGGTTTCCAGCGCCAGATAGGGACAAACCGCACTCGCGCCGTAGCCAATCAGACACGCAAAGTGATGCGTACTCCAGCATTGGGCAGTATCGGCAATCAGCGAGGCTTTCATCCGCAAGCCCTGACGGATCAGGTGATGATGCACCGCACCGATCGCCAGCATGGGTGGAATATACGTATAGTCTGCGCTCAGAGTCGGACTGTCGGTTTTGTGGGAGCGATCGCTCAAAATCAGAATTTTCTTGCCCGCGCGCACGGCTTCGGCGGCTTGCTGGCAAAGAGCGGTAACTGCCCGTTGGAGACCATCGGGACCTTGCGACAGCTCAAACAAGGTTGACAGATCAGCAGTTTCAAACCCAGATTGACGAATCTGATCCAGTTCTGCATCGCCCAGGACGGGGGATTCCAGCTTCAGCAAATGGGCATCCTTTGCGCCTGCTTCGAGCAAATTGCCGCGTTCGCCAAGCTGGATCGCCAGCGACATGACGAGCTTTTCGCGCAGTGGGTCGATCGGTGGGTTCGTCACCTGAGCAAAGCGCTGTTTGAAATAGTCATACAGCAGGCGTGGTTTAGTAGACAGCACTGCCAGCGGCACATCGTCGCCCATGCAGAACGTCGGCTCCTTACCCTGGGCACCCATTTCCTGGATGATCATCTCCACGTCTTCTGCCGTGTAGCCAAACGCCGTTTGATAGCGGAGCAGGTTGCCAGAAGGAATATAGGGCACATTCTCTGCAAACGGCTCGTGCTTGAGGTCGTAGCGATTTTGCTTGAGCCATTCGCCGTAGGGTTTGGCACTGGCAACGCGCTGCTTGATTTCCCAGTTTTTCTGAATCTCGTGGTTTTCCAAATCCACCGCAATCATTTGACCGGGACCCAGGCGACCTTTTTCGATAATGTCCGCTTCGGGCAAATCCACGACTCCAGCTTCGGATGCAACGACGATATAACCATCACGCGTGATGCTGTAACGGGCGGGGCGCAGACCGTTGCGATCAAGCGTCGCACCCACCACCTTACCGTCACTAAATACCAGCAGTGCGGGACCGTCCCAGGGTTCTTGAATGCCGCTGTAGTATTCGTAAAAGTCCGTAATTTCAGGATGGTCTGCGAGGTCAGGCTGGTTTTGATACGCTTCTGGCACCATGATCATCAGCGCTTCTTGGGGGCTACGACCCGATCGCACCAGCAGTTCAAAGACATTATCGAGATTGGCGGAATCGCTATTGTCAAGATTGACAGTAGGCTTGAGATCAGCCAGCCGATCGCTCCAGCAAGTATGTGCCAGATCAGCATCCCGCGCCACCATCCAGTTAACATTACCCAGCAGCGTATTGATTTCGCCATTGTGACCCAGCAACCGCATGGGTTGTGCCAGGGGCCAGCGCGGCAGCGTATTGGTGCTAAAGCGGCGATGGTAGAGCGCAAACGTACTCTTGTAGTCTGGGTTCTTCAAATCTGTGTAGAAGTCGCCTAATACTGCCGATCGCACCATGCCTTTGTAGACGATCGTCCGACTGGAAAAAGAGCAGATGTAAAAATCAGCAAATGCCTCTTGAAGGGTTGAGCCATTAACGTCTGCTAAAACAGCGTTGCTAGTACGCTTACGGGCAAGGTAAAGCTGTCGTTCTAGAGCGTCACCCTGCTGTGCTGACTGCACCAACACTTGCTCGATTTGAGGCAAATTTTCACGTGCCTGTCTACCCAGAACATTTGGCAGTGTCGGCACCGCTCGCCAACCAAGCACTGTCAGCCCTTCTTCGCCAGCAACCCGCTCAACGATTTGACGAGCAACGATCGCTGCCTCTGCTTCTGCTGGCAGAAAGACCATGCCAACCCCAATCTGCGCGTTAGTAGAGACCTGTATCCCTTCATTTGTCAGCCACTGGTGCAGCAAGTCCCAGGGAATTGCAGTCATCAAGCCAGCACCGTCGCCTGAGTCCTGATCGGCACTACAGCCACCCCGATGCTCTAAGCACGTCAGCGCCGAGAGAGCCTTGTCAATCAGATCGTGACTGATGCGACCTTGCTGATCGGCGATAAACCCAACACCACACGCGTCACGCTCTTCCACCAACCAACGCTGACCAGCATACCCACCTGTTGTGCCCTGATTTTGATCGTGATTCACAGTTGTTCTATCCATGAGATGGCTCGGTTCGTTTGTACTTAGAGGGGAGGTATTGTCGGGCAGCGTTGCTCTCGCTTCCATAGCTGTCAATAACAAGTTGTCAATCACACAATGGCTTAAAGAGGATAAAGCTTCAAAATCAAAGGGCGATCGCCCAAAGAAGCGGAAACTGACGGTTAGCGTTACTCCGATTCTACATAGAATCTGCGCTCTATGAAGATTCACCAACCGTCTCTTATACCGTCAGCACAGCCGCTGAGTTGCTTGCTTAGCACAATGCTAGTTAGAGCGACCGATCGCGTATTCGTCTGTGCTTTGTGCAACAGAATTGGTTACAGCACCGACCACGATCGCTGCTTTGAAATCAACAATAAGCATTCGTTCAAACATTGAGCAAGCGTTCTGTAGGGCAGGCATATGTGAAAATGCTCCTCCCTTACAATCCTTAATTAGCAGCACGTCTCTAAGTCTGAGAGGCTGTTTGAAAAGCCGTCTCGACCGTAAAAAAGCTCACACGGTAGGCTTGTCAGTCGTGAACTCCAGCTTCGTGAGAGCCATGGTTAAAATCCTACTCAAGCAACCTGACCCACGCCCAATTTGACTTCATCCAATCGCTGCTGCCCGCTGCCAAACCCGGTGGTCGCCTCCGAAGTAGCGTGTCGTTGAGTTCTTTGCTGGATGTTCCAGTCAATTGGTAACCACTGAAGGTTGCGTCACTGAAGTGATGTGGCTGTTAGCGTCTGACTGACAGGTACAAAATGAGTTTCTCTCTCATTTAGCAAAGCGCATCGATGAGCGTAACGCTCTCTTGCATCCAGTTTTCACTCGCATTGCTGAATTGAATGCTCGGTATGCTGACTTGCCAGCAGATTTTTCGGACTTATCCCTGGTGGTTATTTCTGAACGACTCAGTATTGCAGCGATCGCGACGTTAGATAAAGACTTGGATATCTATCGCCGCTATTGCAACCAGGCGTTTGAACGAGTTTTCTATCCTTAAACAACGGAGCGGCGATCGCACTACGGCAGGGGCGATCGTGCAGAGCACTAAGAGCGCCTCTAATGCTTGTATGCTTCACTCTTCAACCGATGCCAGTAATCGTTCCCGAATGTCTTCAGGCAAGTCAACAATGACAAACCGACTGTGTGGATAGAGATAGTCTTCACCAGACTCATCAATCACCCGTAAAGAGCCTACTTCATCTGCTTTTGAATCTGGGAGCACTCGATAGACTTTCCAGGCTTCAAGATCTCCGTCTTCTTCGCCTGCGATGCAAATGGCAAATTGAACATTTAACTCTGTTATGTGCATCGGTTTTAATCCAAGACACGCTTGACTTTCATTTTACGCCGACCGACCCCGTGTGCTTCATACCAATGCAGTTCGGCTTGACGAACCTCACCATTCGGGAATTGCACTAAGCCAATGCCCTTAAGCTTTCGCCAGCGCCGACCGCCAAATTCATCCTTCAGTCGTTTCAACTCGCGAATCGACAGATTGACGGCAATCACTTCAATGTCTGTCGGATCACCAGTTATCTCGAAACCACTCTCCATAAACTAAGGATAGAGGATTCTCGGAATGCTGGTTCGTTCCTTAATCCCAGCCCACGCGAGAAGGGCGATCGCACGACAGGAGAGTGGCGATCGCGCTAGAGCATCAGTGTTGGGTTTTGAGGTCTCGATTCAACAATGGTGAGGAGCGATCGTACTAAAAACTGCTGCTATTGAAGATCGTCCTGTGTCATTCCAGCGTCCTTGAGAATACTTCTTAAGGTTCCAGTCGGTAAATCCCGATTACCATGCACAGGAATACAGAGAATCACTGTGTTCGCCTCTTTTGCGTAGATATGATGGCTACCCGTGATTCTTTTTAGCTCCCAACCGTAGCGCTCAACGATTTTGCAGAGTGCTTTGCCAGAAACAGATTTCATAGAGATAACTCAATTAACTGTTTCTCAGGCGCAAGTTCCTCTTGCTGACTGGCGACTTCAAGCCAACCTTGAACAGCCTCTTCAAGCATCTCCAATAACTGTTCATAGCTCTCTCCCCAGGTATGGCAACCTGGCAAGGCTGGAACGGAACCACACCACACGCCATCTTCTTGCCAGATAATCGCCTTGATCTTCATGAGCAGTTGCCTAACAGCTATCTGCTATGGATTTTAGCGCGATCGCCCTCACGCACGTAAACTGGATGGATGCTGAGTAAAACCAAGACTTACGACAGGAAAGCAGTGATTGCGCTAGAGCATCAGTGTTGGTTGCGCGGACTCAGTGCAACCTATGGCGAGGGGCGATTTTACTACCAGCAACGAGTCACTGAATAACTATCGTTGAGTACAAACCAGAGAAATGCCTGAGTATCGAGGAGAAACTTCATGGCATGTAGTCGCGAAAGTCTTTCAAATGAGTTTCGTCTTCGGACACGATGGTGAGGGTGTCGATCGCACTACCAGGCTGACGAGGTTTGCGAGCTGGCTGAAGTTCGGCAATGAGCCTAGCGACGGTGCGATCGCCAGAAAAAATCTGCACTTCTTCACCAGGTTGAAGACTAGCAATCAGTTCGGGTAGCCGAAGCTGAGCTTCTGTGAGTGGAATCCGCGTCATTGTTTTGTGCTTCCATGCGATCGCGCTTGCTTAATTTTACAGGTATCTAGAATGAAGGCGATCGCACTACGGCAACGGGCGATCGCTCTCAACGAGCGGATGCATCAGCGTTGTTGTACCGCACCGCCTACCCAACGTTCAGGAAACTCCCACTTCCATTACGTCTCCCGGAGCAATGGTATTCAACACGTTACGAACATCTGGCATCAGAGGCAATAAATCAGGAAGTCTATTGCTACACGCTACAAGAACAACGACTGCGACTCCTGCTTGTTGCAGGTTTTGTTGATAGCGCAGATTTTGATCTGTGGTGAGCAAAATTGTGAAGCCTTCTTGACTCATCAGTCGTAGCAATTCACCATTCTTTTTCCCTGACCATCCCATCTCGACGACTGTGCGTATTTCGTAATCAGTAAGCTCATGCTTTAGAGGTCGTGGAGCACATTCATCAAGCAGGATTCGCATAGGCTGTCAGCATTTCTTTGGCTAATTCAAGCGCTGCGATCGCTTGCTCACGTCTAACGCTTGGAAAATGACCTAAGAATTCATCCAACGGATCGCCTGCTTCGAGATAGTCGAGCAACGTTTTCATTGGCACACGCGTTCCAACAAAAACAGGCGTTCCCCCTAAAATATCGGGGTCACTATGAATAACACGCGCTGTGGTTGTCATACCTGTTGTCTGATAGCAGGAGTCTCTTTGATGTTAGCCTACAACGAATTGCCGAGAATGCCTCTTAGAAGCGATCGCACGGGAGGAACGCAGCGATCGCGCTAGAGCATAAGTGTTGGGTTTCGCGGACTTAGCTCAATGTAAGCAAGGGGAGATCGCACTACAGCAACGGACGATCGCGCTAGAGCATAAGTGTTGGGTTTCGCGGACTCAGCCTAATTTATGGCGAGAGGCGATCGTGCTACCAGCAACGAGTCACTGAATAACTATGCAACACCTGCCAATGATTTACGGAAGACCACTTTATCGACCCCATCAATGTAGAAGTCTCGAATTCTAGCTTCTTCTTCGTAGCCGCTATCGTGATAGAACTTCCGGACGTATTCGAAGTCTTCTGTTCCAGAAGTTTCTACCAGCAGCACTCGCTCACCACGTTCAGTTAGCATCTGCTCAATGTATCGCAGCAACGCAGTTCCACGCCCTTGCTTCTGATGTGCAGGATGAATCGCGATCAGATAGAGATTCCAGGTTCCATGAGTCATTCGTTCTGGTGCGACATGGGCAATACCGACTGGTTTACCGTTATAGTCAGTAAGCCACATACCCGGACTGGCTATTTCGCTATTAAAGTGCTGTTCAAGCATTTGGGCAAGGTCTTTAATTTGGTCTGCCTCAAAAAGTCCGGTTGCTTCTGCCAAAGCAAGTAGTGCATCGGTATCTTCAGGTGTGGTAAATCGAATCATTATCAGTTCGAGTAAAGGCTTTTAGACTTGCTTACATTGTTCAGGCATCAACATTAAAATTTCCCGCCACCTCAATAAGAAATTGCTGAGACACTGGCAACTAAAAGAAAACCTTGCACTTACTACCCATGCTATAAATTGAGCCGCCCAACGGCACAAGTCAGCGGGTGCAGATCAACTCGAACGCCGCAGCGATCGCCCATCAATAACCTTTGTATCGTCTTCATCAATCTGATGTTCGATCGCGGCACACACTCCCTTCCGTGTCCCTCGCCTACCGCCTACAATGAGGCTACAGCGAAGGCTCTGATTCAGCTAACCGTGCAATGTCCAAAATCGTTGAGATTCCGATCGAACTAGCCCAATTCGAGCTTCCCCAGGCAGTTCAAGCACGCTCACAACTCCTGCTGGAGCGTCAGGATGAAGGCTATCTGCTGTCTCAGACAGAACGACAGGAAACCGAAGGACTTGTTGAGTTGGCAGAATTTCTCTCGCTACTGCGTTTGCGCTCAAATTGAGCATACTCACAGTAAAATCGCAAAAATGCTTGATGTCATAGCGGTGCTTTAGCAAATGGGTGAGCAGTGGTCAACGAGCGATGGTCAGTGAGCAAGAAAAGCCAACTTCAGGTGCGATCGACGCTCGACGAACTCAGTCTGGTGTTGGATTGGTTTAATCAACTGCATCAGCCAGCGATACCGAAAACAGTTTGGATGCAGTGCCAGACTGCTTTAGCGGAAGGGTTAACCAATGCGATTCGTCATGCTCACCGGGGTAAACCAACCGAAACGCCTATCGAAATCGAGGTGACAATGCAAGCACGATCGCTGGAGATTCGGATCTGGGATCAGGGAGCTGGTTTTGATCTGGCGCAACGGCTGGCAGCACTGCCGCAAACGGTGAGTCAAGACGAGATTGGCGGACGTGGGTTATTGCTTTTGCAGCGCCTTACCGATCGCCTCAGCTACAGGCGGACGGGCGATCGTAATTGCTTGCTGATTGTCAAAGATTATGTTGCGACGGACTAGGAGCTTTGCACCATCGAAACGACTCAGCACAGCGGTACAAGTTCTTGGGTTTTAAGGCAGAAGGCAGGAGGCAGAAGGCAGGAGGCAGGAGGCAGGAGGAAAACTCTAATCCTCTTTGCTTCTGCCCTCTGCCCTCTGCCTCTCCGTGATATTAGAAGTGTGTTTCGAGCATGTGTTGCAGGGCAATCTGCACCCGTTCGTACTCTCGCTTCAGTTGTCGAATGGTTGCTGCACTCGCCAGAATGCCGTCTCGACTGTCCGCTTCTAGCTGCGTACAGCAGTTTGCAACGGCGGTTGCACCAAGGTACGCACTGCTAGATTTGGGTGCATGTGCCGCCCGGTTGAGCGCGGCTGCGTCTTGCTGAGAGACCGCTGTATCGATGGCTTGCAATAGCTCCAGAGCCTCTGTCAGGTAGCAATCAATGAGTTCCACGATGCCAGCGTTGGCATCATCCCCCATCACTTCGCGTAGAGCTTGCAGCGCTTTGTGGTCGATCGCCCCTGTGCTGATTAAAGCGGGCTGACCAGCAGATATCATGTGATGTGGGTTGCATCGACTCAGTGCCCGCACTAACCCCTCAACCTGAATCGGTTTACTGACGTAGTCATCCATGCCAGCATCCAGGCATTGTTCGCGATCGCCTTGCATGGCGTTGGCAGTCATCGCCACAATCCAGGGGCGACGTGCCGTCTCCCAGGTTTTGCGGATATAGCGAGTGGCACTTAAGCCATCCATTTCAGGCATCTGCACGTCCATCAAAATCAGATCGTAGGTTTGACGGCGCAATGCCGCGATCGCCTCTAAGCCATTACCTGCAACATCGGCGCGATAGCCTAAGCGTGACAGTATCAGCAGCGCCATTTTTTGGTTCACGGCGTTGTCTTCTGCTAACAGAATGCGTAGGGGCAAGCGTTCTGCCATGTGAGGGTCAAACTTGCTGCAAGTTTGGTCAGGCTGTGCTGGCGATCGCGGTGCTGCAAAGAGATCGGCTAAGACGTTGTAAAATTGAGACTGCTTGACAGGGCGATTTAGGTACGCTGTGAAGGGGCTAACAGAGGTGGAGCGATCAGGCGCTTCGGCGATCGGGTTTAAGCGATCACACGTCAGCAGCACTAGAGGCAGAGTTTGACCATACACTTGCCGTCGGATCACGGTTGCCAGGGTTTGACCTTTGATGGTTGAACGTTGGTCGTCTAAAATTACGGCATCGACCGACTCACCCGATCGTAAATAATGCAAGACTTCTAGACTGGAAGCAGCCGTATGCACCTGTGCGCCCCAGCCTTGAGCCTGAAGCACCAGATTCTGCCGACTGGTCGGATTTTTGTCTAGAAGCAGTAGCCGTTTGCCAGCCAGATGAGAGGTTGTAGAAACGCTAGACGGCTCTGTGACTGCCGCTTGCATGACGATCGAGAAAAAGAACGTAGACCCTCGTCCAACGTCACTATCGACCCAAATGCTGCCACCCATGAGTTCGCACAGACGCTGGCTAATTGCTAAGCCCAGTCCCGTGCCACCGTGGGTGCGGCTGATGGATGAATCAACTTGACTAAAGGGTTGAAACAGACGATCGAGGCGATCGGGTGCAATGCCCGCGCCAGTATCTTGCACTGCAAACTGAATGGTGTAAGTGGCTGCGTCGGGAGCCGTTGGGCTAGGAAGACGCTTCGGTTGCGGAGCCAGCACTGAAACACTCACTGAACCAGCGCTGGTGAACTTAATCGCGTTACCCACGAGATTCACTAAAACCTGGCGTAACCGGGTGCCATCGCCAAAAAGTGCCTCTGGCATCAGCGGGTCAATGACATAGGCAATGTCGAGTCCTTTGGCGATCGCTTGGGGTGCCAGTAGATCTAGCGTTTCCTCTATACAGGTGCGGAGCCTGAAGGGGTGTGGCTCTAGTTCCAGCTTACCTGACTCGATTTTAGAGAAGTCCAGAATGTCGTTAATGACCGTTAGTAGAGCATCGCCGCTCGTACGCACCGTTTCGACAAAATCCCGCTGTTGAGGGTCAAGCGCTGTCTCTAGCAACAGCCCGGTCATGCCAATCACCGCATTCATCGGTGTGCGAATTTCGTGGCTCATGGTGGCTAAGAAGTCGCTCTTCGCCCGATTTGCCCGATCGGCTGTACGATTCGCTTGCTCTAGCGCAAAATTTTGTTCGCTGAGTGTCTGCCGCTGCTGCACTTCTTGCTCTAACAAGCGAGCCTGTTCTAGCGCAATCCCCACTTGCAGCGCGATCGCCTCCAGCAGTTCCACCTCATCGGTTGTCCAGTCGCGGTAGGTGTCAGAGTGATGCAGCGCAATGAAGCCGTTCACCTGTTCCTGGTAGGAGGTACGGACTGCCAGGATCGACTTCAGCCCCATCTCCCAGGGAATGCATTCCTGGCATCGCGCCATGGTGGTCTGGAGCAATGGCTCTGTCTGGACATTGGCAGCGGCGATCGCCTGATCTTGGCTCAGAAGCTGCTCAACATAAAGATTTCCCAGTACTGGAATCTCGATCGTCAAGAGTGAGTTCAAGACAGAGAGGCTGTTTGCGTCTCGGTACTCCGCCATGATGGGAATTTTGGGCATCGGCGCGTCAATATAGGTATGAATCACACACCGATTGACGCGAAACGCCTCACCGATTTGAGTCGCCGTTGTTTGAAAAATTTGCGCGGCATCTAGACTTTGACGGATCTCTTCTGTAATGTGCCTCAGCAGTGCAGCCCGTTCTACCTGCCGTTCGAGTGCCCTGGCTACCTGCCGTCGTTCAATTTCGCCACCACTCCACTGTGCCATGAGCTTCAGCAGTTCTTGATCAACGGCGCTCAAAGACGTTTGCGCTGGGTGTTGGCTACAGAAGCAAAGCACGCCGTAGATGGTGGAAGCGACCATCACTCGCACGCCCGCATAGCTTTCCATGTGAAACCCTTCGTAGCCGGGATGATGCCTCCATTCAGACTGGCTGGCGTGCTGAATGTAGATGGGTTCTGACGCTTTGAGCGCTTCCAAACAGTAGGTCTGTGTTAGGTCAAAGACTGCGCCTGCAACGACTGAGCCGTCCGGCGTTTGGGCACTGATCACCTCATAGCGGTTGTCTTCAATTTTTGCCAAAAAGCCAAATTCGAGCTTGAACTGCTGACAACCCATGGCTAAGAGCTGCTGGAGCCGTTGCTCAAAGGTCAGGTCGGGAGTCGTTGTAATTTTGTGGAGGGTACGTAGAGCAGCCTCGCTGGCAAGCAGTTCTTGCTCTGCCTGACGGCGAATGGTGATATCAACCGCGACCCCTCCAATTAAGCAGGGCTGGGACGAGCCATAAATGGGGAACTTGTAGACGAGAAATTCACCGACGGTACCATCTGGTCGGGGAGCGATCTCGATCGCCTCCAATGCCTGCTTGGTTGTAGCGACGATGCGAATATTATCCAGAAATTGCTGGGCGATCGCCGTTGGGTAAAGGTCAAAAATAGATTGACCAAGCACATCTGCTGCTGATCCCTGAAACGTGCGCTGATAGGGTTGGTTCAAGTAAACAAGGTGCCCTTCAACATCGGTAACCCAGGCAAGTGTTGGGCTGTGATCCATAAACGCCTGGAACCGCGCTTCACTCTCTCGTAAGGCATTCTCTACGCGTTTGCGTTCGGTAATATCGCGCACCATAATCAGCACTTCGTCTGCTCCGGTGACGACGATACGCACTTCTTCTTCATGCAGTTGGTCGTCTACCAGCAGTTGTTGCTCATAGATTTGCATGATCCCACTTTGCAGCGCTTGCTGAATCTGGTGCAGGCGCTGCTGCGCGATCGCAGGCGGTAGTGAGTCATACACGTTGGAGCCAGTCAAGAAATGTTGTGCTTGATGGATGGTCAGGCGATCCTGTCCGGCAATGTCTAAATAAGTGCCATCGCCTCTGGTGCGCATCAGCAAATCGGGAATAGCCGCGATCAGAGCACGGTTTGTTTTTTCGCTCTTTTGCAGTTCTGCCTCGACGCGTTTGCGCTCGGTGATGTCACGAATGATCGTCACGACTTCGTTTTCGCCGCTGACCGCAATCCGCACCTCTTCATAGGTTGTCTCTCCCTTCCAGGTCAATTCATAGTCATAGGTTTGGGTTTGACCTGTACGCAGCGCTGCTTCTACGTAGTGCATCCGTTGCTGCACAATGTCCAAGGGCAGGAAATCAGATAAATTTTCCCCGATCATGTCAGTGCTCGACATGACGGTTCTAAAGGCTTTAGCTGGCTTGAAGTCAAGGAAGGTGCCATCGCTGGACATACGAATGATCAAATCTGGAATCGCCTCCAGGAGCGCTCGATTTGTCGCTTCGCTTTTGTGTAACCCTGCCTCTACCTGCTGCCGATCGCCGTCCTGGTTCGGTTCTGGATGGGTTATTGACATGAAGGCTGCGCGAAGCAGCGTGAGCCATTTGCGGCAACCGTTTGTCATTGATCGGAACACAGGACTCCTTTGATTAGCGCCATGACGAAAAAGGTAACCCATTTAGCACGGACGGCGATCGCCTCACGCTGCTGAAGCTCATCGAGATCTCTGTTCCTAGGGTTCCCAGATGCTTAAAACTACAACTCGACACTGCTTTTGTTTATGAACCCCAAGAGTTGGAAACTGGTGTGTAGTCGCAGCCTGATTGCACTCCAAAACACGGTATTCCGAGCGTAGAACTCAGTGAATGGAGCGTAGAACTCGGTGAATGGAGCGTAGAACTCGGTAAATGGAGCTTTGCACTCGGACGGTTGAGCGTAGAACTCAGTGAATGGAGCTTAGAACTCGGTGGATGGAGCTTAGAACTCGGTCAATGGAGCTTAGAACTCGGTGGATGGAGCTTAGAACTCAGTGAATGGAGCTTAGAACTCGGACGGTCGAGCTTAGAACTCGGTCAATGGAGCTTAGAACTCGGTCAATGGAGCTTAGAACTCGGTGGATGGAGCTTAGAACTCGGACGGTCGAGCTTAGAGGATGTCTTAAAAGTCTAGATGCGTGTAGCTCTGGCGACTGAAGTCGCGGCTACACGCACAAAACCTGCCTA
>NZ_JCACKI010000014.1:0-6818 GCF_059505325.1 Tildeniella sp.
CTTTCCTGATTTTGCTACCTTTCCTCCCCTTCACAATGGACAAAGTCGAGCTAAGTCAAGCCGTCTCTTTGATTGGTCAAGCTATCTCTTTGACTGGTCAAGCTATCTCTTTGAGGAGTCGAGCTATCTCTTTGATTGGTCGAGCTATCTTTTTGATTGGTCAAGCTATCTTTTTGATTGGTCGAGCTATCTCTTTGATTGGTCAAGCTATCTCTTTGACTGGTCAAGCTATCTTTTTGCTTGGTCGAGCTATCTCTTTGACTGGTCGAGCTATCTCTTTGCTTGGTCAAGCTATCTCGTTGAGGAGTCGAGCGGTCTTTTTGCTTGGTCAGGCTATCTTTGCACTGGGTCAAGCACTCTCACAGGATGCCCTGGAGGCTATTTGAAACGTGTCTGGTGTCAAACCGCGACGATACAAACAAAGCCCAATACTTCTCGGTTAAGCCCCAGCGAATGGCATTCGCGGCTACAAAAGCAAAGTCTGTCTGCGCAGACTACCGACCGTTCAACCTGCGGCGGCAGGTTTCGTTTCTGTAGCTGCGGTTTCAACCGTCACTAACGGAGAAATATTGAAACACAGCCCACCGCAACGACTGAAACGAGAGGGCTTTGCAGCTCATGGAGGCAGTTTATCAACCTTCGGGCTTTGCCTTTTGCCTCCCTCATTCCCCTTCACTTAACCTTCCGTAAGAGAACCTGTACATTGGAAGGGAACAATTTTTCCGGATCTGATGGCAAGTTTTATAAGCTGGTTAACGACTCCAGCGCTGTCTGATGTTCCAATTTGGCTGCATCATTCCTTCCTAGCAACAGCGGTTGAGTCAGAAAATAGCTCTCTGGTTTTGGCTGGAGTCCTCTTAAGCCTGATCGTCATTTTTCTGGCGAGCAAAATTGGCGGAGAGCTGTGTGTTCGTGTTGACCTGCCACCTGTATTAGGAGAGTTGGTTGGTGGCGTAGTGGTCGGCGTTTCGGTACTGCGTCTGCTGGTATTTCCAGAAGGAGGTGAAGACGGTAGCCATTCCCTGATCATGAATCTGATGCAGCGAACGGCGAACCTTAACCCAGAGGCGTTAACGTCTGTTTTTCAGGCTCAGAGTGAGGTCATTTCTGTGCTCTCAGAGTTGGGTGTCATTATTCTGCTCTTTGAGATTGGCTTGCAGTCAGATTTGAAAGAACTGTTGCGGGTGGGACCGCAGGCAACGGTGGTAGCAGTAGTAGGCGTTGCGGCTCCGTTTGCATTAGGGACGATCGGTCTCAACCTCCTTTTTGGTATTCCAACCGTACCAGCGATCTTTGTTGGTGCGGCTTTAACGGCAACCAGTATCGGCATTACGGCAAAGGTTTTAGCTGAAATGCAGCGGCTGAGTAGCCGTGAGGGGCAAATCATTATTGGCGCGGCAGTGCTGGATGATGTCCTGGGCATCATCGTTTTGGCGGTCGTCGCCAGTCTTGCAAGGGATGGCACAGTCGAGCCAAGTAACGTGGCTTACCTCATTTTGAGCGCGAGCGTTTTTTTGGTCGGTGCCATCCTGGTAGGGCGCTTTCTCAGCCCGGTTTTTGTGATGCTGGTTGACGAGATGAAGACCAGAGGACAGTTGCTGCTGGCTTCCCTGGTTGTTGCTTTCATTCTTTCGTACATCGCAGCAGCGATTCAGCTAGAAGCCATTTTGGGTGCGTTTGCAGCGGGGCTAGTGCTGGCAGAAACAGAGAAGCAGCAGGAGCTAGAGGAAAAAGTCATTCCGATCGCCGATATGCTGGTACCTGTCTTTTTCGTTGTTGTCGGCGCACGTACTGATCTAAGTGTTTTGAATCCACTGGTGCCAGAAAACCGTGAAGGGCTTGTCATTGCGGCATTCTTGCTGGTGGTTGCCATTTTTGGGAAGGTGGTTACGGGATTCAGTGTGTTTGGGATGCCGGGAATCAATCGGTTGGCGATCGGGGTTGGCATGATTCCTCGTGGTGAGGTCGGACTGGTGTTTGCGGCAGTGGGTTCTGAAAGCGGCGTGCTGTCTAAACCATTGGAAGCTGCCGTGATTGTCATGGTAATTTTGACTACATTTCTGGCTCCACCCTTGTTGAGGGTGGTTTTTGCGAGAGCCGATCGTGCGTCAAATACCGTTTCGGAAGCAGTTTCAGCCCCTTCTATAACGTTGAATCCAGGCTTGGTCGGTTTGGAAAGCGATGAGCCTGATGCAAAGTAACGAGAAATTCCGATCGCACTATTGAGACATCGGGTATATTCTTACAGCAGTTTTGCGTTGCAGGGCGTTCTTCTAAACAAGACGGGTTCTCGGCAACAGCAACCCCATCTCTAATGAGCCTTTGCAAGCAGAAAAATGTGAGTAGAAAATTCTTCCTTGGCATGAAACTAAACGCTCAAATTCACGTCAGGCACCTGTACGCGCAGGTTATTTGGCGATCGCGGCGAGGATACTGCTCTCAGCTTAAAAGCACCCGGATCTGGGGTCTGGCGTGGCGGAGTTGTTGAACTGAAGGCTTCTGTTACAAGTCGATGCTCTGTAAGCAAAGGTGCAGAGAGTCCTCGGTGCGCGATCGCTCGTGACTTCATTACGATCGACGACCGCTATAGCGTCGCCTATCATAACGCTCAGTTTCAGTTGTGAGGAGACCCAGTTGTGAGATGTTCCTGACTGATGTCCAGCTTTTTGAGAAATTGACGAGATACTGTGAAACACTTTCCCCATTTTTTGCTAACTGCCACCTCTCTTTTGCTCCTTGCGGCTCCTGCTCACGCTTCGCGGCTGGAATCCTGGCGGTTTGATACCAACAGCAACCAGCTCGAATTCACAACAGATGAAGATGTGCAGCCTAAAGCGCAGTTGATTTCTGACCCTACACGGTTAGTCATTGACCTACCAGGTATTATTTTGGGTCGTCCAGCCTCTACCCAGTCCTATAGTGGGGCGATTCGCTCTGTGCGCTTGGGTCAGTTCGATCGTGGCGCAGCCCGACTAGTGGTCGAATTGGCACCAGGTTACACGATCGATCCTAACCAGGTGCGCTTTCGAGGCGTTACGGCGCGTCAGTGGACGGTGCAGTTACCAACACCGCAATTACTACCGACTGATACCGCCGCAGCGCCATCCAGTGGTTCTGGCGGTACGAATCAAGCAGCAACCCAAATTCAGGGCGTACAGGTTACAGCCGATGGCATCTTTGTTCGTACAAACGGTGGTTCGCCGAATCTGGATGTGCGTCGCAGCAGCGATCGCAGTCAAATTACAGTTGACGTGCAGGGTGCCACCCTCGCCCTGGCTGCCACGCGCGATGTCTTGGTCAATCGCCTGGGTGTGAACCGCGTCACGCTGAACCAACTGCAAGCCTCGCCGCCTGTTGCCCGCATTACGCTCAGCGTCGATCGCTCTAGCCCCGATTGGCAAGCAACGACCAGTAGCTCCGGTGGGTTGGTGCTGCTTCCGTCGGGCAACGTGGCAACAGGTGGCGCTGATAGCCCTCCCTCTAGTACGCTCCCTCGGCTGACTCGTCTAGGCACACTGGCAACGATCGAATCTGTGGCACTAGAAAACAACGATACTCAGCTTGTTATCCGCGCCAATCAACCGCTGAAATATACAACAGGATGGGATCGAACCACTGGAGCCTACCGTGTTACCGTCAACTCTGCTCAATTGGCTAAGAACGTTAAGGGACCCCAGCTTGAAGCCTCTAGCCCAGTCCTGAAGCTACGCCTCCGTCAGGAAACGGCAAGTACGGCTGTCATACTCATTACACCTGCGTCTGGTGTACAGATTAGTGACCTGAATCAGCCGAGTCAACAAACTTTGGCACTTCAACTTCAGCGCAACCGCCCACCTGTTGCCTCACTGCCTAATCCGTCTAGCGCCAGCATTCCAGTCCCCACAGCGCCTCGGACAAATCCGTTGCCGCCTCAGAATAACGATCCCAATCCCATCATTCCCAGAGCTACAAATGGACGACCCGTTGTCATTATCGACCCAGGGCATGGCGGTCCTGACCCTGGCGCGATCGGTATTGGTGGGCTGCAAGAAAAAGGCATTGTGCTTGATATTGGGCAGAAAGTTGCCACTATTCTTGAACAGCAAGGCATTCAGGCAATCATCACACGCTCTGACGATCGTGATCTTGACCTGGAACCGCGCGTCCAGTTAGCCGAACGCACCAATGCGACGGTCTTTGTCAGCATCCATGCCAACGCCATTAGCCTAAGCCGACCAGATGTCAATGGTCTGGAAACGTACTATTACCAGAGCGGTTTAAACTTGGCTCGTACCATCCATCAAAGCGTGTTAGAAGGCACAGGGGTTCAAGATCGAGGCGTGCGATCGGCGCGTTTCTACGTGCTCAGAAAAACGTCGATGCCCTCGGTGTTAGTTGAGGTTGGCTTTGTGACTGGGCGAGATGATGCTGCCAAACTGGGTGACGGGAACTACCGCAACCAGATGGCAAATGCGATCGCGCGTGGCATCTTGCGGTATCTTGGGCGCAGTTCGTAACTTTGCAAAAAGTGGAATCTGTGAGAGTTTAAGTGTTCGCACGTGTAGGAGAGGTGGGGAGTGTCAGAGGATCGATTTGCAACCCGCAGTCGCGCGGGTCAAAACTCAGCGCCGATCGGGTTATTTGATAGTGGCATGGGCGGTTTGACCGTCTTACGCGAAGTGTATCGTCAGTTGCCTTATGAGTCAGTCATTTACTTTGGCGACACGGCACGTTTGCCTTATGGAACAAAATCGCCTGCCCAAATCTTGCAGTATGTCCGGGAAATTCTCACCTGGATGGAGCAGCAAGGCACCAAGATGGTCATTATGGCGTGCAATACTAGCTCGGCACTGGCGCTAGAAACCGTTCGCTCCGAGTTCAGCCTGCCAATTTTGGGGCTAATTTTGCCTGGAGCGAGAGCCGCCGTCCAGCAGGGTTGCCGTATTGGGGTGATTGCTACGCCCCCGACTGCTGCCAGTAAAGCCTATAGCCGTGCCATTTTAGAAATTGATGCAGCGACCCAAGTTTGGGAAGTCGGCTGCCCCGAATTTGTGCCCCTGATTGAAAGCGATCGTCTGCGTGACCCGCATACCACTGCGATCGCCCAGGAATATCTAACGCCGCTCCTCCAGCAGCAAATTGATACACTCATCTACGGCTGCACGCACTATCCTTACCTCGCACCGATTCTACGCCAGTTGCTTCCACCTACCGTCAAACTGGTTGACCCTGCCGTTTCGGTTGTGGCTGCTGCCGCTCAGGAACTCGATTTGCTCGCGCTCAAACATCTTCGCCCGCCTGCACCCACTCGCTTTTGCGTCAGTGGTTCCCCGCAGACGTTCAGCCAACTGGCAGCGCCGTGGTTGGGCTGCACACCCACTGTAGAGAAGGTTGTCCCCGCTTATGCGATCGCTCCACCCGCCGCCTTAGAGTCAGTCTTAGAGTCAGTGGATTCGGCAATTATCACTGGTCAAAAACGCGCTGGTCAAAAATGAGAGACAGCGATGGGTAGAGTCTGGAGGTTTAGAGCGGACGATCGGGCTGCGCAACCTGTTAGTACGCTCAAGTACGTTGAAAAAGGCTGACACAAAAACCAGATTCTGAAAGCTTACGATCGTCTCCACCAAGGGATCAGGCGCTCTGCTCAAGCGTTTTTTCACAGGTTTCATCTCGATGCAACACGTGCCCAAAGACAACAATGCAACCAGCGGAAATAAACAAAAAAGAGGTTTTATGTCCTACAGGTGGGTGGGTTAGCTTAAGATAGATGGAGAATAATTAAAGTTTCGTAACCTTATACCGTCTGAGTCGGATATCCATGACCTCAGCTACTTCCCTTTTTTCTCCTGTTGAAGCAGATCTACAGGCGTTGACGGAGAATCTTAAGAACCTCATCGGGGCACGCCATCCAGTTCTGTATGCTGCCGCAGAACACCTCTTCGGAGCGAAGGGAAAGCGAGTCAGACCCGCGATCGTCTTTCTGGTTTCGCGTGCCACGATGCTGGATCAAGACATTACGCTACGGCATCGCAGGCTGGCTGAAATTACTGAGATGATTCACACCGCGAGCCTGGTGCATGATGATGTGGTGGATGAGTCAGAGCTACGTCGCGGCGTACCCACCGTGCACAGCAGCTTTGGCAATCGCATTGCCGTCCTGGCAGGAGACTTTCTGTTTGCCCAGTCATCCTGGTATCTGGCAAATCTGGACAACCTGGAAGTGGTGAAGCTGCTGTCACAGGTCATTATGGATCTGGCAGAAGGCGAAATTCAGCAGGGGTTGAACCGTTTTGCCACGACCTTGTCGATCGACGAATACCTGGAGAAAAGCTATTACAAAACCGCCAGCTTGCTTGCCAACAGTGCCAAAGCAGCCGCAACCTTGAGCGAGACATCGACTGCGTTGGCAGATGATTTTTTTCACTACGGTCGTCATATTGGTCTGGCGTTTCAAATCATTGATGACATTCTGGACTTTACAGGCTCTACAGAAGCACTGGGTAAGCCTGCTGGGTCAGACCTGAAAAGCGGCAATTTGACCGCACCTGTCCTTTATGCACTCGAAGAAAAGCCCTACCTAGAAGCACTGATTGAACGAGAATTTGCCCAACCGGGAGACCTTGAGCAGGCACTAATCTTGATCCGGGATAGTCAGGGCATTGAACGATCGCGCGCCCTGGCAACCCATCATGCCCGCACCGCGATCGAGCATCTGGCAGATCTACCACCGTCCGAATCGAAACAGGTCTTGGTGAAGCTGGCAGACTACGTGCTCAGCCGTCTGTATTAACGTGAGTTCGACGAACAGAAATTGACACAAGAAAAGCTGAGACTGGTTT
>NZ_JCACKI010000015.1:0-38979 GCF_059505325.1 Tildeniella sp.
GCCATTTGGTACTTCATCCATCACTACAATGCATCATTACTTGTGTAGCACTACCTAATTCATCAACTGCAAGTTGGTATGCAGGGGCTTTGACTAAACAATTGGCTAGCTCTGAGAACCTTGCATTAATCTCATCAAAATTGTCTGCATGTTCAAGATCTGCCTCACCATCCATCTGAAATGTGTTCAAAATGGCAGCCATCAGATCCGCTTGAAAATCTTCTGAGTGGGCTACTGTGGATGCGTTAAGTGTTTCCATTGGGTGAATCTCCTAATCAATATTGATTCTTGAAGAACTTGTCGATCGAATGAAAAATTACTAGCTAGGTTGAGTCACCTTGTTTAACTCCTGTGGCATTGCTAATAATTTCCTCAGCGTGAAATACGCCAAGGGAAATAGCAGCCAAGCTAGATCTGACCAGGCAGGTGCAAACATGGCAATTCCAATAGCTACCAACGCACAGATTGGCTCAATTAAGGCTTTAACCTTCATTGCTGCAATTGTCTGAGAGTCAAGATTTTCATCAACTAAGCGATGCTGATGCGTTGCATAGTTCCAGCTAACAAACGATAGAAAGCCAATCAACGCAATGTTGACTGCAAAACAGATTTTGGCAAAGGAATTGCCTGAAAAGACCAGCGCCAATTCATTCGAGTACGGCACAAGAAACAAACACATCAGATACAGTGTGTAAATCCATAAATGTGCCTCATTCGTGCGTTTATAGTAGGAAAACTGTTGGGTATGAGCGATCCAATACACTGCCACAAGCACAAATGTAATGAGATAAGCGCCCAAAGGCTTAAGTTGACCCACTAAAAACTGATTGATTTCTACCTTCGTTAGCACTTCGGCATTCTCTGGCAAGTCAAACCGCCAGAAGGTTAACGCCATTGCTAATGCAAAAATGAAATCACTCAACCGCGCCAAGTGTTTTAGGGCGTTTGAGGCTTGCGCGTCTTGATTCGTGTACATTTTCCCTGAATTGGCTTGAGCTTAACAATTCAATACTACACCATCCAGACGGTATAGTGTCAAGTAGAAAAGTGTACTGATTGGACGGTTTTTTATTTTAGCTGCTGGACGGTCTGGACGGTATAATCAAAGAAATGATTCGCTTTGAATCAGGGGCGTTAGGCTAGAACCTTAAAGAAACTTATGAAAACTGTCAAAACTGCTAAGGTTGCCGAAAAAGCCTCTAGCTCATCCGGTAAGAAACGTTCTGAAACCCGCGATCGCCTGATTCAGTGCGCGATCGATATCTTAGTCAACCAAGGCAATGAGGCTCTGACGCTGGATGCAGTGGCTCAGGCAGCCGAAGTAAGTAAAGGTGGCTTGCTCTACCACTTCCCCAATAAAGAAGCTCTTATTACGGGAGTCATTCAGCATCTTATTGATGATTTTAATGCGGCAATTGAGTCTGAGCTGGCGAAGGAGAAGGGAGACGAGCCTGGAAAATGGCTACGCGCCTATGTCCGTGCAACATTTAACAGCAGCCAGCTTCCCCTTGCTCTTGGTTCGAGCTTATTCGCAGCAGTTTCAATATCGCTCAATCAAGAAACCGTAAAACAGATCGATACCCAAATCAGCAAATGGCAACATAACCTATACAACTGTGGGCTTGACCCAACGCAAGCCAGTATCGTATACCTGGCAGCAGAGGGGTTGTGGGCAACGGAGATGTTTGAGATTGCCCCTAGTCAAACACTCCGTAAACAGATTCTTAAGAGATTGTTACGCATGACCCATGAAGTTCATTAAAGCCCCCCGAAGCCGCTGAAACCCTTACGCAAAAACGCAGTATAACAAGTCGATGAAGCGGACGGCGGGAAATCTTGGCAGTGATGCTAAGGTTATCTGCCGCCGCTTATCTTAGTCGTTAGCTGGTTTCGCAAACAGTCCTTCCACTCGTTCACAGAGGCATTCACACAGTGGCAAAGCGCCGCGTCGTTGATGGGTTAAGATCGTCGTTTGAGAGGGTTTGTGGTGTGGTAAAGCACTGCGCAGTGGTTTGAGTTCGGTTAGTGGGGTGGTAAAGTTAAAATCAGCAAAGGTAGTCGGTGCGTCTCTCAGCTAACACCGCTGTTGCAACGGATTGTCGGGTTCTGTTTGTGGAGTAGCGAAGTCCACCTGCAACCGCTGAACAGTGACGTTATGCCGCGAGTTCTCGGTAGGGACAGCAACCACAAGGTGATCTGTTAGCATTCAGACTTTAGTAACCTTGAGCTTGTCAGTGAAGCAGCGTATTTAGTTATTGGCAGGGCGATCGTCGTTCGTTTTCGTATTTAGAATGCAATGTCCAAAGTAACAATCAAGTCTGCAAATACAGGGGCAAAGCTGGAATTTTCAGAAGTTGGAAATGAATACTGTACAGTCACGTTTTCAAGCGCGTCTCTGAGTGCGTCACATCGAGTTTGGTTTTACACCGGAGACTGTGAGCGGTTAGTTAGCTTGTTTATGGAGATGGCAGAAAACTGAACAGGTTGGGAAGGGACGAAAACCTGGGCTGCTATTGAGGCAGATTTTAGTCTCTCTTGCACTTCAGACAAATTAGGACACATTGCACTTGCAGTCGAGTTGGTAGGACGTGATGCTCCTGAGTTATGGTCTGCAAAGTTCAATGTAGAGATCGAAGCTGGACAACTTGAAAAAATAGCAAACGAAATGAAGTCATTGTTTAGCGGGTGTTAGATTTGACGCATGCGGCAGCATAACCAGTCGGTTGCAGCGGACATCCGAAAGCCCTGATGCTAAGTTCAGGTTCCTTGCTGCCGCTGAACCGAGTCGTTATGCCGACTTTTGACTTTTAAGGCTGGTATTGCTCAAGCCATTAGGGTCACAATGTTGGCAATAAGGAAAATCAAGGCAACTTCCACAAAATCAATCTATTCCATCCGCGTTCATGCGTTTAAGGTGTTCCTGTCCCCAATCACACAGCGGCTTCAAAACAGGAATAATCGTTTTGCCATAGTCTGTGAAAGCATACTCAACTTTTGGAGGCATCTCAGCAAGCATATTGCGACTAACAATGCCATCACTTTCTAGTTCGCGCAGTTGCTGGATCATCATTTTTTCAGTAATTTCAGGCATTAACCGCTTCAATTCGCTGTATCTTTTTGCCTTATCCCTCAGATGCCACAGGATTAGGAGCTTCCATTTACCACCCAGGACTTTCAACGTAGTTTGCACGAATGGTGTGCCATCAGGTTGTTCTGATTTCATAACAATCACTCACTAGCGAATCCAGAAATACTTACTTTTTAGTAAGTACTTTCCAAAAAGCTAGTAACAGTATACCTTGGTATAGTTCAAATCTTTAGATTCAGGAGGCAATTATGCGGTCTCCTGCTGGAGTCGTAGCGATTACTCGGCACGTTCAGCCGGGATCTGAGTCTGTATTTGAAGAGGCAGTGCGAGGTGTCATCTTTGTAGCTAGTACCTTTCCGGGCTATGCAGGAGGTGAAGTTTTATACCCCACAACGAAGCGTGGTGCATGGCAACTGATCTTGCGCTTCGACACTCTTGTTCATTTGCAAGAGTGGGAAAAATCTCCCATTTGTCAGGGCTGGATTGCGAGGGCAGATGCACTCACCATCGGTGATCCAAAAGTTTTGCGGGTCAATGGGTTAGAAGCATGGTTCGCGCTGCCGGAAGTGCCAAATGCATTCCCACCCCCTAAATGGAAAACCGCAATTGTTAGCGCGATCGGTATCTATCCAGTCATTTCTCTGATGCCGATTCTGCTGAAACCCATCACAAATGGACTCCCTGCGTGGTTAGCAACACTTGTAAGCATTGCCATTATGATGCCGTTGATGACTTGGGTCATCATGCCTCAGGTAACGCGATTGTTTAAGCCTTGGCTTTATCCTCCTGAGGCAAAGCGTTCAGCCCATCAATCATCTAACCCAAATTAACGGAATAGATTTATGGATAACCTGCAACTAGAAAATGGATTCCCGGTCAATCCTATCCGAGTCGGCGATGGGATTGTTCTGATCAACATATTTACACTCGATCCTGAAAAAACTGAGCAGTTTGTGTCTACTCAAGTTGCCGAGTATAAGAGATTGAAAGGTCAATTTCCAGGCAGTTATACAGCTAATTTACACATTAGCCCCGATCGGACACGAGCTGCGAACTACGCTAATTTTGCATCAGTAAAAGATTATGTTGCCATGCGGAATAGCCCTGAGTTTGCCGACCATTTAAAGCGTCTTCAGGGGCTTGTTGTTAAGGCAGACCCCCAACTCTATCAAGTGATGTACACGCAGAATCTAGACATGCCTACTTCTGAAGAGCCTTTACCCATGTTGCCCGATCCAGAACTTGCACCAATACTTGCGCCGCCTGTACTTTCCTAGCTTCTGAGGATGCACGATGGGCAACGGACAGACCATTCACTTGAATGGTGGCATTTTGTGGGCTTTTGAATTAGTTAGGAGTACAGGAGATTAACCAATGGACGAACGGATTGATATTTTGACAACGCTTTACATTGCAGAGCAAACATTTGATGCTGGGGACCTGGAACAGAACATTCAGACCTGGAGCGATGAGGTGCTCATTGAAACACCCTTTGGTTCTGCGGATAGCCTGGAGTCCTACAAATCCTGGTTTAACGGGTTTTATGCTCAAACATCTGCTAATGGTGGAACACGCCATTATGTTCACAATCCTATTGTCCATGTGAATGGCGATCGCGCCGAAATCATTGCTTATCTCTACATCATCAACGCCAGTACAGGCGGTTTTCTTGGCTCTGCAAGAATCCATGAAAAGTTGAAGAAAACAAGTGCTGGATGGAAGTTTACTTACCGTAGCGTAAAACCAGATTGAGACTTATCCAAGCCCATCTCTTGAAAGCAAGCGCGTAACATTTACTATGCTGACGGTATAATGGCAGCGTTTTGTGGGCATTTGATCGATTAATTAGGAGAAATTATGGACGTTGCCAATTCAATTGCTCTTGTAACCGGAGCCAATGGGGGATTGGGTCAATATTTTGTTGAAGCGTTGCGATCGCAAGGTGTCACCAAAATTTATGCGGGTGCCCGCAACCCCAAAGCATTGGAATCACTAGTAGCAGACCATTCCGATATCGTTATTCCCATTGCCCTCGATATTACAGACGAACAATCTGTCAATCAGGCAGCCGCTCAATGCCAAGACGTAACCCTGCTGATCAACAATGCCGGAGTTGGATTTAATCAGGGCTTGATCGCTGCGCCTAATTTGTCTCAAGCCCGTATGGAGATAGACGTTAACTACTTTGGAACCTTGATGATGTGTCGTGCTTTTGCACCCGTATTGAAGCACAATGGCGGTGGCGCAATTGTCAATATGGTATCAATGGTCGCGCGAGTCAATCTTCCCTTCAATGGCAGCTACAGCGCATCCAAAGCCGCAACCCTATCGCTAACTCAGGGCGTGCGCGCAGAGTTGGCAGCCCAAGGAACATTGGTGATTGCGGTCTTGCCTGCAACCATTGATATCGGCATGGGTAAATCCTATCCTGACCCGAAAGTGTCGCCGGAAGCAGTTGTTGGCGATGCTCTACAAGCTGTGATCGATAGTGTTGAGGACGTTTATCCTGGAGAACAGGCGAAACAAATGGCAGCGCAATTGCTTAGCGATCCTAAGGCACTTGAAAAAGCAGTGGCGACCATGTTACCCAGTTCAACTCAGTAGTCAGCAGTATAGGTTTTCAATGAAAATTGCGATCGTCGGTTCAGGGAACATGGGTGGCGGTTTAGGCAGACTTTGGGCAAAAGCTGGGCATGAGGTTATTTTCTCCTATTCCAGAAACCCAGATAAGCTGCAACAGCTTGCAGTTTTAGCAGGCAACCAGGCGACCGTTGGCGATACGAAGGAAGCGCTAGCAAAAAGCCAGGTCGTTATGCTGGCGGTGGGAGTTTTGGCATTGGAAGAGGTGATGTCTGCGGTCGGTTATCTGGATGGCAAAATCGTGATCACTTGCGTCAGCGGATTACAACCGGACTTTACGGGGCAGACGATTGGACTGGCGACAAACTTAGAAGCTTCTATTGCTGAGAGGGTGCAACAGCTTGCGCCGAATGCAGCCGTTGTTGAGGCATTCAACATCACCTTTGCAGACATTATTGCTTCAGAATCAAGGGATTTTGAGGGCGATCGCCCCAGCATTTTCTATTGTGGCGATGATTCAGAGGCTAAGAAGACGGTTGCTCAACTCATCGAGGACTGTGAGTATGAAGCCATTGACGCGGGAATGTTAATTGTGGCTCGTTCTTTAGAAACCTTGGCAACTGCTTGGGTACAGTTTGCGGTTGCCAGTCAGTTATTTCCAAATCTTGGACTGAAAGCACTGCGGCGCTAAACCACGGCATAACAATCCCGTTGCACACCGACCGCGTCAAATTGGCTGGTGAATCCGAGAGTTTACTAGCGGCGGGTGAACGGGGTCGTTAGGCTGCTCTAAGTTACCTGTGAGGGCACTGCCTACAGCCCTTGGTTTAATAGTCAGGGTTAGGCAAGTAGACTGAGGGAAGTTTGGAACTTTAATATCAGGGCAATCTCAAGGCGAACCTGATCATTTTGCTAATCATGCAACAAAGCCTATTGCTTGCGTTCTAGCATGGCTTCAAGCTGAATCTGGGTGATAGGGCTAATCCTGCAAAATCTGCATGAACTTGGCTGCAGCTTGCAATATTTGTTTACAAACACACTCTAAGAGCTGGTATCTATACTGCTCCTCACGATTCATTTAGGATCGCTGTAGTGAAGCTAGTGATTGACTTACCAACCCACAATGACTTTCCACAAAAGAGAGCCGATCGCTAACATTGACAGATGTTGTGGCAGCAGTTTCACAAGCGACTGACGGGCAATTTTTTGGGTCAGAATAACGCTGAGCCAGAAGGAGAAAATCAAGGTAACGCTTTGTAAAAAGGCAATGACAGCAGGATCAGCAACGGCGATCGGTAAATTAGCTGTCCCTAAGCCAACGGTCGCAAAGCTGACGGGAATAACCTGTCCTGCTTCAGTGAGTCCTAGACGTAAGTAGTGTGCCAGACTTGCGCCTAAGACGAGGGGCAGGTAGCCATACGCTAGTTCCAAAAACGGGCGGGGTTTGTAGCTGCGCTGGAATAGCCGGATGGTAGCATGAGCAAGAAGGGCGATCGTGCTGGGTAGCAGCAACGCCAATAGTGAAACGCCCGCATGAATGCCAAAATTGTTCAGGTGTAATTGCCAACCAAACTGCGCCTCAATTTCAGGCAACCGATGCAGAAATACGCCTCCGAAAAGCAAGAAGAGCAGGCAAATTTCAGCGTAGGTCGGCGTGTGCGTTGTCCATAATTCAATGCCGGGTGGTCGCAGGTTTAGCTCAACCGATCGATGAGGACAGGCTTTGAGACAGGTCATGCAAAGCACACAATCGCGGTTATCCTCAAGCTGAGCCGGGTGAGAATAGAGTGGACAACCGCCTGTTTCCAGACCTTCCCCTTTCTGAGGTCCGCCTTTGTAGCACTGATAGGTTGTACACGTAGCGGAACAAATGCCCTGCTGTGCCCGGAGTTCGACCATCGACAGTTTAGCAAACAGCCCATTCATGCCGCCGATCGGGCAGAGGTAACGGCACCAAAAGCGACGTTCAAACAACAGCGAGAAGATGACTGCACCTGCCGTGATCAGCAGCAGCAAGCAACCGGATAGATAAGCGGTGTCCTCTAAGTTCCAAAGTTCTTCCCACAGCAAAATCAAGGTAAACATGCCGAACAAAAACCATCCGCCCCATTTTTCGGCTTGCTGTCGGGGCCAGGGCAGCAGTTGTCGGGGATAGAGCCAGAGCGAGATTTTCTGGGCTAACTCGCCATAGATCATGAACGGGCAAACCGAGCACCAGAGCCGTCCAATGAATGGGAATGCCAGGAGAATCAGAGTCCACCACCATGCCCAAAATAGATTGAGCGCGATGTTGTCATGACGGCTCTGCGGTCCCAACATCAGTACGGCGACGACGACGGCAAAAAAGCCGAGCGTGAAGCCATAGTTGATGCGATCGGGATACCAGGGACTCCGCAAAAACTGGCGTAATTGGGGTGAAGAATTGAGTAAATTGACGCGAAACCGCCTGGTTTTCACACTCACTGACCAAAATACTTCTTCAGTGAGTTCTGAGGCACCATCCGATTGCAGTACTGCCCGCTCTACCAGATTTTCTAGCTCAGTTAAATTACCAGGAAAGTCGTAGCCCTGAAGCCGACGCAGTGCCTCTGGCGTTACCTTGGGTTTAGCCAGCCCTCTAGCGCGACAAAACAAGCTTAGATAATACTCTACCTGCGATAAAGTATCGGCTTTTCGTACTCGTAACGGCGGGACTCGGATAATATGCCCCACTAGCCCTTTTCGCTCTAGTGCTGGCAGAACCTTTTCGGATGTCATTACGATACGTGCCTGACATTGGCGGGACGGTGCAGACGGTTCACCCTCGCGTTTAACGAGGTCATACTCTCCGGTTTCCAGGAGCCGTACCAGTTTGTTCTGTAAGTCCGGTGTCAACTCCTGAACATTGTTGAGCAGCAAGGTGCCCTCACCCAGCCAGTCAATTAGTCCCGGTTTACCACCCACACGCCCAAACAGCTCTGAACCGCTGGTTTGTAGGGTATCGCAGTCAATTTTAAGCATCGGCTCATGGCGGTAGCGAGAGCCAAAATGAATCAGCGCAGTCGCATTATCTTTACCTAATCCCGGTTCGCCGAAGACCAGCACCGATCGCCGATCGTCTGCTGCCTTTTTAATTTCCTGACGTAGCCGTGTTGCATAGCGGCTAGAACCCACAATCCCTCGTCGTACTTTAGGCACTAGATAGGGACGTAGTGCCGTCTGTCGCTCGCGTTCATAGATCAGTTGGGCTGAAACCTGATCCAATTCGCTGGCTAACTGGCGCGATAGTGTCTGGGTAATTTCGGGATGCCGCTGCACGATCGCCAAAAAGTCAGCTTTGGGAATCGACCAGAGCACACCATCACTCAGGGTAATGACTGTTGCTTCAACGGGCTGGTCTAACGCCAATTCTTTGAGATGCAGAATGGTTCCTGGCAAAAGGCTCACTGCATTAGCAAGACCTGTTGCGCTGCTGCGGTAGCTTTCCAGTCGCCCTGCTTTAAGAATATAGAGTGCCTCGGGGGAGGTATCCTCCAGAACAAGCCGACGATTTTCCTGTACCGATTCTTCCTGAATAGCGGCTGCGATCGCCGCTAAAGCTTGCTCTGAAAGGGCATTTAGACTGGTATTTTCACGTAGCCAGGCAACTTTTTCTGTCTGTTCCATTCTGCCTACCTCTGGTAGCTAATCAGCACTCGTTTTTTGCACTAACTGATGTCAGTGCGATCGTACCTGAATTGCTGAGACAGTCAGCGACCCTCAATATTTCGACGCATGACGTAGAGGCGTTAGCTGTAATGCCCCTACAGAGGGAATAAATATTTTTTGCTCGCGTAGCAAGAACATCACGCTATAGATTAGAAAGAAGCTGCTCTCAATACGCGATCGCTGCCTGATAATCATGCATATAGATCTTAAAAAAATCGGATTAGGTTGTTTTATTTTTGCCGCGATCGCATTAACAGGCTGTCGAAACCAAAGGGCAGCTTCACTCAATCAAAATGACTCAAAACAACCGGAACCACTGATTACAGTTACATTGAGCGGTTGGCAGAGCAGCCCCGATGAAAACCAACTTTTAAAGCGGGTTATCCGGGATTTTGAGGCGAAGAATCCCACTATTAAAATTAAGTACGAAGTCATCAACAGTGAGTACATGGATGTCATCAAGACTCGCCTGATTGGTGACGTTGCACCCGATGTTTTTTATCTAGATGCGCTTGAAGCTCCTTTGTTGATGAAATATAATGTCTTGGAACCGTTGGATGCTTACATCACAGCAGCCTTCAACCTCGCTGATTTTGAGCCACTAATGCTAAATGCTTTTAAGCGCAACGGTAACCTTTATGGTTTACCAAAAGACGTTTCTACACTAGCACTCATTTATAACAAAAAAGCTTTTGTTGCTGCTGGTATAACGAAACCTCCTGAAACATGGAACGACTTGTTGATTGATTCTAAGAAATTAACGATCGATCGTAATCAAGATGGAAGGATCGATCAATATGGCTTTGGGCTTGCCCCAGAATTAGCGCGTCAAGTCTTTATCATTAAAGCATTCGATGGCAAATTAGTTGAGCAAAATGGTTATGCATCTTTTTCAGAGCCTCATAGTTTAAAGGGTTTGCAGTTGGTTGTTGATCAGTATCGGCGCGATCGTACAGCAGTACAACCAACTGATGTCGGTGCGACATCGGGTAGCGATCTATTGGGTCAAGGAAAAGTTGCGATGACACTTGAAGGCACGTGGGCGATGCCGTATCTCAAAGAAACGTTTCCAAAGATTGATGTTGCTACAGCTGAAGTGCCTACAATTAATGGCAAAAAAGGCACAATGGCATTCACAGTCGCATATGTTATGAATCGCAAAGCAAAGCATAAAGAAGCTGCCTGGAAATTAATTGCTTATCTCACTGGGACTGAGGGTATGAAAGCCTGGGCAAAGCAGGGGTTAGCGCTGCCCACCCGCCGATCGGTTTTAGCAGGTTTGAGTTATAACAAAAATCCTCTTTATGCACCGTTTGCAAGGGGAACAAATTATGCAACGATCTGGCAGGCAGGCGAAAATCTACCAACAATACGCATGAATTTTAATAATCAATTTATCAGTGCATTATTGGGTGAGCAGCCTTTACCGCAAGCGATGAAAAAAGCACAAGATACAGCCAATCGAGAGATTTATTTAGCGAATTAATCATTGCTAACAGACCTCCAATTTCTTTGAGAAATTGGAGGTCTAAAGGTAGACGGACATCTATGAATAGACTGATTAACGATCGCTGGAAAAACCGGGTTATAGAAGAGAACGTAACAGGTTACCTCTTTATGGCTCCGACCATTTTGATTGCTGGAGTCTTTTTAATTCTGCCGATCGCCTATGCCGTCGTATTGGCATTCCAGAAAGTACAGCTACTAGGTGATGTGAGCTATCAGTTTACAGGGTTGAAAAACTTCGCTCGGATTGCACAAGACGATCGTGTGTGGATTGCGCTCAAAAATACGGCTGAGTATGTGGCGATCGTCGTTCCGATCCAGACTGTTCTTGCACTGGGACTAGCTCTCATTCTCAATAGTCAGATTAAGGGTCGTTCCTGGTTTCGAGTCGCGTTTTTTCTGCCCACTGTCACATCATCAGCGGTATTAACTCTGATTTTTATGTGGATCTACAACTCAAACGGACTATTGAACAGTGTATTGGGTCTTCTACACTTGCCAACTTACAATTGGTTGGGCGATCCAAATGTAGCGCTGAAAGGCATTATGATCATGAACATTTGGTCAACCGCGCCACTTTTTATGGTGATTTATTTAGCGGCGCTACAGGATATTCCAGAGACTTTGTACGAAGCAGCAACACTTGATGGCGCGAGTATTTGGGAAAAACTGCTGCACATTACACTGCCTTTCTTACAACCCGTTACGTTCTTTGTCGTCGTAATGGGAATTATTGGTACCTTCCAACTCTTTGATCAGTCCTATATTTTCTCGGCAGGCTCTGGTGGTCCAAATGATTCGACGTTGACGATCGTCCTTCTAATCTACCAATACGCTTTTAAGAATTTAGATATGGGTTATGCGTTAGCGCTGACGTTAGTCTTAGCAGTCATTCTCATGCTTTCAACACTGATTCAGCGCACTTTGTTTAAGGAAGAACGATTGGACTAGGAGCCGAAAATGAAACCGATTCGCTGGTCAACCAGTTTTTTATACGTTGTTTTAATTGCCTATACGCTGATTACTTTATTGCCGTTTGCCTGGGCTTTTTCTGCTTCATTCAAATCGCTGGCTGAAATTGCAGCAGGTGGGCTTAATCTAATACCTGAGCAGTTTACGCTGAAGAATTATCAGACAATTTTCACGCAGGAGCCATTGTTTGGTCGTTGGTTAATGAATAGCGCGATCGCTGCCATCTCAGTCACATTGCTAAATCTGCTCTTTAACTCAATGGCAGGTTACGCCCTGGCAAGAATTCAATTTCCAGGCAATCAATTCTGGTTTTTTCTCATTCTGGCAGTCCTTATGGTACCGGGACAAGTTACCCTCTTACCCAAGTTTCTAATTCTAAAATCGCTTGGTTGGCTCAATACCTATCAAAGCTTAATTGTGCCGTCTGCGGTTAATGCCACCTTTATTTTTATGATGCGGCAGTTTTTTATTAACTTTCCAAAAGAGCTAGAAGAAGCCGCTGCGCTAGATGGTCTGGGTCGTTTTGGCACCTTTTTTCAAATTGTTTTACCCCTTGCCAAACCCGCTTTAGCCGCTCAAACTATCTTCATTTTTATGGGTTCCTGGAATGAATTTCTCATGCCGCTAGTGATTCTTTCTGATCCCGAAATGTTCACACTGCCCCTCGGGTTAAATGCCTTTAAAGGTCAGTACATTAGCTACTGGAATTACATCATGGCAGCCTCCATGATTTTCACCTTACCCGCACTAGCGGTCTATGCCTTTTTCAACCGTTACTTCATTCAAGGTGTAGCGTTCACGGGCGGGAAAGGATGAAGGGGGAGTTTTGAGTTTTGAGTGGATTGAGCGATCAGCGATCAGCGGTCAGCTTTTTAACCTTTAGCCTTTAGCCTTCTGCCTTCACCTTCCCCACTCCCTACTCCCCACTCCCTACTCCCCCCCTCCGTTGTCTATCCTGTTAATGGCGTTAGTGCGATCGATGCGACATGGCAGGACATAGTAAGTGGGCAAACATCAAGCGGCAGAAAGCCAGGGTTGATGCGGTGAAGGGCAAGGTGTTTACCAAGATTTCGCGGGAAATTATTGTGGCGGCGCGGAGTGGTGTGCCTGATCCAGAGGGGAATTTTCAACTGCGGACGGCGATCGACAAAGCAAAGGCAGCAGGCATTCCCAACGACAATATCGATCGAGCGATCGCGAAAGGGGCTGGCAAACTGGGAGCCGACAATGCCGCTCTGGAGGCGATTCGTTACGAAGGCTACGGTCCCGGTGGTGTGGCGATTCTCATCGAAGCGCTGACCGACAACCGCAACCGGACGGCAGCCGATTTGCGGGTTGCTTTTAGCAAAAACGGTGGGAACCTGGGTGAAACGGGCTGTGTGGGCTGGATGTTTGAGCAAAAAGGGGTTGTAGAAGTATCCCTTGTGCCTGTGGAAACGGGACGCAAGCGTCGATCGGAGACCGTGCAAATTCAGGAAGATGAGCTGCTGGAGGCGTTTCTGGAGGGTGGTGCAGACACCTATGAACTGATTGAAACCGAAGATGGTACGGTTGCAGAAGCGCTGACCGAGGTGCCGAATTTAGAACCGCTCAGCCAAATACTGAAGGAGAAAAACTATCGGGTGAGTCGTGTCGAATTGCGCTGGATTCCCGGCAATACGCTAGAGGTGAATGATCCCGACCAGGCGCGATCGCTCCTCAAACTCATGGATGCTCTCGAAGATCTGGATGATGTGCAGAGCGTGACCGCAAATTTTGAGATGACCGATGAATTGCTGTCGCTGAGCGTCGCCTGATTTCACCCAATTGTTGAAAAAGGCATCTGCTGTGACCCATGCAAGCTAGGATAGCGTTAGGTAGAAAGGGATTCTAGTGATGGTAGAGCGTCCAATTAAGAAGTCTGAACGTCAGGCGAAACCCGAAGGCGAAAGCAGCGAGACCGTTGCGAAAGCATTGCCAACACGGAATGTCGATCGTCCAACGTTAAACGGTGAGCGCAGCGAAGGCGTTGCCCAAGCGTTGCCAACGCGGAACGTCGATCGCCCAACGCTCAATAAAGACAAAGACAAAGACAAAACGAGCGATCGTGGCACCGAGAAGGATAGAGGCAAGGGCAAAGGCAGAGGCAAAGGGCGCGACGAAGAGCCAAGACAAATGCTTAGCCCAGCGCTGATGCGTGGACCCAAACCAACAAAGCCCAAACCACCAGAGCCTGAAGTTGAGGAAGTACTGTCAGAGGTGACAGAAGAAATCATTGCTGAAGAAGCAGTGACTGAAGAAGTTGCAGCAGAAGAAGTTGCAGCAGAAGAAGTTGCAGCGGAAGAAGTTGTGGCGGAAGAAGTAGCAGCAGACGAAGTTGCGGCGGAAGAAGTTGTAGCGGAAGAAGTTGCGGCGGAAGAAGTAGCAGCGGAAGAAGTTGTGGCGGAAGAGGTTGTGGCGGAAGAGGTTGTGGCGGAAGAAATCATTCCTGAAGACGCTGTGGCTGAAGACGATCTAGCTGAAGACGCTGTGGTTGAAAAAACGCCAGACGTTGTAGCGGTAAACGAGCGCTCGTAATTGCTTGCTGAAAGAGGCGGTGCGATCGTCCCTCATCACAACTGAGAGCAGAAGCAGTCTCTAGAGCGACAGAGGTTTGGTTGTAAGCTGGCGGTTGTTACATGACACTTCAGCAACGTCCGGACTAGTGTCATGCCAGGGTGTAGACTGTGTTTTCATCGTATCTGAAAGCTCAATCTGCCTTGCCATGATCCGTCGCAGAAGTGTTCTAATCAGCCTGCTGGCGATCGCCCTTACCGTCAGTCTACTCAGCCATTGGCTTTTGGTTAGCTCTGCACAGGCGATCGACGAATGTCAGCTTTCAGCAGCAGCAGTCAAGCAAAAAACAGCGGTACTTCAGGCAGCTTTGACTGGTGATGCCGCCGCTCAGAAAACTTATCAAGCGGTGCTGGCGCAGCAGGGGCAACAGTTAGCGCAATGCCGCAGCCAAAGCCAGTTTAAGACTGAGGGCATCTGGTTGCGTCTGTACCCTTGTGACAGCCAGCCTGGAGTGCTGGAGGCGGTGCTCGATCGCATCGTCGATCGCGGCTACAACCAGATCTATGTGGATACCTTTTCTAACGGTCAGGTCTTGCTACCATCCAGCGCGAACCCAACCCCGTGGTCGTCGGTTGTGCAAGCACCGGGCTACGAGCAAACAGACCTGTTGGCGCAAGTAATCCAGAAAGGGCACGATCGCGGTCTCAAGGTTTACGCCTGGATGTTTGCCCTCAATTTTGGCTATACCTATGCCGTGCGACCCGATCGCCAGTCTGTGTTGGCACGTAACGGGCAGGGTGACACCAGCCTCGCAGTGGGCACGAAAGTCAGCCAGGATACCAGTGTGGATCTGACCGTGCAGGATGAAATTTTTGCTGACCCATATAATGCCCAGGCTCAGACTGATTACCTTCAGCTTTTGCAAGCAGTGCTGCGACGACGACCCGATGGCGTGTTGTTTGACTATATTCGCTATCCCAAAGGCGTTGGCGGAGCTTCGATCGTCAGCAAGGTCAAAGACTTGTGGATTTATGGCGATGCCTCGCAGCAAGCACTGTTTCAACGTGCCCAAAATCAAAAGGGGCTGGAGCTAATGCGCCGCTATGTCGCACAGGGAACTGTGACAGCAAGCGATTTGGCAGCCGTCAACAAGCTCTATCCCACTGAAAAGGAACCGCTGTGGCAGGGACGATCGCCCGGATCAGCCACAGGTTTGACGGCAATCCAGTCCCAACTGTGGAATTTGGCAGTGGCTCATGCTATGCAGGGTCCGATCGATTTTCTCACTACAGCCGCCGCTCCCGTGCAGCAGCAAGATATCGCAGTCGGCGCGGCGTTTTTTCCCGAAGCCAATCAAGCGATCGGCAAAGGCTTTGATTCTCGCTTGCAGGCATGGGATCGCTTTCCCACCGCGATCGAGTGGCATCCGATGGCATACGGGCTGTGTGGCGATACCAGTTGCATCAACGCGCAGGTGCAAAAGGTGCTGAGTCAGGCGACAGTCGGCACGATCGTTGCGCCCGTAATCACAGGGCAATGGCAACAAGCAACCGAGCGACCCTCACTAGAGGCGCAAATGGGGGCGTTGCGATCGCTCTCACCACCCATTCAATCGATCAGTCATTTTTCCTTTGGCTGGCAAGAACGGCAAATGGAACGCGATCGGCAGTTCTGTCGGCTTTAGGCTAAAAAACATTGCGACCAAAACCACTTTAAGATGGACTGAGTATCTGATCGATCATAGTTGTCTGCAAAGATCGAGGCTCTAGCGATGAACTGGCAAGAAGTGTGTGACAACAAAGCGTTGCAAGATCTCCCCTTTAAGATTGAACTGAATAAATGGGGGCAGATTGTGATGAGTCCTGTCAAGGTGAAGCATTCCTTTTTTCAAGGCAGGATTCAAAGCCTTCTGGAGTCTTTGTTGTCAACAGGAACCGTTATGCCAGAGTTAGCCATTCAAACGACGGATGGCGTTAAAGTGGCTGATGTTGTTTGGGTTTCCGATCGCCGCCTGGATGTGATTGAAGAAGAGACTGCTGCCTCGATCGCACCCGAAATTTGTGTCGAAGTGAAATCAGCCAGCAACACGCTCGAAGAAATGCTGGTCAAGAAAGAACTCTACCTTGGTGCAGGCGCAGTAGAAGTCTGGCTCTGCGGCAAGAGTGGGGTAATGAGCTTTTACAATCAGCAAGGGCAGTTGGACGCATCGTTGCTCGTGCCGGATTTTCCAAACCTGATTCAGCGGAAGACTTAGCAAGGGCAGGGCAGAAATCATGAAAGTAAGGGTCGGGAATGTTCTTGACCCTCATCTACAAACTGATCTGATCGCTACACTCCCAGCCAGCGAGCCGCATCTTTAGCGTGGTAGGTCAGGATCAAATCAGCTCCAGCACGTTTGAAGCCTGTCAATGTTTCCATCACCACACGCTGTTCGTCGATCCAGTCATTGAGGGCAGCGGCTTTAATCATGGAGTATTCGCCGGAAACGTTATAAGCGGCAACGGGTAGATTGGTTGCTTCTTTCACGCGCCAAATGATGTCCATATATGCCAGAGCGGGCTTCACCATCAGCATATCGGCACCTTCAGCGATGTCGAGTTCAATTTCTTTGATTGCCTCGCGGGCGTTGCCAGGGTCCATCTGGTAGGTGCGTCGATCGCCAAACTGAGGGGCAGAGTCTGCCGCATCTCGAAAGGGACCATAGTAGGCAGAGGCATACTTCGCCGCATAAGACATGATCGGCGTGTCTTCAAAACCTGCCGCATCCAGCCCTTCGCGAATCGCCTGCACAAACCCATCCATCATGCCCGATGGCGCAATGATGTCGGCTCCTGCCTGTGCCTGCGAAACAGCGGTTTTCTTCAGCAGTTCCAGCGTGGGATCGTTCAATACCCGTCCACTCAGATCACCGACTTGCAGATAGCCACAGTGCCCGTGAGATGTATATTCGCAAAGGCAGGTGTCAGCAATGACAAGCAAATCGGGAACCGCCTGCTTCACCGCCGTAGCCGCTTTTTGCACAATGCCATGATCGTGCCATGCACCCGTCGCATCCGTATCTTTATCGGCAGGAATGCCAAACAGAATGATCGCTGGAATACCCAGGTCGTAGACTTCCTTCGCTTCTTCCACGATTTTGTCTACCGAAAGCTGAAAGACACCCGGCATCGATCGCACTTCTTTTGCAAAGCCCTCCCCAGGCACCGCAAACAGTGGATAGATTAAGTCGCTCGTGGTGACAACTGTTTCACGTACCATCCGACGAAGCTGAGGATGGCTGCGAAGACGACGGGGACGCTGGTTAGGAAACATAGGAGTAATGCGGCGAGAGGACAAAGGGATGAGCAGTTGGCGGGAGCGGTCAGCCGTCGGCAGCCAATGACTGAATGATGTGGTGAAGTGGGTTGTTGATAGCGAGTGATTGGTGACTTACTAGAAGCCTGTGAGACTTAAAGCGCATCAAACTCAAGCTGACCACTAACGGCTGAACGCTGATCGCTTTAAAAGTCTAAAACGTTCTGCTCACGGTCTACGCACTGCTTTCGTAACGTTCTGTTGCAATCATTCGCAAGCTAGAGCGAAGAAGCCTGAGTTTTGCCTTTTAGCGAGAAGGCGTTGTGAGAAAGCAGGAGGCTCAGCCTTCAGCCTTCAGCCTTCAGCTTTCAGCTTTCAGCTTTCAGCTCTCATCCCTCAAAACTCTCTTACCGATGGCTTCCCATCTTTCACTTCGCCGACCAGGACAAGGCTGGCAACGCCGACAAACAAACCATTCTCCAAAACGCCAGGAATATTGTTGAGAATTTTCTCTAGCTCAGCGGGGTTATCAATACCATTGTCAAATTTTACGTCGATGACAAAGTTGCCTTGATCGGTAATGACAGGACCTGCTTTTTTGACCCCCATGCGGAGTTGGGGTTTGCCACCCAATGTCACGATCGCCTTCATCACGGGACTCATCGCCATCGGAATCACTTCTACAGGCAACAGAAATGTCGTGCCCAGCTTAGCAACCAACTTGCCACTATCGACTACGACAATGAATTGATCGGCGAAGGCATCGACAATCTTTTCCTGGGTGTGAGCCGCGCCGCCACCTTTGATCAGATTCTTCTGCGGGTCAACCTCATCGGCACCATCGATCGCGATATCAATGCGATCGACCTCATCTAGCGTCGTCAGCGGAATGCCGTATTCTTTTGCCAGCACGATCGCCTGAAACGAGGTACTCACGCCTTTGATGTCCTTCAGATCGCCACTTTTGAGCCGATCGCCCAACGACTGAATCGCAAACGCTGTCGTTGACCCAGTGCCGAGTCCTACAATGGAACCTGACTGCACTCGTGCAGCGGCAGCCGCTCCAACCTGCTTTTTCGATTGTGTTGTAGGGTCAAGTTCAGTACTCATAACGGCACTTTAAAGTTGTTGGTTGTTGGTTGTTAGAAAGGTAGAGGGAAAGGCTAAAGGATGAAGGATCAAAATTCAGTGGTCAATAGACTTAGAAATCAAGAACAAAATTTTCAACTCAAAATTTCAGCCTCTAGCCTTTATTTTTTAGCCTTTAGCCTTTCCCCTTTCCCCTGCCTCCGTCAGTCTACTATCGATGGGCGATCTTCCTATGAGTTGGCATGAAGATTTTTCCGAAACGGACTATCAACAATACTGGAATCTCTCACCCGAAGCGCGTGGTCAGAGATTGACCGATCAGCAAACGGCTGACGCTTTGAAGGCATTACTGCTGTATCAGCAAGGGCGACAAGCGTTAGACACTCACGACGTGAATACCGCGATCGCCAGTTTTGCTGAGGCACTGACCCTACGACCCGGTTGGCACGATGTGTGGGCGGGTCATGCTGCTGCTTTGCTGAAGGCAGGAGAGCAGGAGACCGCGATCGTCAGTTGCGATCGTGCCCTGGAGCTGGAGCCATCGTCCGCTGAAGCCTGGAGCGTGAAGGGTGCAGCCCTATATCGTCTGGGACGACATGAAGCAGCAGCGAACAGTTGCGATCGTGCCCTGGAACTAAACCCTGATGACCATCAAGCATGGAGCACCCTGAGCGATGCCCTCAACCGTCAAGGACGCTACGAAGAAGCGGTGGTCAGCTACGACAAGGCGCTGGCTTTGAAACCAGACGAGCCATTCACCTGGGGCAACCGAGGCGCGGCACTACAAAAGCTGGGTCGCTATGAAGAAGCCATTTCTAGCTACGACAAACTGTTGCAGGCAGAGCCGAAGCGCTATCGGCTCTGGCATCAACGGGGGCTTGCCTTACGGAAATTGCGCCGCTTTGATGCCGCGATCGCAAATTTCGATGAGGCTTTGAGCCTTCAGCCTGATTTCTACCCGGCAACGCGCAGTAAACTATTCATGCTTCTGCAAACGGGACAGCTTTGGCGCTATGTCACAGGCAGCAAAACGCCAACAGAACGGGAAAAAGTGACCAGAGATTTGCGTAACGTCTGCGACTCCGTGGTCAAAACGAAATTACCAACGCTGGTTGTGATTAGCTTAGTAGTGCTTTCCAGCACGCACAGTCAGGTAATGGCGCTGGCGATCGCAGGCGTGTTCCTGCTCATTGCCGCGATCGGCGATCTCCTCGCAGAATCTCAGCAATAATCCAGACTCAATGTCCAGTCTTACTAGAGGTGCTATGTCTCGCAAACGCTTCGTGATCGAAATGGGTATGGGCGTTGACCAACACGGGCAGGAACCAACTGTTGCAGCGGCTCGTGCTGTCCGTAACGCGATCGCACACAACGCCCTTCCTGGCATTTGGGAAGTCGCTGGTTTAAGCGATCCCGATCAGATGCTGGTCGAGGTTCAGGTAGCGGTACCGTACCCCGATCAGGTGCGAGAAGCGGACGTGCTGGCAGTGCTGCCCTTTGGACGCAAAACGCTCAAAGTAGAGGCTGGCGGCATGATTGTTCAAGGACGAGCGATCGCGTCACTCAATGACAAAAACGATGAAATGCTGGTCGCCGTCGCATCAGTAACGGTGCTGGTTGAGATGCCGGATGAGTAGGAAGAGGGCAGGAGGCAGAAGACAAAGGCTAAAGGCTAAAGGCTAAAGGCTAAAGGCTAAAAACTGTATTCAAAGCTTTTTAGCGTATCGGCGCAAAGTGCTATTTAAAACTCAAAACTTCCCCTGCCTCACCCCTACTCCCCACTCCCCACTCCCCACTCCCCTCCATCACTTCACTCCCCTCCCCCCTCATCCTGAAGCTGCCCGCCCTTGCAGAGGCGATCGATGAGTTCTAGCAGCGCCTGGTAATTGGTGATGGGCTTGACGCAAAGTGCATCGGCTTGCGATCGTTTCAGCAACCCCTCACGCTCATTGAGCATGGCATAGGCAGTGACAAGAATAATTGGCAAATGTGAGGTTTCGGGGTGGTTTTTGAGAAAGCGTGCCAGGTCGGCACCACTGATCGCTTGTCCCTCCCATTCAGCTCCGGGTAAGTTGACATCCATCAGCACAATGTCAGTAGGCTGCGATCGACAGCACGAAACGATCGCGGCAGGCTCATCTGCAATGACAACCTGATGTCCACCCAACCGCTGAATCAGTTTGGCAGTTCCTTTTGCCAACAGTGCGTCATCATCAACCAAAAGTACATTCCAGCCACACATGGTTTTTCTTCTCTTGTATCAAAACGGATACGCAGACATGGAACGGGAGTAGATCGCTCTTTTCCGACCTACAACAGTAATTGTGGGCTGCTTACGGCTAGAGTGATGGATCAGGGATAGTAAACCTGATGGTCGTGCCTTGCTCCTTGCCGGGGCTTTCTAGCCAAATTTGTCCGTTCATCAATTCCACCAGGCGCTTGCAAATGGTCAGCCCTAGACCCGTGCCACCGTAGCGGCGTTTGATCGAACCATCTGCCTGTACGAATGGTTCAAAGAGTAAGTCTTTATGCTCACGATCGATGCCAATGCCCGTATCGGCAACCGAAATTTCGATGACCTGCTGGGGTGACTGGTCGATCGTTTGAATGCATCGAAGGACACGCACACGCACGTCGCCAGAGTGAGTAAACTTAAAGGCGTTTGCCAGCAGATTCGTCAGAATTTGTCTCAGTTTGACCACATCTGCTCGGACGCAGCTCACCTGGCAATCAATCAAGAGGGGAATGCCCTTTTGACGGCTCTCTAGCTGGAAGAGATCCGCTTGTGTTTGCAAAAGTTTTTGCAGGTCAATCAGTTCCCACTGAACAGACATTCGCCCTGCCTCAATTTTGGCAATATCAAGAATTTAGTTGATGATATCAACTAAATTCTCCGCTGAATGATAAGCAACGTTGATATATTCTTGCAGTTCCTCTGGGTTGTCATACAAGCCCTGCTTCAGCAGCTCAAGATAGTTCAGCGTAGAGGCAAGCGGGGTTCTTAGTTCGTGGCTGGTGGAGGAGAGAAAGTCGGACTTGAGGCGGCTTGCTTCTTCAGCCGATGTGCGTGCCACGTTAAGCTCACGGTTCCGCATTTCGACCAGAATGCGCTGTTCGCGTTCGCAGCGGTAGAGTCGATTTTGCATGATCGCCATCGTCAGGTGTGTCCCCAGCGATCGCACCAGTTCAAGTTCGTTTGTCGTCCACTGCTGCACTTGTCCATGCTTGAGTTCTTGCCAAGCCGCAAATGACTCTCGCACGCGCTGATTCCGTTCATCCGGGTCAAACCGACCAGCCCAGAGAATATTCGTGTCAATTTCGTCGCGGAAGAGCGTCAGGCAACCCAGGGGTAGATCCCCGTAGCGCAAGGGCATCACCAGTAGGCTGCGAATGTGAGTGCTGCGAAAGCCCGATCGCACCTCTTCTAGCAGTGGTTCCTGGTACAAATCGGGCACTACTCTAGGGCTGCACCCAGCCGGGTTTTCTACGGTTAAATAGTTGAGGGCATCGTGCTCTAGATTTAGCTCTGCCCATTCATCCAGCAAGCCTTCTATCGATGGCGGAGGCAGTTCGACCGATGTAAATAGCTGCTGCCAGAAAGAAGCGGCTTCTAGCGGTTGGTCTTGACTGAGATCATCTGGTTGCTGACCTGTAGTGTAAATCTGCGTCATGGCATCGACTTCATTTGACGCTAGATAAAGACGACCCGCAGCACACCCAGTTACCTTAACAACCTGTTCCAGGACAAGCTGTAGTACCTCGTAGATGGGCATCGGTGAGTGTAACAGCGTTGAAATCTGATTGATGATGGCTTCCCGATCGGCTTTCGCACGGGTATTGGTGAGCAGTTGGGATTGAGCGATCGCGATCGACACATGATCCGCCACCATCTGCACTGTCTTTAGACGCTTTTCGGAGAATTGCTTGGGTGTAGCGTGATGAGAGACGAGCAGCCCCCACAAATCTTGACGGTGAAAAATCGGGATGACGAGCGAGGACTGTACCCCCATCGCTGTCAGATACTTTATGTGGCAGGGATCAACCGGACGGCGTAATACCGCTTCGATCGGCAACGTTTGCACGTCCTCTAGGGTCAATGCTCCCGGCGTTTGGGGATGCTCTAACCGACTGAGGGTAACGCTTTGCGATGGCACGTCAACAATGCAACGCTGCCGCGCTTTAATGAACAGTTCTCTGGAAGCAGCAGGAATATCAGTCGCTGGAAAGTATAATCCCATCAAGGACGGCAAGCGTGTCAGATCGGTTGCTTCTGCAATGACCACTCCCGTACCATCGGGTTGGAAGCGGTAAATCTTGACGCGATCGGTGCCCAAAAACGACTGGATCTCCGCTACCGTGGCAGAGAGAATCTCTTGCAGCTCGAGAGACTGCCGAATCCGGTTAGTCATCCGGTGCAGCAGGTTTCCCTGAGTTAAACTTTGCTCTGCCAGTTTCGATCGCGGTCGCTTAGCCATAAACCCTTTCATGTGTACAGTCACTTTTTAACTGCCTTTCTCTAACTGCCTTTTTAAGGGCTAATGCGAAAAAATGGTTGCAAGCTGCCGCCTGCAACGATCGAGCAGACAGACCGTGAAACTGCAAAGCCTCTGGGTACAATCCGCAGATCTTCTGACAACGGCTGAGACAATTCCGTGCAACAACGGACGATTTGCGATCGCCACACTTAGTTTATGGATAGACAAGACCTTGCAGCGACGCGAAATTTACTGAAATTCAGTACTATCTCAGTAGAGCGCCCCATGTTCCCGCACCAACCACCCCATCCGGCTCAAGCTTAAAGCGTCGTTGTGCAGCCTTCACAGCCGTCAACGTTTCGGCACCAAACGTGCCATCGGCTGCACCTTTTAAGATACCGAGCGATTGTAGCCGTTCTTGCAGCACCAGCACAGCCGATCCCTTCATACCCTGCTTTAAGATCGGCAGCGCTACCGATGCAGTGGTTGGTGTATTCACTGCTGCCGGACGGGCTTCTTTGGCTGGTTTAGCCCGTGTTGGAGCCACTTTAGTCGAAGCAGGTTTCACAGCGGGGCGAGGGCTGGCAGCAGGCACATTGCTTGAGGGTGCTGGGCTTGCCCCCGTAGGAATCGGGAATGATGCTGAGCCGCTGCCGACTGAAGGTGATACGGGGCTGCTCGTGGTTGGAGTGGGGGTTGGAGTTGCCGCTATCGGGGCTGGGCTAGGCATCTCTGCGATCGCTGGAAAAAGACGATTCCAGGTTGCTGGACCTGTAACACCGTCTGCACTCAAGCCAGCCGCTTGCTGAAACTGGGAAACAGCCGAAACAGTGCTCTGACCATAGACCCCATCGACTCTGCCCCCGTAGTATCCCAATAGTTTAAGGGTTGCTTGCAGCTCAGTCACCTCAGATCCTCGACTACCCGGTTTTAGCGTCGGACGCATGAGTGCATCAGTGGGAGTGGCTCCGATTGACTCGGTGGCTGCGGCACCAGTTGTCTGGCTAAAAGCACTCGCTGTCGTAGCGTAAACGAGGGCGGTATAGCCTAAGCTGATTGCCGACAAACTGAAGGCTGTGCGGCGAAGCAGCCAAAAAATTAACGTCGGAGGCTTAGATGAGTCTGCCCGCGTGTTACCCATTGCTGGAATCCTTCTAGAAAGAATTGAACGATGATTCAAAACGCCGATCGGTGAGAATATTTTTTGACAAACAGGCGGTTGAGGGGGTGAAGATGCTCATCAGAGCGGTTTCCATCCAGTAAATTTACCCTAGAGATACTATAGATGAGTCAGGATCAAATACAACCAGAGAGTTTCTTAAATCACCTCTGAAGCATGTGCGAGAACGATCGAAGCGGATCGTCATACCATACAGACAAGAACAGACAAGAGCCATGAAGGTGGGATGAGTTGTGATATCTGTTTTACAGCAACGATCGCACGATGTGCCGTTTCTACCATAACCATGTCCACGTTGAGCAAGACGTAGTAGGAGTAATCGACGATCGATGCGCCATTCACTATTGAGCCGCTTTCAAGGAACACTGCTGGTAGCGGCGTTGGGTGATGAGTTGGGGACTTACAGTCGGTTAGGACAACCTTCAACACCGGACGGCACCACTGGATTAAGGCAAGATCTGTCAGCCCTGGCTCCGGCTAATCTCACCAGTTGGCATCCTGGGAGTGCCTCTGGACGCAGCATTTCTTCTACGTCTTCAGCCCCTTGGGGTAGTGCCGCAGTTCGTTGTGCTCGTGCGCTCGTTCAAGCTGGTAGCTGGCACGAGCTGGAAATGGCGGCGATCGGCGTTCGCCTTGCGGCTGATCGGTTGGCGGTTGGTGCAGCATTGGGCAAACCGCGCGCTTCCTTGAAGGCGGCGGAAGGAGCACTGGCTACACTCCCCATCGCCTTATTCTTTTATGATAGTGAAATCAGACAACAGCAGCTATTGGTACAAACAGTTCAGCTCTGGCAAGCTCCGCCCGATGGTGAAGCTGGGCTGCTGGCGATCGGCTATGCGATCGCGCAGGTACTGAAAGAGCGCCTGGAACGCCTGACCCTGTTGCCCCAAATCCTTGCTTACCTCAAACAGAGTACTGCCAAGCCAACCGCTTCCCTGCTAAATTTGACGAAGACGTTGGAGCAGGTTCAGACTCTTCTCCAACATGGTGCCGGACTTTACGCCGCGATCGAACAGCTACGAGCTGTAACCACTCAATCGGAGAGCAGGGCGATCGCGATCGCCTTCTACTGTTTCCTGAGTACGCCAGACGATCTGCGTCTATCACTGTTGCGGGCGGCGCGTAGCGGTGAGGTTGCGCCAGCGGCATGTGCCTTGACGGGTGCCTTGAGCGGTGCTCATAACAGCCTCAACGGACTGCCATTGTCATGGCGGATAAATAGCTCAATCCCTTTGCTATGGGGGCTTTCTAGCGAAGAGATGAATCAGCTGGCAGCCCGTCTGTTTGCCGTTTGGTCAGGTGTTTACGCTTCAGGAACCGTAACCAACGCATCTGCGATCGCCGCTCCTGGGGTGATTCGTCCTCGTTAAAGTGCTGATCAACGTCTATAAAGGTGTGTGGTGAGGCTCCGCTGCAAAGGTAAAACGGGTTTCTATAATGGAAGGGCTATGTCGATCGTTCTCGCTCCGTCTCGTTATCCCATTCAAAGTCGCTGCCACGGGTGGGGCGACCGCGTGTCACTATGAAATTGCTTCATCGCCTGACGCAACCGTTGGAAGCACCGAGCTTCAATCGCGGCAGGCAACTGTGGACAAAGTGGGAAGCGCTGTTGCGTCAGAGCTTGAACGAACATACTCTTCTGCACCAGCTTTTGCCCTCAGCGCGATCGAGTCAATCAACTCAACCGCTGCCAGTGAGTTCAAACGGCTCCTCTGGGCAACTGAATGGACAACCTGTGTCCAAGCTGAGAGTTGCTCCAGGCAGTGCGTCTCGTTCTTATTTGCTCGTTGCCGTTACCGTTGTCTCTCTGACCAGTGTGATCGGGCATCGCTTCTACAACGCGCCAAAGTTGGATGTGGGTAAGGCTACGCCACAGACCATCGTTGCACCCGCCACCGTTACGGTTGAAGATACTAAAGCCACAGAGGAAAAACGCAAGGTCGCTCGAAAAGAGGCAACCTCGGTACTCATGCTGGATCAGTTAATGAACCAGCGCATTGAGCAAACAATTCAGCAGCAGTTAAACCAGGGCAATGAACTGAGGCACCTGGCAGGTGCCTTTCCGTTTGCCAAAACGGCTACGTTGTCTCTTCCTATACAAACGTACTTGCGAAAAGCCTCTGCACAAGATTGGAATCAGGTTGCTACGGCTGTAAACCGGGTGCCAACCCGTCTTGATACAGCAACCGCTCGACGCGAACCCCAAACAGCAGCTTTGGATGCAACCCAGCAAAAAGTGTTTGCCGAACTGCGATCGTACCGTCGGACGGTTGGCGCAACTGACTACAACGCTTTAACGGACGCAATTACGGAAGCGCGATCGCGCTACGTCGCTGCGCTCAAGTCACTATCTCAAACACCCACTCCGGGAACATCGACTCCAGGGAGCAAACCCAGTTACGATGCATCACTGCTTGACTTGACCGATCCAGAATGGCGGCAAACGCAAACGCGTATTCTCCAGGCAGCCGATCGCATTCTGGCGCAAGGCATTCCCTTAGAGTTGCCACAGTCCATTCTGAATGAGGCAGTCAGACTACAGGTGAAGGATTGGGTACCCACAGGCGCAGAGCCGATCGCGACAAATATTTTGCTGGCATCGCTCCAGCCTAACCTGACACGCGATGAGACCCAAACTCGACTGAGCGCCGAACGAGCAGCACAAGACGTGAAGCCAGAAATGGTATCGATTCGTCAAGGTGAGGTTATTGTGCATTCTGGCGAGATCATCAGCACGGCTGACTTCGCCCTGCTAGATAAGTTCAAGCTGAGCCGTCGTGGCGTGGATTGGTACGGGTTAATGGGCTTCGGCGTAGTGGTGGGTGGCGCTGTCGGGATCTATTGGCTTGTAGAGCGTCGATTTCATCCGGGAATGCGTTGCCGCGATCGCATTCTGATTGTGCTGCTGACCTTCAGTACACCGCTGCTGCTGGCGCTGCATGTCCCCTCAACAAATTTGCCAGCCATCGGTCTTTTAGTAGGTAGCTTCTATGGCTCTCCGCTAGGTATTGCAGCTACGGTTTTGTTAGCGCTCTGTTTGCCCATTGGCGCGGTACTGCCGTGGAGCCATCTGCTTTCGAGTGCGGTAGGCGGCATCTTGTGCGGCTATATGGCAGGACGGCTGCGATCGCGCGAAGAGCTGGCATTGCTGGGAACCGCCGTGGGTGTCCTTCAAGGGGTGCTTTACCTGCTATTGAACGTGGTTTCGGGCGCGGGCTTTTACACCCTCCTTGGCTCAACGGTCATTCATGGGCTAATCGGGCTTGCCTGGAGTATTGTGGCGATCGGGGTCAGCCCCTATCTGGAGCAACTATTTGACCTTGTGACGACCATTCGTTTGGTGGAACTGGCAAACCCCAACCGTCCTTTACTCAAGCAACTAGCCGCCAAAACCCCCGGCACCTTCCAGCACACGCTGTTTGTCGCCACGTTAGCAGAGGCAGCGGCGCGGGTGTTGGGCTGCAACGTCGAACTGGTCAGGGCTGGCACCCTTTATCACGACATTGGCAAAATGCACGATCCCCTGGGCTTTATTGAGAATCAGATGGGTGGACCCAACAAGCACGACCTGATCGATCACCCCTGGAAAAGCGCTGCCATCATCAAAAAACATGTTACCGAAGGCATCGTGATGGCGCGAAAGTACCGTCTGCCCAAAGCCGTGCAGTCATTTATTCCTGAGCATCAAGGCACGATGATGATCGCCTACTTCTACCATCAGGCGCAGCAACAGGTGCAGGAAGCTCTGGCAAACAGCAAGCCCATGCCGCCAATCAAGGATTTAGACTTTCAGTACGATGGACCCGCACCCCAATCGCGTGAGACTGGCATTGTGATGCTGGCTGATTCCTGCGAGGCGGCACTGCGATCGCTCAAAGATGCCACGCCCAAAGAAGCTCTGTCGATGATCAATAAAATCCTTCGCGCCCGCTGGCAAGAAAAACAACTGATTGATTCCGGTCTCACCCGCGATGATATGTCTAAAATCGCCACCGTTTTTGTCGAGGTCTGGCAGCAATCGAATCATCAACGCATTGCCTACCCATCGAAGCCAATTAGCATTCAGCCGTCAGTCAGCAAGTAGTTCGGTGCTGTTTAGTGAATCATGCTTTAAACCTGCTCAAAACAGCATTAGTACCGATGCTTGGTTCTAGACAAGTTGTACCCTTGGTTAACGAGATCTTTCATTAGAGCTATCGTATTAGCGCCTAATTGCTGCTCTACATGCTTTACAACTGCCTGTCCCAAACTTGCTTCTGCAATTATTGCACCATGCGTTGCTGGTCTTAGTTATATGCTTTTCTCTTGCGTTACCTTGTGAGGCTGGAGACCAAAACCACCAGCTAAATTGACACTTTGGACAGTTAAGGGTCAATGCTCCTAAAGCGATCGGTACATGAAGCTTTTGAGAGCAGTGTGGGCAGGCAGTAATAATCTTCTCCTGCTGGGTTGGTTGCTCCCTCAAAATTGGTTGCTCATCCCACAGGAGTTGTCCTACCAGCTCGTACGCCTCGCTCAAAGGAATTTGCCCATTTTCCACAGCTTGAATTAATTGTTGAGCATCTTCGACACTTATTAAATCAAGCCTAAGCGGTTCTTTTAAAAATACGTAAAAGTCCGTAATGTCATGCTGCTTGACCTCAGAGCGCCTCTCTCTTGCCTGGAGATCTTTCAGCTTGTCCCAGTATTCTTTCGATAGTTGATCACGTTTACCTTCCTGAAAACCGCCATCTTTAACGAATCTCGATATGCCATAAAAGGCGGCTCCACCAGCTACAGCAGCACCAGCTACAAGCGCAACGGGAGCAGCAGCCACAGTCAAAGTGAAACCTGTTAAAGCTGTAATGATTGGGATAGAAGCTGTTGTTGCTCCAAAGATTGCAGCAGCAGCACCAGTACCAACAGCACCTAATGCAGTAATTCCAACACTAGCAAGAATTCCAACTTTATCATCTGGATTTTGTTCTAACCGCTCGATAGCTTTGAGAAGCTGTTCCTTTGTGAAATTTTGAGTGTTCGACATTTTGGGTTTTAGAGATTTAGAAATAAAAGTTAAGCAGTGGTGGTATTGGGAAACACAGTACTGAACACATCTTTAAGAAGTGCAAAGAAGTGTTGGGCAATTTCAACAATATCTTCACCCACACCTTGAAACTGTTTATCAAGTCTGTGTCCAATGACTGCGCCAACTGCTGTAATGGTTATGCCTAATATTGCTGCTATTGGTGCTAGAAGTTGACCTAGAAACGGTATTGAGGTTATTAAACCTGCAATGGCACCACCAATTACTGCCCCGATTCCAGCGCCTGCAACTAGAAAAGGATGCGCTTTCACAAACTCGATAACTTTGAGGAGTACAATCTTCCCGACCGAAAAAACTTTGCCTGCTACTTTCTTGGTGTAGGTCAGAATTTGGTGCAATCGACTGACAACTTCTTCGGGAAGATCGAGTTCTTGCAGCTTTATATAAAGTTCGCTACTACTTAACGATTCAGCCTCGGCATTCCAAAGTGCTAATTTCAGATTTGCTTGCGGTGTTGATAGGTTCTGTTTCATTTCTAAAGTTCAAAACTCAAACTGCTTTGAACTTTAGATTAACCTTCACTACAAACATTTGAGATTGGTGATTGCACGACGAATATTTTGCTGTATACCATCGGGATAAGTGGATCTACAGTTGAGTTCCGTTTCTCTGCTCAAGCTAATTTAGGATATTTGTCATCAGGACTGTTTTAAAGCGAAGTGAGTCGCCCAAAGCTATCCTTTTACCCCACTCCCAGATTCGGTGGGGACGATGTAGTGTTGCATGGCAATGAAGAAGAGCAAAATGGGCGCGATCGAAATCACAGAACCTGCTGCAATCAAGCGCCAGTCGAGCGAAAAGGTGCCTGCCAGCGTTGCGACACCGAGCGGGAGAGTGTAGTATTCGGGGCGATCGAGCACAATCAGGGGCCACAGAAAATCGCTCCAGGAGCCAATGAACACAAAGATTGCCAGCGTCACCAGCGCGGGACGAATCGCGGGGATCATCACGTACCACCAGATGCCCAGTTCCGAGCAGCCATCCATCCGTCCTGCTTCTTCTAATTCTTTGGGTACGCCTTGAAATGCTTGTCGTAATAAGAAGATGCCAAACGCAGAGGCGATCGCCGGAAAAATTACGCCCAGATAACTATTCCGCAACCCCAACTGCACTGCCAGCACGTACAGCGGAATCATCACAATCTGAAACGGAATCATAATCGTGGCAACGATCAGCGTAAAAAAGACTTCTCGCCCTCGAAAGTTGAGCCGTGCCAGCGGATAGGCTGCCAGCGCACAAAGCAGCAAATTCAACCCAACCGTCAAGACTGCTACGATCGTACTGTTCAACAAATAGCGCCCAAACGGGTTCGCTTTCCAGACCGTGACAAAATTCTGAAAGGTCGGCTGGGTGGGAAATAGCTGTGGCGGAAACTGGAAAATATCCTCTGTGGGAGATTTCAGCGAGGTACTGATCAACCACACCAATGGAATGAGCATGGCGATCGCGATCGCGCCCAACATCCCATAAATCCAAACGTGTTGCCAGAATCGCGATCGCTGCCGTTGAGTCATAGTGCTGTTTATTTTGTTGCCACAACTGCCAGATTCCAGGCAAACCGTTTTGTCAATGGTAAGGCTTTCAGCGCCCGATCGAGCGTTTCTAACCGCTTATAGTCAGGCTCTAACCGCTCGTGTTCCAGAATAATCTTTTTCCAGTAGCGTTCCTCGTTTGGGTTCACCTTTTCGATCAGGTAAAAGCGCAGGAAAATCCAGAGGGTCGCCAGCCAGAAGGTATCGTAATGAGTTTCGGCAAAGCGCGATCGCACAAAATTAGTGATATTGATATCTAACGGCGTTTCGTCTTCTGTCCGTACTTTTGTCGCAATGCGACGATAGACGTTGATTACGGGATTATGCTTCAGTGGATCCCAAAAACAGGCTTTGCCTCCCGGCTTTAAGACCCGATACATTTCCTGAATCGCAAGACAGGGATCGGGAATATGATGCAGCAGGTTTGAGGCATACACAATGTCGAAGGTGTTGTCGGGGAAGTCGATCGCCATTGCATTCACCACTTTCCCCTCAACCTCAACCTGATTCGTCGCTGCCAGTTTGAGCGCCACATCCACCATGCCCGGTGAATAGTCAGCCGCCACGCAGCGTGCCCCTTTGGTTGCAAAATACACGCTGTTTTCACCAGCACCACAGCCCAAATCTAGCAGATACTTGCCGCGCAGATCACCCAACTGCTTGAGAATAAAGCGATTTTCCGGTGCGGTACACGCCTCAAAATAGTCGGCAACGCGAATACCGTCTACGTCGATGACCGCTGCCCACTGGTCATGAAATTGCTGCTCTTTCTGAAGAATGTCGTCTTGCATTATGGTCGATCGTGGCTAAACCGTTGCCTCACCATTGTCGCCTGCTGCTTGCCTTTGTCGCAAAATAGCGGCTTGAATTTTGGCATCAAAGTCATGATCGTCTACGGCTGTAATGATGTTGCATGGACGATCGCCCAACCGATCCAGACATGACCCAAGCGTTTTCAACGAGCTTCCAGCAGCTCCTCGACTGTCAAATTAATATTGCTGGCAATCTGCCGCAACAAACTGGGAGAAATGTCGCGCCCTTTGTGGAATGGCACTGTGGTTGCTCGACCATCCTCGTGACGAAACTGCTTAGGTGATCCTTTTTGGCGCACTTCTACAAAGCCAAGGTTTTCTAGAATCCGAACTGCTGCTTGAGGCTTCAAAACAGGAATGCTGCCCATTGTCTACCCAACGACGATTTGTTGAGTGCCAACAAACGTTGTATCAAATCTGACTTGCTCATCTTCCAGAAGCGTCTCAATGACTTCCTGTAAGTTCTCGTGCAACTCATCCAATGTCTCACCCTGAGAATGGGCACCAGGAAAGCCAGGAACATAGCCAACATACAGATTTGTCTCAGAATCTTGCTCAACGATCGCTGTAAACGTTCTCATACTTGTTCCCCAATCAGCACCTCAATTCTAACTAGATATTGAAACCCTCACTAGTAGCGTTTGTTTTTATAGTATGTCTCTTTCCAATCATTGCCAAAATGCCTGACAATCTCAAATGTAATGTGGCGAGAGCAATGTTCTAATAACCATTGCCATCTTTTTTGACGATCAATGCAATCTCGTCAGCCATGACAGACTGGATGTAAATTGTTTTAAGTGTCTGATCGTAACGAAAAACCTGAATCGGCTGGTACAGATTGGATAATAAGCTGTTCATCATTCAAACTGGGTATTTAAGAGGCTGAAACTCTTTACTGGCTTCGATCGCTTTGAAAAAACTTAAATGCATAACAGCTTAGTAAGTGCCAAAACCTTCAAGCTGATTAAAACAGCGCTTGAACTAAGTTCTCTGTTCATCTTGACGCTAATTCTAACTTCTACCTGAGGATTGACCTTCAGTGGTAGCGATTTCACCCGTCTCCATCAATTGCTTAAAACGGCTCAGCTCGTCACCAATCTGTTGTTCTGGTGCTTCGCCAAAAAGCTTAGCAAAAGCAACCCCAACAGCACCACCGGGTGGATTGTATTCAGTCACGACTTTTACTTCTGTACCACGATCGGCAGGAGCAGGTTTGAAGCGGACGAAACCAGAATGATCGACATCAGCACCTTCAACCGATGCCCATGCAATAAGCTCATTCGGTCGATCGTCGAGAATATCCGCATCCCACTCAATGCTTTGCCCCAAAGGTGCTTTAGCCACCCAGTGCGATCGACGCCGATCAATCACAGTAATGGATTGAATGTGCTTCATAAAGCTAGGCAATTGCTCAAAGTTGCGCCAATAGTTGTAAAGTTCTTCGGCTGATCGATTAATGGTGACTGTTTTTTCCACCCGAAGCGTTTTGTTGATCCCAACGGCTTCAATGACTGCATCCGGTAAGCTTTTTTGACCTTGAACACCGTGATAGGCAAGACTACCGCCTGCTACTGCTGTCAAAATACCGCGCAGCGAACCTTGCTGTAAGCCAAACAGCACCATTGCACCACCACCAATCACCGATGCCCAGCGTTCGATATCACTAGGAGCATTGTCTGATTCTTGCGAATTTTGTGGTGTGATTGTTTCTTCCATGTTTTGCATTCTCCCGTGAGCGTTTCACTTAATTCAGCATCAACTGCCTGTTTTGATCAAGTCTCAACCATCTTTACCAAACGCCTGTGTAGCCAATAGAGCTAGAAAAGCTGCACCTAAAGCCGTTCCAGCCGCTCCCCAGCCGATAGCAGGGTTGCGATCGAGCCAATCGGTTAGGCTAGGAATTTCAAGGTGACCAAAATCGCCTTCAACGCGATCGTTTTCTGACACTGGTTCGTAAAGGTTATTGGGTGCATCTGCCGACTTCAGTTCATCAGTTCGTTGACCCTGGAAGCCAGCTAATACCAGCAAAGCATCAACTAATGAGGGCGATAGGCGCTGCAATACATCCAGTACTTTACCAACATCGCCAACAATAAAGTCGCGTGTTGGATGTTCTGCGGTGTAGAGGACAGCATCAGCAACGAGGCTCGGTGCGTAGTAGGGTGGTATGCCAGTTGGTTTCACACCTAGTTTGGTCAATACATTGTTGTAAAAGGGCGTGTTGATTACCGCTGGCTTAATGCTAGTAACGCTAACGTCACTACCTTCATGCTTCAACTCAACCCGTAACGATTCTAGAAAGCCTTCTACACCATGCTTGGCTGAGGAATAAGAACTTTGTAAGGGCAATGCTCGTCTCCCTTCCATTGAGGAGATGTGGAGCAGCGCGCCACGCCCTTCACGCTTCAGGTGCGGCAATGCCACCATTGCTCCATACACTTGCCCCATCAAAGTGACATCAATCACGCGACGAAACTCATCGGGTGTAACCTGTTCAAACGGGGCAATGACAGCAGTGGCAGACGAATGAACCCACGTGTCTAAGCGACCGTAAGTGGCGATCGTCTTGTCTGCAATGGCTTTCACTTGCTCAAACACTGAGACATCAGCTACGATCTCTGTCGCTTTACCACCAAACTGATGAATCTCATCCACCAAAGACTGAAGTCCTGCCTCGCCGCGAGCCGCGACTACAACACTTGCGCCACGTCTTGCAAAACGAAGAGCTGCTTCACGTCCAATGCCACTTGATGCGCCAACGATCGCGACGACCTGCTGCTCTATCGGCTTTAACTGCATTTTGCTCCTTAAAACGGTTTTCAACTGGTTAACGCAATGTCCGTAGTGGACATATACTTTGCGGGCGGTTTAGAGCAATGGCATCCAACGCTCAAAGTAATTAGTAGCGTTCATTTTAAGCTTGTGCACTAAATCTACTGATAAACAGGTTTGCCTCCGTCTGTCAGAAGACAGAGCCTGAGCAAGCATAAGAGCCAAGATAAATCTGACTGTATCAAATGTAATTCCAGCAAATTGACGCTGACAAAGCTGGTTGACACGGTTGAAGGAATACGTAAGTGTAATTTAACCAGGTGCAAGAGCTTGCTAAAAAATAACTACACACTTTTGGATCAGCGGTCAGCGATCAGCTTTTCGCTGACGGCTGACAGCTACAGACCATGCTGTTATTTCTGTACAACTCCTAAGCAGTCACTGTAGAGAGATAGCAAAAGCCTATGAACGTTCTTCGGGTTGGGTCAACTCTCTAGCAAAGCAGCGCTGTAGTGATGAAAACGCGTATGGCATCCCTTGAATCAGATGAGTGCTCATTACGAGCGATCGTTTATACTGACGCGATGGGAATTGGTGGAGCAGAGATTAGTCTAGGACATCTAGTTGCCCATATATCACCAGACATTACGCTTACTGTAGTGGGGGTTTCGCAGATCGTTGTAGAGACGATCGCAGCCAAGCGTCCTCAGTCAACGCATGTGGTTTTACCTGCCAAAGGAGTGCAGGCGATCGCAGCTCACATCGCAACGTTGCATCAATTGCGTCCAGATCTTATACATTTCAACCTATGTACACCCTGGGCTTGTGCGATTGGGCTAACAGCAGCATTAACTCTACCAACAGTGCGTATTGTTCGTGTGGATCAATTGCCCCTGCGAACGACTGACGCGATCGAGCTGTGGCGTACGCGAGCATTGTCTCTACGTGTGGATGCTCATGTAGCGGTGGGTGACGCATCAGCAAGACGGATGGAGGACTTTTATGCCCTGGGTCGAAACACCATTCTATCGGTACCAAACGGTGTACCTGATAGAGAAATGGGCGCGGTAGAATCACCGCTGCGTAAGGATGACAGGCTTGTTGTTGGCAGCGTGGGACGGCTAGATGCAATGAAAGCACATGATATTTTACTACGAGCGATCGCGCAGGTGGATGATGTTGATGTCGTGATTCTGGGTGAAGGTGAGCAACGCGCGACATTGGAACAACTGGCGATGGAACTTGGCATTCGCGATCGCGTTACATTGCCGGGATGGGTCGATGAGCCACGCGCTTACTTACCCAACTTTGATGTGTTCGTTTTGCCATCGCGCTCTGAGGGCTTTCCATTGGCGATTGTAGAAGCCATGTTGGCAGCCCGTCCAGTAGTGGCGACGAAGGTTGGCAGCATCGCAGAAGCCGTTATTCACGGTGAGACGGGGTTTCTCATTGAGAAAGATGATGTGATGGGTCTCGTCTCAGCGTTGCGTTGCCTGAAAGCGGATGCCACACTGCGCGATCGCCTCGGTCAATGTGGACGAGAAGTCGCGATCGCGCGGTTCACGGCTCCACAAATGGCAAAGCGATACGAACAAATCTGGCGAGATGTCCTGGCAATGCCGCGATCGTCCCGCTTTCGTGTGCCGCGTCCACGTGATTAATAGAACACCACAAAAGATAGTGTTAAAAAACTGCTGGCAGTTTCCACAGAGGGTTCTTGCCAGCAGTGCTTTGTCTAGAGCCACTGCTGCATCAGCATTTCAACACATATTCTCATCCAACTCGCATCCTACTAATGCAGAACAGATTGATAGAGCTGCAAATGTGTTTTTGCGATCGCGTCCCATGTCAGGTTTTGGACAACGGTGTAACCAGCCATGCTGAGCTGATGGCGTTTGGCGCGATCGTTCAATAGCTCAACGAGCGCGATCGCTAAACCAGTGGGATCACGAGGAGAGATGAATGTTAGGCAATGATCAAGTTCACGATCGGGTGATTCAGGACGTGTAGCAACGACAGGCAAACCGTGTGCCAGGAGGGTCAGAAGGGAACCACTTTTTAGTGTCACGCCATGATGGAATGGCAGCACACCGAGATCAGCACCTGCCAGATAGCGTGAGGCAGCTTCAGCAGAGATATAGCCCGTGAAATGGACATTTCCATCTAACCCTAATGTGGTGACCAACGTATGTAGTTTGTGCCAATAGGTTGCGGCTTGCTCACCCACCAACGCCAGACTTTCGACTCCACCGATGAGGAGTAGACGCACGTGTGGTTTGGTTGCAATAATCTGCTTGAAGGCGACTAACAGTGTTTCTAGCCCTTTCACGGGATGTAGAAAACCAAAGAAGGCAATAATCTCGGTTTCATTTGACCAATTACAGGTTTGACGCAACGTTTGACGAGCCGTAGTTTGATCAATGGGAGTGACTTCAATATTAGGGGCGATCGCAAGGCGATGGATACGATCGTCAAACGCGGGCAGCCGTTCTCGCAGCACCGTTTCAGCATCAGTGTTGGTTGTGAGGATGGCATCGCTACAGGTGAGCAGAAAGCCATCCTCACGATCCCACCAGGTATGCTGTTGTCCCCATTGTTTTAGCCATTCCAACAGAGATGCGGATAGCCATTGAGGTCTCCATTCCCACCAGCCGTATTCGTGGACTGTTGTGACGATCGGTTTGCGCCATCCCGTTGCTCTCAGCAGCAATGGTAGGAGAAAAATGGCACGTTCAAATCCATAGGTGCCAGCCGCGTGCTGAATGTGCAGAATGTCTGTGGGTCTAGTGTGGAGCGATCGCACCAATGCCCCTAACTCACTGACCTGCCAATCGTGCACAGCACCAATAACATCTGGTGCGTTCAATGTTTTGGCAGCAGCATGAGTGGTCAGAACAGTTGATGGAATGCCTAGAAGATCAAGGTTTGTGCGGAGGCGATCGGTGTAGTGAGCCACTCCACAGCGTGTCGGTTGGTAGGTGCCTGCAATGAGAGTAACCTGAATCATGGCTTTATGAGATCTGCAACTAATTTACCCTCATCCCCACCCTTCTCCCCAAGGAGAAGGGCTTTCGGAAGTCTCCTGTGGGAGAGGGCTAGGGAGAGGGCGCGACACGTTCATATTTCATTCAGCCATGCCCAACAGCGTTAATCCAGTCGCTACAACGGTCTCTGGTGGAATATCTAAACACTCCAGGTTGTAGGGGCAGGTGAACGCATAGCAGGGGCTACAGACTGTCGGCTGGCGCAGCAGTTTGGCGTTAGTAGAGCGCGGTTGCCATTGCGATTCGTATTCGGTGCCTGCAAAGAGGATTACGCTAGGGGTACGGGTGGCATCGGCAAGATGCATGGTAGATGTGTTGTTGCTTAACATCAGTCGGGCATTGGCGATGAGTGCTGCTAACTCGCTGAGATCGGTATCACCAATTAAATTAATGGCATGAGTGCCTAAACGATCGAGTAGCGGCGCACTGTGAGGACGATCGCTTGCCATTCCAGTGACAACCACGCGATCGCCCGTGCGTTCAGCTAACTGGTGAGCCGCGATCGCAAACCGATCAACGGCATAGTTGCGCGACTGACAGCTTGTCCAGGGGTTTAGCAATAGGTATGGCTCACCCGGTTCTAGCCCATGCTCCTGTAGTTTGACGATGGCACGTTGTTGAGCCGCTTCGGGGATGTGAAGGCAAAGACTGCGATCGCGCACTGGAAACCCGACGGCTTCAATTAAGCGTAAGTTACGCTCTACTTGATGAATGGTATCGGGAGCCGCTTTGACTTCCGTGCTTAAGACGGCACCACCCCATTCTTTTGACTCGCCCAAGCGCAGGGGAATGCCTGCCAGGTAACACATGAAAGCGGCTGGATGGGGCGTTTGGCTGAAGCTGGTGAAAATAATAGCAGCATCAAACTGACGATCGCGCAGTGTAGCGATTAATGCCCCTTCGCGATCGGGATCAAAGGGAAGCTTGCCTAAATCTTGCCACAGAGCACGACAGGTCAGCACGTCATCGAGCCACGGAAGCAATGCTGCCGCCTTGGTACCACCCGGACTCGCCATTAGCGTCAGACGTGCTTCTGGCAGAGCGTCTTTGATGGCATGCAACGCGGGACTAATCATCAACACGTCGCCAATATTGTCTAACCGCATGACGAGAATGTTTCGTGCGCCTGACCATTGGTGCCAGAGAGCGGAATCTACAGTGAGTGAGGGGGGAGGGGGGAGTTCTGAGCTGGGTGGGTGGAGTTCTGAGCTGGGTGGTTGGAGTTCTGAGCTTGGTGTTCCGAGTTCTGAGCTGGGTGGTTGGAGTTCTGAGCTGGGTGTTCCGAGTTCTGAGCTGGGTGGTTGGAGTTCTGAGCTGGGTGTTCCGAGTT
>NZ_JCACKI010000015.1:39079-59441 GCF_059505325.1 Tildeniella sp.
CGAGTTCTGAGCTGGGTGGTTGGAGTTCTGAGCTGGGTGTTCCGAGTTCTGAGCTTGGTGGTTGGAGTTCTGAGCTTAGTGTTCCGAGTTCTGAGCTTGGTGGTTGAAGTTCTAAGCTTGGTGTTCCGAGTTCTAAGCTTGGTGGTTGGAGTTCTGAGCTTGGTGTTCCGAGTTCGAGACTCGACCTTTGGAGTTCCAGGCTCGGCGTTCCGAGTTCTAAGCTCGACGTTCCGAGTTCTAAGGTTGGTTTTCCAGGCTTAGAGGCTGGCAAGTGTAGAAATGGGGCAGCAGCAGCCATCACTTCAGCGGGTGAAATGGCATCAAGGCAGGTCTGCCAGCCATCAAAGGGACAGATACCACTGTACCAGCAGCATTGAGTCGTAAAATTGTCGATGTTGCGTTCAGGGCAGCCTGGATACCCTTGCAGGTTGATGTGAGGCGCAGGCTGTCCATAGCGATCGTGCCACGAAGGTCCAAATAACGTGATGGTTGGCGTGTCCAGGGCGGCTGCGATACGGGCAGGTCCAGTATCGGCAGCAATGACGAGATCGGCGATCGCCATCAGTCCCCCTAACGATCGCAGAGTGCCTTGTTGCCAAACTTGAGCGTGATTGCCAATTTCACTGGCAATGTGTTCTGCCTGCTCTGGATGAGAGCCAACGGGCACTACGATCGTTGCACCATACTGCTGGTGTAGTTCGCGTCCTACCATCACAAAGTTTGCGGTTGACCAGCGTTTAATTGCCATACCTGCGTCAGGGTACAGCACCACTAAGGGGGGCATCACATGACCAAGCTGCTGCTGCGCCGAGAGTATCTCAGCGGATGTCAGGTGGAGCTGCGGCGTGCCGATCGCGTCTGGTTGAATCAAGCCATCTGCCAGCAAGAGTTGGAGGAAGCGATCGCCCACTCGTTGATGAGATGGCGGCGATCGCCAGAGATTGGTCACTGTTTGCAGGGCATTACTCACTTGAATCACGTGATCAATGCCGTCGTAGTTAGTATCTGACACAATCAAATCAAAGGTGCAGCGGTCTAGCAGTGCTTCAACCACGTTTCGAGCCTGATGCACCTGATTCAGTTCAGGTTCAATCCCAATTACATGATGGATGAGTGGATCGTCCTTGAGCAGTTCGCTTCCTGGTGCAAAGGTCAAGACGGTGAGCTTAGCGTTTGGGTGCGATCGCCCCAGTGCCTGGATTGCCGATAAAGCAATCAGCACATCACCAATGCCACCCAACAGTTCAATGAATAAAATCGTTCGCATAGCTGCATCATTGACTAGGACTATGTTCTGGCGTTAAGCATTGAGTATTGTCCTCATCCCCAGCCCTTCTCCCCAATGAGAAGGGAGCAAGATTCAAAGTCCCTCTCCTGTGGGAGAGGGATTAGGGTGAGGGCGAAAGGTGGGACGTTAAGCATTGAGTATTGCCCTCATCCCCAGCCCTTCTCCCCAATGAGAAGGGAGCAAGATTCAAAGTCCCTCTCCTGTGGGAGAGGGATTAGGGTGAGGGCGAAAAGGTGGTATGCTCCCACTGAATAACTTTATCGGCAGCAACCGGGCGATCGGGAATTGTGGTTGGCACCTCTTGATGGTAAACACCTGATGGAATCAGCCCACAGCCGCCATAGTGCGCCATCAGTTGAAGCTGCACCAGCACATCTTCACCGCCATGTTTGGGTGGAAGATCGTGCCAAAAGTTGAAGCCACCGATGCTACGCAGTTTTGCCGTATCATACAGGATGCAACCAGCAATCCATGCAACCTTATAGGGCTGTGGCTTGTTTACATCTAACGCTCCCTCTAACATCAATCGCTGCTGAAGATGATAGAGGTTAGCCGCACTATGAAGCCGCCAGCGTTCCCATTGCGGTGTCTCTGGTTGCACCAGCTCTGGTTGCACAGCGCCATGCCAAAACTCGATCGCCTGGTCATGAGGACGCACATCATGCAGGAAACTCAGCCCATGCGGTGCATTACCAACAAACCCACAGTCCTCAGCCTGAATGGTGGTTAGCAAGTGTTGGATTAACGTCGCCTCTAAGATCAAATCGTCATCAAGAAACAGCACATACGGAGCCGTTGCCTGATCTAACAAAAACTGGCGCTGCTCTGAGATACCACGACGCGGTAGATGTTTGTGCTGCTCAACGCTGTGCCCATGCGCTTGCAGTACCCGTAATACTGCCTGCACCTCACCTGTGTCGAGAAGATCCTCTCCCTCAGTTTGGTCAGAAATGACAAGGTGAAAATTGCGAAACGTCTGAGCAATCAAACTGGTCAGTGTGACGGCTAATGCGGTGGGACGGGCATAAGTGGGAATTAACACATCAATCGTTGCTGTCATCGCCATACCTCTCTGGCAGATGGTGTGAGTGTGGTTGACTGGCGATCGTCTACATTAGCAAGGGTCAGTAATGGTAATGCTGATGGTACCAATTCTAATGGCGACGCGATCGATGGATTCACAGTGTCAGCCATTAATTCACATGCGGCTCGAAACACATCATCCGGTGACACTAGCTGCAAACAGTGATGATGCCCTTCGGGACAAATGCTCTTATAGCAAAACTTGCATGGCACGTCATGAAATAACACTCGGTTGGGCACTCCCCAGGGTGTGTGTTGTGGATTGGTCAGCGCATATAAATCCACCACGGGCGTACTTACGGCTGCGGCAATGTGAGCTGGACCTGTATTGTTAGCAATTAAGAGTGGCGCGATCGCCAGCAGTGCTGCCATTTCTGCCAGGTCAAGTTCGCCTACCAGTGAAGCAGAAGCAACGCCCATCGCTGCCTGAATCGCCGCCACCAACTCCCGCTCTGGCTCCGTCCCTGTAAACAGAACCTGACAGTTCGCATCCAGCACCAGCCGACGCGCAACGGCGGCAAAACCCTCGGCTGGATAACGGCGTGACGCGGCTGTTGCACCCGGATGTATCACCACCCACGGCTGCTTGATATCCAACTCCAGTAACTGCAATCGCTGCAAAAGACGCTGATGGTTACTCTCTGTCACATGGAGAGACAGGCACTCATCTTCAATGTGAAAACCAAGGCTGGCAACCAAATCCAGTTGACGGCGTACTTCATGACGGATACCACTGCTCGGTTCGGGATCAAGCACCCAGTCGGTCAGCAGTTGATAGGGATTTTCGTGACAATGGGCAAGTCGTAATGGAATATCTGCCAGGTAGCATAGCAACGCTGATGGCAAAGGGTTTTGGCTAAACACAGTAAAAATGACGGCTGCATCAAAAGCCTCCTGGCGCAGAGCTTCCACCATTGCTAGTTCGGGACGGCTGTTCAGTCTTGGTGCCGTCGCTTTCATCCAGGGTGGATCGTAGGTGATGACGCGATCGATCTCTGGTACAAGTGCTGCTACGTCTGCTCCCGAATATGACGTAAGTAAGGTAATGTGACGGTTAGGATCTCCCTGTTTCAATGCCCGGATTGCCGGAGTGGTCATTAAGACATCACCGATCGCATCCAGCCGAATACACAAGATTTTTTTCGCTTGCTGCCACTGTTCTTCTACCACTGTGTGTTCTTCTACCACTGTGTTTTCTTCTAACAATGTGTTTTGCAGAATCATGCAACCTCCGTTAACTCATTGATTCCATCGCCTGATGTTTCTTCTTGAAACTGGTCAACTTGCAGTTTAGAGTCTGCTGCGATCGCTATTTGCAATTCTTCCGCAGAACAAGTAGCTGTACCGTCTTTTGCAACGACAATCGCTGCTGCCGTTGCCGCTAGTTCCGCCGCCACTGTGATGGATGTTCCAACCGCTAAGGCAAGGGTGAGCGCACTGATGAAGGTATCGCCTGCTCCCGTCGGATTGACACAAGTGATGGCTTTGGCTGGGATAAGATGCGGCGATCGCTCACGTTGGAGGATGATGGCACCATCCACATCTAATGTCACAATGGCAAATTTGGCTCCTGTGCGGTCTAGCAGTTGATGACGATGTTGGGCAATTTGCTCAAGACGGGTCTTCGTCTGGTCATCAAGGGCGATTGCCATTTGGGATGCCAGCAGGCGCATCGCTTCCTCATAATTGGGTTTCACAGCCGTTACACCAATCGAGCGATAGCTGGCTAACCGCTTGGAATCCACTACCAGTAGCTTTGGTACCTGAGCCTGGAGTTGAGCGATCGCTTCAATCACTTGTGGTGTCAACAGACCATAGCTGTAGTCAGAAATTACAATCGCATCGCACGGCATGAAACGGTCAGTCAACTGCTGGATGAGCTGCCGCTCGGTGTCGGGGGCGATCGCCTCCGTGCTGCCCTGATCCATCCTCACTAACATTTGAGACGCTGCCATTACCCGACTTTTAACCAACGTGCGCCGCAAGGGTTGCTGCAACAGCACCTCGGTTTCAACCCCATAGCGTACCAGTGCATGTTGTAAAAGTTCGCCTTCCACATCATCACCAATCACCGAGAGTAACGATACCTGAGCACCAAGGCTGCGAAGATTGACTGCCACATTGGCTGCCCCACCAGGAATATCCTGACGATCGCGCAGTGCGACTACCGGAACAGGAGCCTCCTGACAAAGACGGGTAGCCTCGCCCAATAAATAGCTATCCAGCATCGCTTCACCAATGACAATGATGTGTCGATCGGCAAACGTATTGATAAGGCTAGACACATTCGTGTGCATGAAGGGAGTTGTTGGTGATTAGTTGTTGGTGGTTAGTGATGAGTTTTGAGGTTTGGATCAACTTTGACCCGCTGACTACTGACCGCTGACCGCTGACTGCTGACCGCTGACTGCTGTCTCCTACTTAATAATGTGCGCTGCCTCAGCCAAATCCTTCGCTAGAAAATGAGGTACTCGCTCTGATGAAAGCAGCCATTCCGTCTCGTTGCCATTGTTAATGAGAATCGTTTGACAACCCACTCGACGACCGGCTTCCACATCGTTCAAAATGTCACCAACAAACCAGGATTGGGTTAAGTCGATCGCGCGATCGCCCGCAGCTTGCAGGAGAAGACCCGGCTCCGGTTTGCGACAATGGCAGGCGATCGCATACTCCATTACCGTGCCATCGGGATGATGGGGGCAGTAATAAAACCCATCTAACAGCACATCAAATGGCTCCAACAGTTCCTGTAGACGTGCTTCCACTGCTGTCAGGGCTGATTCTGGAAAATAACCCCGCGCGACACCTGATTGATTAGAAATGACAATCAGTTGATAGCCCAACTGCTGCACTTGCCGTAAGCCATCTCCCGCACCGACCGTTAACCGGATTCGCTGTGGATCGACGTTGTACGGCACGTCTTCAATCAACGTACCATCCTTATCCAAAAACACCGCTCGGTTTTTCATTTCCACTCTTCACTCCTCTCCCCTCACTTCCTCATCAGGGCCACGACGACTCTTGCATGGGTAGCACAGTCACTTCAGGAATGACCGTCGCTGCCGGTTGAGACAGCACATAGCGAATGGTATCTGCCACGTTCTTAGGATCTTGCAGCTTTTCCAGCGGTGTGTCAGGGAAGCGATCGAGAATAAACGGTGTTTGCATTCCACCAGCAACTACAGCCGTTACTTTAATACCATAGGTACGTGCTTCTACATGGAGCGCGTGGCTAAAACCTAGCAAACCCCATTTGCTGGCATGATAGGCAGATGCATTTGCCCAAGCTCGTTTGGATGCGGTCGAAGCAATATTGATGATATGTCCGCTTCGTTGTTGCTGCATTGTTAGTAGCACTTGCTTAGAGAGGATGAATGGCGCGCGTAGATTGACTGCCAAGACGCGATCCCAATCGGCGATCGTTAATTCTTCCACAGGTAACGTGACATCTGTACCCGCGTTGTTGATCAAAATATCCAGGCGACCAAATTCCTGAATGACGTGGGCGATCGCCGTTTCCACCTGCTGTTCATCACAGACATTGAGATGGATTGCCTGCGCTTTGCCTCCATCTGCCTGGATTTCTAACGCAACTGTCTCCGCAAGCTCTTCACGGATGTCCGCTACAATGGCGATCGCGCCTGCCTCACCTAGCATCCGACAGATTGCCTCGCCTAGACCGCGTCCACCGCCCGTTACCAGCGCCACTTTTCCGGTTAATTCAGACATTGTTTGAACTCCTTGCTATCGAATAATTAGCTAATCGTTGCTGGCAGATCAGAGGCAATCGCTTTATCCATCAGGCGTTCTACCGCTTCTACCAGTTGAACACTATTGGCTATAGATGGATGGTTGGATGATTGTTCTGTCACAAACCATTTCTCTACCAACTCACAAAGCAGATGGATAACCACGATCTGCACTTCCTGAATATGCTGCGGTTCTGAAGACGGCACCACAATGCAATAGTCCGCTAGCGATCGCAACGTCCCACCGTCGCCACCCAAAAGGGCAATGGTTTGCACGCCCTGCAATCGAGCCACATTAAAAGCTTCAACCAAATTGCGCGATCGACCACTGGTGCTAATGCCCATCAGCACATCACCTGGTTTGCCAAACGCCTCCACCTGACGCGCAAAGACATCCTCAAACCCCACGTCATTTGACCATGCAGTGAGAACGGCGGTGTCAGCCGTTAACGCCATGGCTGGAAAGCCCGGTCGGCTGCATTTAAAGCGACCCACAAATTCGGCGGCACAGTGCTGAGCATCGGCTGCACTGCCCCCGTTGCCGCACAGCATCACTTTGCCACCACGATCGAAGCAAGCACTTAGCACGTCAGCCGCGTCTAAAATGGATTGCTGTAGCTGCTGTTTGGATGTTTGTAAGGCAGTGACAACTTGATCGAAGCGGCGATCGATCAGTGCAAACGCCTGGAGGGTATGACGGCGCTCTGGCTGATGGGTGGCGATCACTTGCTCATACAAGGTTGCCATCGTTGTTGCCACCCTTTGCCATGTAAACAACGCGTTGACACGTTGAATTGCCTGTCGCCCGAAGCTATCCAGCAACTGAGGCTGTTGATAGAGATGGGCAATGCGATCGGCAATTGCCATTGGATCATTCGGTGGAACGAGGTAGCCCGTTTCGCCATCTCGTACCGTAAATTTAATCCCACCCACATCAGAGCCAACGACAGGTGTACCACACGCCATCGCTTCGATCGGTGTAATGCCAAACGGTTCGTACCACGGCGTTGTAATGAATACATCGGCAGCACTGTAGTAATATTTCAGTACTTCACGCCCCTGACGACCCACAAAGGTGACATAATCTGCCACTCCAGCTTCAGCCGCGATCGTCTGTAACCGAGTCATTTCAACTGTAACGCGTGCATCAGCATCAGCTAAATCACCACCCACAACCAGCAAGTGTGCTGCCGTTTGATGTTCCTGAATCAGGTATGCAAGACTCCGAATGACCGTGTCAACGCCTTTGCGAGGCACCATACGACCCAGTTGCAGCAGCACACGCTCCTCAGCCGGAAGCCCCAACGCCACACGGGCAAGCGGTTTGCTCAATGGTTCAAATTCAGTGGCATTGAAACCACAGGGAATAATGACAATCTTGTTGGGATCAGCATGATAGAGACGGCATAAATCCTCCTCATCTTGAGGACATTCTGCAATAATGGCATCCGCTTCAGACGCAATACGGTCTTCGATCGCAAACCGCTCATCGGGAAATTCGTCTGCCCTACCTTGATGGAAACGACGCACACGCCCCAAAGCATGGTACGTCATTACAAATGGAATCCCCAATTGCTGCTTGACCTCGGCTGCCACCAGCCCAGACATCCAAAAATTGGCATGAATGAGATCATAAGACGGCTGTTGGCGTTGACAAAACTGAAGGACATACGCTGTAAACTCTGCCATAAACGGCAGCAAATCTTCTTTACGGATATGGAATGCAGCACCAGCAGGCACATGAATCAAACGCACACCATCAACCCAGTGGGCAACTTCTGGCAAAAGCAGATGGTCACGACGGGTGAATATATCAACCAGGTAGCCCACTTTTGCCAGATGCTTGGCAAGCTGCCCCACATATACATTCTGCCCACCGCTATCAACGCCACCCAGAACGCCAAATGGAGAGGCGTGTTCACTGATTAAAGCAATCCGTTTCATGCCCTACCTCCTGCTACTGTGTGCAATGTTGAAGTCTGGTGATGTTCAGTGCCCGTCACCAAAGCAAACGCTGCTTCCCAATCACGAGTAAACCGTTGAATATTGAAGCGCTCTTGAGCATACCGTCGTGCTCCTTCACCCAGACGGCGCGCCTCTGCTGGCTCTCGTAGCAGCCTCTGCATCACTGCTACTAATTGATTGACATCGGTGCCGACATAGCCAGAAACGCCATTCTCAACAACCATTGCCATTTCAGTCGTTGCTAAACCCACGATCGGCATTCCCAGCATCATTGCCTCACATACCGCTAACCCCAGGCTGGTATAGCGAATGGGATTGAAGAAAAAACGATACCGTGCTTGCAGTGCAGGCAGTTGAGCATGAGGAACTTCGCCCAAGCCATCTAATTCCATTGAACCCATGCCAACGAGATCGAGCGGCACCTGCCGACGGACTTGCGTAAAAATATCGGCACCTAAACGGCGACCGCGCGATCGTAAGCCATTCACAACGACCAAACCGCGATCGAGTTCACCTGTATAATGCACTGATGGAACTGTCACGCCGTGCTCAATCACACAGGTCGGAGTCTTGCCACTATCCCACATCAACGCGTTGAACGGCGTGACGTGAACCAGCATCACATTGGGATCATTAACTACATGGCGTGTATTAGTGGGATGCTCCTGCGGCGGATCGTGCTCTAGATAGAGACGCGGTAGCTGACGTTGAGACTCAGATAAAATTTCGTGCTGATCGTGCAGATAATTCTTCCGCGATTGAAACAAAATACAGTCGAATGCTTGTTCTCGCACCAACGCAGCAGGCACATCACGGACGTTATCTGACCACAACGAATTGCCTAAACGACCACCATAGCCTTCAGGATAGCCCGGTTTCACTGGTAGATAGAATTCATGACGGCATTGCATTAGGTAGGAAAGATAACTTCCATGAACGTGCCAAGTCAGAATGCGTAATGGACGCATGAATGGTGTACCTGATTAGTAATTGTTTGTAGCAATTTCTTTGCCGGAAATGCAGTAACCAGCTTCGATAAATGCCTGCTCAAGTAGTGAATGCCTGCTTAAGTAGTAGCACCCAAGCGATTTTTGCCTTGCACTAAAAGCAAAGCTAGAGTAATCGCTTTGATTCACAAAATTAGATGCATCCTTACTAGCTATGATGAATTGATGAGTAAAAAGATTCATCGGCAGCTTGCCTAAGATGCTGTTGATCCCACTGTGCTGCAATTGGGCATTTGCACAACGTACGAGTATCACTATGCAGCGATCGCAAAAATAGTGCCAATCGAATCTGCATAGCATCATCAAAACGACGTGGATCTAGCCCAGTTAATGAGGTAATTTTTTCTAAGCGATAGCTGAGCGTGTTGCGATGAATGGATAACCGACTGGCAGTTGTTGAAAGAGAGCAGTTCTCAAAAAAGAAAACATCTAACGTCTCTAGTAGTTCTGCTTCCTGGTCAAGTGGACTAAGAAGATACTTAGCCAGATCAATCTTGGTGCGTTCATGGGAAAGACCGACAAAGGCTGCAATACCCAATGCATCTAGACAATGCACTTGATTTTGACCATAAAAATGCTTGCCTAACGAAAGGGCTGCTCGCGCATCTTGATACGATGAAGCCAACCCCTTTAATGTAGGATGATAGCGACCAATACCAATACTAATTGTGGTAGTTGTATCGGTACGTAAGCGATCGAGTAAGGCAGCTCCGGCTCGTTTGAGTGCTGTTAAATTTGCCCAAGACGAGTCAACTTGACGCGGTTCGTCATGCGTTGTCCATGCGGCTAAATCTTGTGTACCACTAGCCTTCAACACAGCAATCTCACCGTTACCAATATAAGCACAAATTGTTTCATTAGGTAGATGGAAGAAACTAACGACGCTACTGGTAACAAGCTGTGCGCGTCGCAAGATTTGTGCTGATGGTTCAAGCTCTCTTAGTGCAGCAGCAGACAAAATATAGTCCGCAGCATCAATGAGGATGACCGCACGTGGGCGTGTAAGATCCATGCCCAAGATTTGCCCTTCCCTCAAAAGATTGATTTCACTAAAGTTGGAGCCAATCAGTAAATCATGAATAAATTTATTTTTTAGTTCATGGTGGTCAGGTTGCTTCACCAGCAACGCTTGAGCCATCAATTCCACCAACAGTTGAGCCGGACGTGATGAAATAACTTCATCACCGCTCGATTTAGCGACAAGGACATCGCACCATTGTCCATCTAAGGATATTGGTAGATGGATGTATGCTTCTGTGTCTTGGATAGTTGCATTGAGTAACTCTGATGTGGGTAATTCGGATGTACGTAAACCCGTCAACGAATAGTCTTTGCTCCTGGCAACGATCGTGCCCTGAGCATCCAGCACCAAAATCTGTGCCGTTAAAGTTTCTGACAAACGTTCAGCAATCGCGATTGCAACTGATTGAAATTGGCTACTCATGCCTACTTTCCGTTTCATCCAATTTCGCTCAACTGCAACTTAGACACTGAGTCTGTAGCAATGGGTTGCTGCAAAAGCGCGTCTGCTTGCGCGATCGCATCGCCCGCAGTCGCACCTGTAGCGTGACAAAGCACCCGATGACGATCGCGATTAAGTGGTGCCCACCGCTGTGGATCGGAAGCTGTAAAAATTACTACACTAGGCACTTGAAGCGCATCAGCTAGATGAGAAATACCCGTATCGTTGCAAACCAGCAGGCGAGACCCCTTCAGCAAGACAGCTAGTGCGCCCAATGTTGTGCAACCAGCTAAATTCAGCGATTCAGCTTGCATGAGTTGGGCAACAGCATGGGCGATCGGCAACTCTTCTGACGTTCCCGTTAAGACAATTTGGCACCCGCGCTGAGCAAGTGCATCGGCAACGATCGCAAACTGTTTCGGCGACCAGCGGCGCTCAACTACACTTGCGCCCGGATGGATGCAAACATAGCATCCCCGACGAAGATTGTAAGTTGCATCGACTGCTTTCAATGCCTGATAATCAGCCTCTTGAAGCGGAAATTCTAAAGCTTCACCTTGAGCAGGTATACCTAAAAACGACAGCAATCGTAAGTATCGCCTTACTTCTGGCTCGTGCTTTGGGTACGGCAAAAATCGCTTAGCATCTGGACAGTATTGCTCAGGCAAAAAGAAACCTGCGTTGCGCTTTGCTCCTAACAGTAATGCAATTGGGTTTGTGATGACACCACTACCATGCATTTGAAGTGCTAAGTCAAACTGCTGTTTTTGGGCTGCTGCTAAAAACGTTGGAATCTGCTGCACTTGAGGCTCTTGCTCTGGTAAGCCTGGATAGCCTGGAAAGACCAACAACTCATCTAAATACTGATGAAAGCGTTGAACCAAAGCCTGCGTTTTTTGCAAACCTACTAGGGCGATTTTTGCCTGTGGCAACGCTGTGCGGAGCGATCGCAACGCAGGCACAATGCATAGAAAATCGCCCAGACCCTCCAGCGATCGAAGCACCGCTACCTGTTTGAAATTAGAAAAATGCTCATTGTCATACATTGCATTTCTTAGAGCTTAAATCACAATGCAACACTGCTACTGATACGCGAACAACTCACGGTCTATGGTTGCTGCCATAACCAATCACAGCTATTTTGTGACGGTAAACTAACTCTGCACCGTACCAACCAGTAATGCCAATTAATGTCGCCACAAAAAGCGAAAGAACCAGCCCGATCGGCAAAATTGCTCCCGTTTGATTACCCCAGCGCAGCACAAAGCTAATCAGTGACAGGCTCAAAACGGCAATGTTGCCAACCATGTGAATCCAGCCAGCCTGATGCTCACGGACACGATCGATTTTCACGAAGTCCAGCATCCCTGTTATGGCTGCTGCCAATCCAGCGACAAGACCAGCACCAATCAGCCAGAATGATGCGCGTGCCCAAAATGCATCTCCAGTCAACCAGTACCCAACGTCTGTGCCTAAAGCACCCGTCAGAAAGGCAATAGGAAACGTCACAATCAGTGGATGAAACGGATGACCCGCGATCGCAACAGTACTCGGTACGCCACTGTCACGATACTCTCTCTCATCGCTTTCAATTACAGGAGGGATATTGGGTGTTTGAGTCATAGTTTTACCTTAAAGAATTGCGCTCAATCATCAGTTGCCTTATTCGCTTTGCAACAAAGGGTTCAATCCATTGCACGTTTCGCTGCATTAGTCGCGTTGTCGATCGGTTCTTTAACGCCACGAGATAAATCTTCAGCAGCCGCTTTTGTATTCCGCTTTGTCTGGTCGAACGTACGCGAAGTCTGCCCTGACGCATTTCTTACATTGCGTTCGATGTTCTTGGAACCGCGTTCCCCAAATTGTCCCAGGCTCTCCTTTGCCTCGTTAGCGGTTCGACCAATGTCATCCCCAATGTTCTCAATACGCTCTTGCAAAGGTGTCCCGCTACGGAAGTTTTTGACATACTGTTCAGGGCTGTCAATCCCTTTCTGATTGATGTTGCGCTCTACTCGATCCTTTAACGCTTTGGCTTTTGCATCCACATCGGCTTTATCAAAGCGAGTTGCATCAACATCGTCAAAGTTATTCATCCCACCTTTGTAAGGTTGGCTTTGACCAGGCGTATTGGGACTATTAAGCTCCTTCAACGTTGCCGTATCGGTTGCATCTGCACGACTACAAGCGGTGCCAAAAAACATCAACAGGCTCACTGCGGCAACAGCTAGAAGTCGATTCAACTGAGCGCCTTTTAGAAAGGAGAAAATTCTGTTCATGCTCTCACTCCATTACTGCTAATTATGCTGATCAATGTTTGCTGCTCTTACCCTATGTACAACCTCAATATGCACAGGGAAGAGACTGTCTATACGCCTGTCATGAAGGCGATCAAAGAGGCGATTAAGGAGCACCGCTACTCTGGCTTTGCCAATCCTGATTGCTCAATTGACTTTTCAGTCGAGCCAGTTAGGTGCTTAGAGGCTTCCTTGAATGTGTTGCCCACTTTCTCTAAAAGTTTGGCATCCGGGTCACTGCGATCGAATACAGCTTGAGGTTCCTCAGGTGCTTGCTGCAATTCCTTCATTGCGTTTCTGGCTTTTCTGGAGGTCTCGCCCATACTTTGGTTGTCTCGCCCTGAAAACGCACGTTCAATCTTCTGATCTGCGGCTGCAACCAATTGACTAGAACCTGAGATGCTGGCACGATCGCGCTTGCTGACAGTAGGGTCAGTAGACATCTGATAGTCGTTGTAGCCATCCCCACCAGCTTTGTGAGGATTGTTTTGTCCACCCATTTGTACAGGCGGGTTGTTTGGACGAGCACCGACATTGTTCTCGCTACTGCAAGCAACGTTCAAAAGAAGAATCAATCCTGCTGCAAACACTGCGACGATCCTGCCCAGACGCAGCGTTTGACACAAGGCAGCTAACGTATTCACCAAGACATCTTCTCCTACGTAATTTAAGAAACTTAAGACGTAACGTCAATGGCTATCTCGATTCAATGGATAACCATTCACAAAAATACTAAGCACAAGCGGCTAACGTTTGCTCTATCTAGGGTGTGAGTTGAACTCTAAGAGCTGAATTAGCAAGCCGCCCTAGCTAAAAGGGTGCAATTGATTACGGATGAAAATTAAGCATTGATTCAGTCGTGTGATAGATACTGTCAATTGTTATATTGGCTACATTTGTACATAACTCAACTGCTTGTTGCTTGCTGTCCTACTGTTCAGCGGTTGACGAAACTGAGCTTTAGCCGTTTTATGCCAGGAGAATTGCCTTGTGATTGTTCATCCGACTCAGAACGGTTGGCAGATTATTTACCATCGCGCTCATGCTCTGCTGGCTGCTCAAATTGCTGGACATTGGCGGCGTAAAGATGCTCCCCCTCGACTGTATGAGACAGTGGCAGCCATCTCACACCACGATGATTTAGCAAAAGAGTGGGAGAGTGATAATTTAACAGAGGCGGGAACACCAAAAGATTTCTTGATGGATGAAGGCGACTCCTATGAGCCTTTGAGAGAACACATAGAGCGTGCGTTGTATCGGGGACACTGGGTTGGGTTGCTAAACTCCATGCATATGTCCCATTTGAATGCGAGTAAGCGCGGCACGTCGGCTGAAGCAGATGCTTTCCTGGATGAACAGTCAAAAAATCAAGCACGGTGGCGTAAGGAAGTTGAAGCGTCACAAGAAGATGCTGATAGTGCGTATGCCTTTATGCAGTGGTGCGATCGCCTTTCACTCATTCTCTGTCAGCACGAGCTACCAATGGATGAGCGTGCGTTAGAAATTAGCAAAGGACCCGATGGACAACGGTACAACGTGATCCAGCACGACAATGGTTTGTTAACTGTGACTCCCTGGTGCTTTGAAGACGATCGCTTTACGGTCAATGTGGAATCAACATCACTCTCACAAGTGACCTTCGAGAGCAATGAACATTTGATTGATGCCTTAAAACAGTCACCCCGTAAGCTCCTGGAATGGACATTTGTTAAGGAAGATCCTGAAGCAATGCAGGACAATCCATTGAGCTAATTAGAGATTAACGCCACCCTGTTCAACCTTCCAAGTTAATCATTCGTATGCCCGATCGCCTGCCAGATTCGATTGCCAGTATCCTCACGACAGCAGCAACACCCGATGCCCTTTTTACTGCCCTGATGCCTGCGCTGGGAGCTTATTTAGAGTGCGATCGCTGTTTCCTCTACCTGCGAGAGCCAAGTACACACATGGGCAAAGTACCCTTTTGCTGGGTACGCAATGCTGAGATGCCAATGGTTTATGACGAAGAGTGGAAACTTGAGCCACCCTCTTTGCCTGATCGTGATCCCATGTTTGCTGCTGCTTTGCGAACAGAGCCTTCTGTTGTGGTTGAGGATGTGGAAACTGCCAGTCCTGACACTTTAAACCAACAGTTTGAACGTGAGAACTTTGGGCATCGAGCACTCATTCATGCTCATCTTTGTCACGGAGGACAGCTTTGGGGAGTTTTGCAGCCCAGTGTGTTTGGTCGTCCAAGACAATGGACATGTGCAGAACAAGCGACGATCGCACAAGTGGTGCAAGCCATTACTCCTAGCGCTATTGCTTATGTCAAAGCGATCAAGGAACTGCATGATTAGGATCGCACGCTCACCGACACTCTAAAACAAAGCCTGCATTCACTCCTCATCAGGGCGGTCTTCTGTAAACTGATCGATCGCCTCTCGCATTCCTTCGGAGTAGGGTTCCAGAACGGTTGATGCGACGTGCAGATCGGCAAGTGCCTGACTAAATTCCTCTGAATTGGGGTCAGCGTTTTCTAAGGTTTGAATGGCGGCGATCGCCCGTTCTAGCTGAGGACGATAGTCAGCTAGATGAACTTTAAGCAACGCCAACGATTTATTGTAAGTGAGCGTCATTTGTTCAACCTCCTTTCAAGTTTGGCAATTTGCTGACGGCAAACGGCAACGGTCTTCTCCCACTTAGCAATGAGTCCTTGCCGCTGTTGTTCTAATGGTCTGCTAAGTTCTCCGGCAATCTTTTTCAAATGCTCTTCCAGTGCCCGGTGCTGCCCTTGCAACTGCTTACGATATTCTTTATTCTTCGTCATACCTGTACCCTACACCCTACATCCCACACCCCACACCCTATTCTCCCATTCTCGCAAAATGCTCCTGCAAGGACTTGTGGATAAACCGATAGACTAGGATAAAGCTGAAAAGATAAGCTGAGGACAGAGCGTGTGAAAGAAGCCGTTACCTATCAGACACTTTTACAAGAAGTGAGGGATCAGGGCATTCAGCAAGGGCTGTCAACTGTCGCACTCAACCTGTTGCACGAAGGGGTAGAGATTGCACAGGTCGCAAAGCTGACTGGGTTGCCGACAGAGCAGGTACAACGCTTAAGTGAGACTGGAACAGATGAATCAGCTCATGACGAGCCGCTGGTGAACTTTATCGGTGCGGTATCTCATGGTTCCTTGGCACAACAGCCTGATGTAGAGCTTTATGGCGACTAAGGTCTTTGTTGATACCTGGGGATGGCTAACGCTGCACGATAAAAGCGAAGTAAGGCATCGAGAAGTGGTCGAGTTTTACAAGGACTTCCGTTTCCGAAACGGTGTGGTTTGCACGACTGACTATGTGTTAGACGAAACCTTGACGCTCTTGTTTAAGCGGTTACCAGTCTCTCAAGCCCAGCGATCGATGGAAACCCTAACCACGGCATTCGTGGCAGAAACCTTCAAACTGGAATGGATTACACCAGTTCGCTTTGCTCAAGCACAAGCACTGCGCCTGAAGTTTTTAGACAAGCCTCAAATCTCTTTTACAGACCTGACCTCAATGGTTGTCATGGATGAACTGGAGATTGAGCAGGTTCTTACTGGCGACGCTCATTTCATCCAGGTTGGCATGGGCTTCCAACGGATTCCCTGATTGCTCACTTTTTTCATTCCCTACTCCCTATTCCCCACTCCCTACTCCCCCATCTTGGCAAAATGCTCCTGCAAGGACTTGTGGATAAACCGATAGCGCCCCCCGACGCGCTGAAGGAAGAGCCGATCGGTGCTCCGCACACACTTCATGAGCGGTGCAGTAGTCGAGACGGGCATAGTTCCAGGGAATGAAATCACTTATTTGAAAGCATACACATCGACACTGATTGCTTTTGTCGGTTGATGGTCTCCATGTAGCATTTGCCGAATTTTTTCAGTGGTTTCTCTGCTAAAGGTTGTTTCGCCACAGCGAGAACAGACGATCGCAGGGATATTTTCGACTAGAACAGGTTTTCCATAAATTTGAAAGACCTCACTGACCTGTTCTTCATGCGTCTTATTTGCTCCACAGTTATGGCACTGAAACATGGTTATCTCCTTTGGGAATAGTTAATCCACTCAAGATTATTCGGCTCGTAGAGCGTGATGATTCTCACAAGTTCTGATTGAGCAAGCGAGACTTGAATATGGAGCGGTCGATGTGTTGCGGTAAAGCCTAAAAGTAGACAACTTGGTGAATATTTATCATTTGGATACGCTTCAATGCTGATGGCATTCAAGCCAGCTTCTCTAATTTCCTGTTCACTGATATTACGCTCAATGGCTCGTTTGAAAGCATGGCGGCTGAACTCAAACTGCCCTGCGTAGAGTTGTTGTCGAACCGCATCAATTGTCTTCATTCATTCTAATGATTCCTGCTCCTCTCATGCTCTAACCCCACTCCCCACTCCCCACTCCCTACTCCCCCATCTTTGCAAAATGCTCCTGCAAGGACTTGTGGATAAACCGAACTGACAAGTCAGCGCTCCGCGATCGCGCCCATCAACCCGCTGAAGGAAGAGACATCCTGTGCGGTGGTTGAGCAAGCGAACATAGTTTCAGGCACATAGCCTCATTTGAAAGGATTCACGATCGTCAACTGCTGCTCAACCACCAGACCATCTTGCATATCTTCAGAGTAGAGAATCTCTGCATTAGCAGACAGCGCACTGGCAACAATCAGACCATCCCAAAACGAGAAGCAGTAACGTGATCGCAGGCTTGAAGCAATCGTCAGAGTTTCAATATTTAGAGCAACAACAGTACAGCGACTTTGAAAGGACTCAATCAGAGTTTGAATTTGGGCTTCTGTAAACGCTGCTTTCCTGAACGCATTTGCACAAACCTCATTAATCACTTGTGTACTGGTGATGATGTCTTGTGCTGCGGTGAGAGAGAAGGCAATTGTACGCTTTCGCTCACGCTCTTGAGCCTCAAGTGATTGATTGTCTAGCAAACGATATAACCACACGTTGGAATCGAGGAAGTATGGTTTGTTGCTCATAGACTGCGATCGTGCACTTCATCCCTGGTTAAAAAGCGATCGACCTTAACCGGATTTTGCGCCAGTTCATCCATGATGTCTGGTCTAGAAGCTTGCCTCTGAGCTTGCTTTAGCACAGTAATTTTAACCGTGTTCGCGTCTGCAAGTGACTGCTTGTATTCTTCAGGTATCACAATCACCCCATTCTCGACCGTTGCCTGAAATTCTACAGAACCCATCATCATGCTCCAACCTGCACACGTCTATTCTACTCCCTACACCCCACTCCCTATTCCCCCATCTTGGCAAAATGCTCCTGCAAGGACTTGTGGATAAACCGATAGCGCCCACCGACGCGCTGAAGGAGGAGACGTTCGGTGCAGTAGTCGAGAAAGCGGGCATAGTTCCAGGGAATAGAGCCACTATGGAAGAGAATACAGCGAAGGATAAAGTGTTGAATAAAAGCTATTCCTCCTACAAATAGGAAACTCCTCATTCCTAAAAGTAGACCAATGTTTAATCCCTCAATTGAACCAAGAAATAGAAGTCCTGTTAATCCAAAGAATAGCCCAATAAAAAGGAAACTATAAGTTGCATTACTCAGTGAATCAAAAATACCTTGATTTCTGATTTTGTTTGGTTTTATGTCTACTTTATGTAGACCGAAACCTGGCTCTAGTAAAGTGCCTAACATTATGGTGCCGATAATTGCACCGCTCAATAATGAGGCTTTGACATTTGCAAGCCAGCCAACCAATGTAAAGACTATTCCAAATAGCAATGAAACGATTCCTAATACAAAGATGATTTTCAGTGAAAATTTTGTATCTTTAACTGGTTCAATGGATAAAGGTAATACTCCAACCTGACCGAACGTAATTCCAAAGCTCATTGAAAATATTAGTAATATAAACAGTCTACCGCTTGACTCTTTACTTAGTCTGAGAAGTATTCCACTTAAGCTGAAAACACATACGCTGGTAAGTTTGAAAGCAATTTCGTAGAATTTTAACTTTGCATTGTTATAAAGCCAAGAGGGTTGTATTCTTTCAATTAAAAACTCAGTTTGTGACTCTTGCTGCAACTGTTTTGCCAGAAAACTGATCCAGTAGCGGATTTGTCTTGCCGTTGGCGGTTTGCCCTTCTCATATATATGACTCTTGAGTTCCCAATGCAACATTTGCTCCACATAGGCATCCAGCAGTAAATCTAATCGTTGCTCCATCAAGTTTGCCTGCTGCCACTGGTTGCAGAGAAGTTTCGGGTAAGATAGAGCCAGAATGCTTAACCATAGCGGCGTTCTAATCAATTCCCACATTGCCTCATCTTGCCGTAGCATTTGCCAGAGTTCTGGTTGGTTTGTTGCGGTTAAGTATGCCTGAATTTGCGTGTCGGTAAGGGTCTGCAACAAGATAGCTCCATTCAGGTGCATTCGGGTTTCGTTGTGTGGCTCCGCTGCTTCCGATTGCCACTGTCCCCGCACCACTTTTTCGTATTCTTCGCGCCGACAGCAGACGGCTAATGAGGGTGGTCGATCGTCGCTCTCCAGCCAGCGGTTAATTGCCTGCACACAACCTTCCTGATGCTCTGGCTTTACTTCATCCAGTCCATCCAGCAGGGGCAAAAGGTGCTTGTCTGCCAGCCATTGTGTGCCAATGTCCTTTCGCACCCCGTATTTTGACTTCAGTTCTTCCACCAACCAGGCGGTCATCGTCTGCTTTGGGTCTTTCCACGACGACAGGTTTAACAGGACGGGGATGAATGCGGTTGGGTTTTGTTCGGCTCGATCGCACAACCCCTTTGCCAAATCCAGCATCGTCATCGTTTTGCCTGCTCCTGGCTCACCCAGAATCAACAGTCTGCCGTCAATGCCTTTAAGCGTGAACACCTCCAAAATGCTTGTCTCAGTTGGCAATAATTGGGGCGACTTGGGTCCAATTTTGACCTCTGCATCCAACGGTCGCCTCACCTGCTGCGGTTGAGCTTGCTTGCCCAGGTTGATGAACACGGCATTATGCAATGATTGATCCAACCGTGAGATCACTTCTTGCTTGACCGCTTGCAGTAAGAGCGTTTGACTGCGCGATCGGGCATCCTGTTGAGGCGGTTCAGGTAGCACTGTCTCTTCCTCTGACTGCCTGTTCTGCCAGAGTACGATCGCTGCTGCAATCAGCGTGATCACAACCACTGCCCCAATGATGACTTGATCTCTATAGGGAAAGTTTGGAGTAGGTGGTAGCTGATTAATCAAGTAACCAAGCAAACTGGCGATTATCGCAGCAATCAAAACTTGAACGATCGATTTGGTTCGCATTCAAGGAGTTCCGGCAGGCAAGATGTAAGGCTGCTCTTACTATAGCCATAGAAAAGCTGGAGTTCAGAGGATAAACAATGAACCTTTTGGCTCGACATTCCGAATTCTGAGCAGAAGCACTCCAGGCTTTAACGCGATCGTTTTTGCTTAAGACGCGATCGTTCCTACTTCAAGTGGCATTGTTCCTACTTCAAGCGCGATCG
>NZ_JCACKI010000015.1:59541-98123 GCF_059505325.1 Tildeniella sp.
TTCCTATTCCAAATGGCATCATTGCAGTTCAGAACACGATCGTTCCTACTTCAAGTGCGATCGTTCCTATTCCAAATGGCATCATTGCAGTTCAGAACACGATCGTTCCTACTTCAAGCGCGATCGTTCCTACTTCAAATGGCATCATTGCAGTTCAGAACACGATCGTTTCTACTTCAAATGGCATCGTTGCAGTTCAGAGGGCGATCGTTCCTATTTCAAGCGCGATCGTTCCTGTTTTAAACGCGATCGTTCCTACTTTAAATAGCATTGTTAGAGTTCAGAGGGCGATCGTTCCTTTCAAATTTCGCCCACGCCCCACACCCTACACCCTACACCCCACACCCCACACCCCACACCCCACACCCCACACCCCCATGCTCCCCTCTGGTGACGCTCAACCCACATCCTCCGAGCAATGGTTTGCCTTGTCGATCGGCAATTCGCGCCTGCATTGGGCACAGTTTATGGGCAGAGATATGCAGCGAACCTGGGACACCCCTCATCTGTCTGAAACTGATGTGCAACAGCTTCTTGCCACTCGGTTTATTCAAAAACCCAGCCTCTACATTGCGTCGGTTGTACCCCAGCAAAGCCAACTGTGGCAGGAGTATCCCTCAGCGCACGTCATTACGTTGGAACAGGTGCCGTTGCAGGGGCTGTATCCCACACTGGGGATCGATCGGGCGCTGGCAGTCTGGGGCGCGATCGCCACTGTTGGTAGTCCCGTTCTCGTGATTGATGCAGGCACCGCGCTGACGTTCACTGGTGCAGCAGGCGATCGTCTGGTGGGTGGTGCTATTTTGCCGGGATTGGGGCTACAGTTCCACACGCTCAACCAGGCAACGGCTGCCCTTCCTGATGTCGGTGCGGCAAGTCTTGCAGTGCAGCATCTTCTGCCGCCACGCTGGGCAACGAACACAGCCGACGCGATCGCCAGTGGCATTCTTTACACCCTACTAGCAGGTCTACAAGCCTTTATAGACGATTGGTGGCAGCAGTTTCCCGCTAGTAAGGTCATGCTACGAGGTGGAGACAGCGATCGTCTCTACAGTTACCTCACAGCCCATGCGCCCGCCTTGGCACGTCGAGTTACCGTTGAGCCGCATTTGATTTTTTGGGGGATGAGGAAGGTGAGGAGTGGGGAGTAGGGAGTGGGGAGTGGGGAGTGGGGAGTGGGGAGTTTCCGCCTTCTGCCTCCTGCCTTCTGCCTCCTGCCTTCATCCTTTAGCCTTTCTTCCTACAAATCCTCGAATCGCTTGAGCAACGGCATCAGGTTGGGTTTCGAGGAGATTACTGCTGGTACTGGGTAACTGTTGGAGTTTTGCGTCTGGGGCGAGTTGCGCGTAGGTTTGATTCAAACGTTTAGCCGTGGGGGTGTCTTGTTCACCCTGTAGCACTAGCACGGGCACTTTGAGCCATTTCAACTGTTCCTGGAGCTGTTCCGATCGCAGTTCTGCCCGTCGGCGTTGGAACAGCAGCTTGCAGGCAACAGGGAAAGCAAGGAGTTGTCGTCGTCGCTGTAACAGTCGGTCGGGATTGCGGAGTTTGAGGACTTTGCGGAGTGCGTGGCGCGATCGCAATACCCATCCCGTCACGGCTAGTTTTAATAACCGTGCTTGCCACCAGCGTCCTCCTAACCCTTCAGCCTGTACGCCTTCTGGTGCCAGCAAGACAACGCCTTCGACCTGATCGAGATACTTCAGCGCGTAGCTAGCCGCAATCCAACCGCCTAACGAATGCCCCACTAGACAGACCCGTCGTAGTTTCAGCGCTTCTAAATGCTCTGCCAAACACTCGACTTCCAGGTCGATCGCATAGTGGACGTTGGGTTGTTCTGATTCACCAAACCCCAGCAAGTCGGGTGCAAGGCAGTGATACTCCGTACTTAACCGTTCAATGATGGGTACCCATTGACCACTGTCGTCCCAGGAACCATGCAAAAAGACGATCGTGCGTCCCTGCCCCACTTCACGCCAAAAAATCTGACCTTGAGGGAGCCTGATACGAGCATTTCTGAGCGGTAGAGCCATCCTGAACAATGAAGTAGTGTTACGCGAGTCGTTTGAGTTAATACTAAACGTCGATCGCCACTTTTAGAAGTCCTGTATTGCTTTGTAGCGGTCAGCGGTCAGCGGAAAGCTGATAGCTGATAGCTGACGGCTGATAGCTGACGGCTGATAGCTGATAGCTGATAGCTGATAGCTCTCTACGCTAACGTCGTTTGTCCGTTCAGATAATCCTGAAGCTGGCGATCGTGATCGTGAGACAGCCGACCCAACGGTAACTCTCCTCGTGAGAACGCCTGCACATTGAGCACTTCCATCGGATCGCGGATTTGTATCGTGCCCTGTGCCTCCACTTCAACCACCACGCAGATCGAGTGAATGCGAGGGTCACGTTCTGGCGACGAATAAACACCGACTAGACGGCAAATTTTGGCGACCTCTAGCCCCGTTTCTTCCGTCAGCTCTCGGTAAACTGTGGTGATGAGGTCTTCGCCCCAATCAACCATACCGCCAGGTAAGCCCCACCGACCATTATCGCGGCGCTGCACTAGCACGATGCGCCCGTCTGGCAGAAGCGGAATAATGCTTGTGCCCGTCACCGGATGCCGGAACAGAACGCCCAATACAGCTTGTCCAAAATGCCATAACCGACGCATAGGTTAAGATTGCGGGCTGAAAAACTACCCGTTTAAGCAAGCGTCGCCAAAATCTCCTTCGCATGGGATTCAGGCTTGACTTTTTTGTAGATTGCTTCGATCGTACCATCTGGAGCAATCACAAACGTATTGCGACTGATACCGATGTATTCTTTGCCCATAAACTTCTTAAGCCCATAGCTCTCATAAGCAGTGGCAACCTGTCCGTCCTCATCTGTCAGCAACGGAAACGGCAACTCAAACTTAGTCGTAAACTTTGTGTGAGACTGAGCATCATCAGTGCTGACACCAAGCACCACAACATCTTTACCTTGAAATTCAGTATAGGAGTCTCGAAAACCGCACGCTTCTTTGGTGCAACCGGGAGTATTGTCGCGGGGATAGAAATACAGCACTACACGCTGACCTTGCAAATCAGCCAGGTTAACGATATTACCATTGCTGTCCGGCAAGCTGAACGCGGGAGCAGGATCACCAACACTAAGAGTCATAACGCGCTATTGAGTAAGCCATCACTATTGGATATTAAGCGCTTCGTTACAATCTGTCTAGCGGGATGAAGGCAGAAGGCAGGAGGCAGAAGGCAGAGAGCAGAAGGAAGAAACTCAAAACTCAAAGCTCCTTACACCCCACTCCCTACTCCCCACTCCCTACTCCCCACTCCCTACTCCCCACTCCCCACTCCCCACTCCTCTCCCCTTCCTCACAACACCCCTTTGGAACTGGGAATCGTGTGTGCGCGTCTGGGGTCGATTTCGGCTGCCATACGAAGCGATCGCGCCAATGCTTTGAACGTCGCTTCAATAATATGGTGTGAGTTGATACCGTCGAGTTGGCGAATGTGGAGCGTCATCTGGGAATGATTGACGATCGCTACAAAGAATTCCCGTACCAGTTGCGTGTCGTAGGTGCCAACGCGCTGAGTCGGAATCTCTAGCCCATAGCTGAGATGAGGGCGACCCGAAAAATCGAGTGCGACCTGAATGAGTGCTTCATCCAAAGGTGCAACGAAATGACCGAAGCGAATGATGCCTTTGCGATCGCCCAGTGCCTTTGCCAGCGCCATCCCCAGCGTAATGCCTACGTCCTCGTTGGTGTGATGGTCGTCAATTTCCAGATCGCCCGTTGCCTGCACGTGCAGATCGATCAGTCCGTGGGAGGAAATCTGGTGCAGCATGTGATCGAGAAAGGGAATCCCGGTTTTTGCAGCGCACTGCCCGGTACCATCCAGGTTCAGCGTCACCTGCACATCCGTCTCGCCTGTTGTGCGGCTGACCGTCGCGGTACGGGTTGGGACAGTCAATTGAGCTAGGTTTGTCAGTCTATCGCTGGTCTGCATGGCACTTGCACGTTAAGAGGCAACAGATTCATTATGGGCGATCGCGCGATCGTTCATCCAGCAAAGCGTTAATCACCACAGTTGTCGATCACCACAGTTCAAACGTGACTGCTCGATGCGACAGGTTGGGGTTGTAGTACGGATCGCCGTTGAGCTGATTGAAATAGCCCTTCCACTTTTGGTTTAAAGTTTCCCACTCATGAGGTTGCAGTCCTGCTTTGCGGCTCATTGATTCGTAGTGAATTAGGCGTGCATACGGTGTTACCACATTGCGATAGCCTGCCTGATGCACCTTCAAACAAAAATCTACGTCGTTATAGTTGAGCGGAAAGATTTCGTCCATGCCGCCCACTTGCTGGAACAGTTCCCGACGAATCATCAAGCACGCAGCCGTTACCGCCAGATAATTACGATTCACTAGATTGGAGCAAAAGTAGCCTGGATGATCGTCATCGAAACCGTGATACGCATGACCAGGATTCCCTCCTAGCACCATGACACCTCCATGCTGAAGCTTGCCGTCGGGAAAGAGTAGTTTTGCACCTACCGCGCCAATGTCGTCCTGCTGGGCAAATTCCAGCATCGACTCCAGCCAATCAGGTGTGATCACTTCTGTATCGTCGTTGAGCAGCAGCAGAAATTGACCGTTGGCATTGGCAGCACCCTGATTAATCCGGTGGGAGAAGTTAAATGGTTCTTTGCAGTGCACTAATTGCAGATTAGGCGTTGCATCACCTGCAAACGCTGTCGTTACTCTTGTCAGGATGTCGTCTGAAATGTCATACCCATCAACTAAAATCAGCTCGAAATTATGGTAAGTACTGCGTTCCTGAATGCTACGAAGGCAATTTTCTAGCGCGACCATCGATCGCTCTGCTGTCAGCATTGCCTTTCCGGCACTGGGAATGATGATGCTAATCAATGGTTCACCCATAAGCTGACGGCGAACGCGCCAAAAGCCCGGTCGATCGGGTACTGCTTCAACTAAACCGGGGTAAGCGCTGCGCGCCAGCATATCTTCTAATGCTCTCCGCGCTGCAACATACGCCCAGGGCTTTGCCTGTTCTCCACCAGCCGTCACGGATGCAGGAATCACCCGCCAGTGATAAAGAATTTTGGGAATGTGATAGATGGATCGGGTTTTTTCGACGACACGCAGCACCAGATCGTAGTCCTGCGCGCCATCATAGCCTGCACGAAAGCCCCCGATCGCGCGAATCAGGCTGGTACGATAGACACCCAAATGACAGGTGTACATACAGGCGTGGAAGTAATCGGGCGACCAATCAGGCTTGAAGAATGGATCGAGCCGCTTGCCTTTCGTATCCATCTTGTCTTCATCGCTATAGATGAAGTCTGCATCAGAATGCTTATTAATCAGCTTGGCGTTCTCAAAGAGCGCATTGATCGCAAGTTCGTCGTCGTGGTCAAGCAAGGCAATGTAATCGCCTGTTGCCAGTGCTAAAGCATCGTTGCTGGCAGCGACAATTTGACCATTTTCAGAGCGAAAGACGACTTTGATGCGATCGTCAAGCTGGCTGTAGTGGGTGAGGATGCGCTTGATATGTGGCTTGGGCGAGGCATCATCGACAATGCAGAGTTCCCAATGGGGATAGATTTGGTTCTGCACAGACTGGATCGCTTTTTCGAGCCAGCTTGCATCGACGTTGTAGACGGGCATGATGACCGAAAATTTTGGGCGCACAGTCCATTGCGCGATCGTACGCTGAGCGGCAAGGATATCTGCTTGAGTGAGACGATCGCGCATGACCCATTTGTGATACGTCATTTGCCCTCGAACTTTCTCTAAGCTGCGACGATAAAGAAATTTCAGCAAACCCAACGTGTTGCGCTCACGCCAGACTTTGAAGAGCTTACCAAGCTTGTTGCTAACGAAATCGATTGTGCCTGAGTCGCTCATAATATGCTTTATGAATTTTCTCTCCAGGAGGTGACACGCACCCCTTTATTCACCGATCAACTCTCAAGATTTCGTCATAGAGAACGCGAATACTCACTAGAACGATCAATTCGTCATAACATCCTTAACTCCTTAAATGATTGCATCGCTATTGAGAATAACCTGTGACGACGGGCTGCCTTGAGCATGGTAGGTCGAGACATAGATCTCAAATTTTTAGAAAATGACTCATTAACGAATCCTAAGTCTTGCAGTTCAGCGTGTCTCGTGTTTCGCGTCCGGTTGTGGGATTTTTTCCTTTTGCCAGCTTGCACAAAAGGGTTTGGGCATCTTGCCGCACATCGACATCGGTGAAATCGGCACCATCGACGATCGCGCCACCAAACTTGGCGTTAAACGCAAATGCGCCTTCTAGATTGGCGTTAGTCAGATTTGCGTCTGTAAACCGTACGGCATCCAGCGTCGCGTTCCGTAGGTCAGCACCCTCAAAATTTGCACCTTCCAGGTTGGCACCAAAAAAGCTCACGCCGTGCAGATCGCTATGGCTAAAATTGCTGCCCCGCAGGTTTGCTTTGGTGAAGCTGGAGTCTGTCAAGACTTTGCCAGAAAAATCAGCTCCAACGAGAAAATCTCGGTTGTAATCGTCTGCAAGAACAGGCAGCGGACTTAACACCCCCATGCCGATGATCAAAATACTTCTTATGACGAGGCTTGCGATCGCCCGTTTTTGCTGCCATCGCCAGAGTTGTATTACTGCTAGAAATTCTGCAAGCCAATGCGTTGAACGCAATTTCACTACCGGATCTACTTGTCTGCTGCTCATTGTCGATGCCGATACCCAACCCATTGATGATCGCCTCTAATCCACAAACATGACCGTGACATCGCTCGGTTCTGTAGGTGCATGAACACGATCGCTACGCCTCCGATCCTACCCGAATCCGTTGCGCTTCTGGCTCTACAGCAGCAAACTGAAACAGTGAAGAGATTTTTGACTTGGCGCTTTTAACCTTGAGATGGTCAATTCTGAGGAAAGGTCAGCTCAGTTAGCCTTATGCCGTCAAAGCCCAAACGCCGTTCTGAAAGTGCCATTCCAGCAACCCACGCTCAAGCCCTCGACGCTGGCACGTCTGATATCGGTGCGTTAGGAGAGGCGTTGGTGGCGCAGTGGTTGTGCGATCGTGGCTGGCTAGTGCTGCAGCAGCGTTGGCATTGCCGCTGGGGTGAACTGGATTTAGTGGCTGGTCAGCCCTCACCGCAGCATCCGACTCAGCCGATCGCTCTAGCCTTTGTTGAAGTCAAAACCCGTAGTCGAGGCAACTGGGACTGCGATGGTGCGTTAGCCATTACAGCCCGAAAGCGCTCCAAATTGTGGAAAACTGCTCAACTGTTCTTGATCGATCATCCTGACTGGGCAGAGCTACCCTGCCAGTTTGATGTGGCGCTCGTGTGCTGTCGGCAAATGAGTACCAGAGGCGCAACGTTGACCCAAAGCAACTCTCAGAGCAACACAACAATGCCTGACTCAATCCAAGCAAGGGCTGCAATGGCAGGCTACTATCTGACCCTTCAAGACTACATTCCAGCCGCCTTTATGCTGGATTGAATTTCAATGCCGTTCCCTACGCCAGCGTCTCTGGGCAATAGCCTAAGCCTTGGACAAACTGCTGCCGAAACTCTTCAATTTCCTCGCGATCGGGCGTACCGTGCGAAACCACCGCCACCTGGTAGCGATGCATCACATCAACGGGCGACTGCCCCGTTTCCAAGCCCCAAAGTGCCATTTGTACTCGAATGCCCGGTTCGCAGGGAATGCCCAACTCATTCATAAAGGCGCGGAAATTGCCATGCTCGTAAGGTTCCAAGCAGCGGCTCATTTTTACTTTAATAATCCAGCCGTCAATTTGGTGAATCACAGTCATGAAGCGTACTGGAAACAGACTGGAGTAATGTAAATACTCAACAACCCTTAAGGTGAGGGTTGCATTTGAAAGATGATACAGGTAGTCCATCACAGTTTTTCCAGACCAGTCAAACGCTTACATCCTATATATTCCACTAAACGTATATCAAATGCCAGGGTGAAACCCCCCGAACTGGAGAGGGTTTCCACCCAATTCGGGTAAGGAGTGAGGAGTGAGGGATGAGGTTTTGAATCTGTGGTAGGGACATTATGTGTAACGTCCCTATGAGAAGGTCTACTCCCTCTGCTTCTAGCAACCAACAACTAGCAACCAACAACCAACAACCTTAGCTATGCTTTTCGATCGCCTGCTTGCTGCCTATGACTACACTCTGCCCGACGCGCTGATTGCCCAAACGCCCTGTGTTCCTCGTGATGGTGCACGGTTACTAGTCGTAAAAGATCAGGTGGAGCATCGTCATGCGATCGTGCGGGATTTGCCTCACTTGTTGCGATCGGGTGATTTGCTGGTGTTGAACAATACTCGCGTCATTCCGGCGCGCTTATATGGTCACAAAACCAGCGGAACGCCTGTGGAGGTGCTGCTGCTGGAGCCACAGGCTGATTCTACTCGTGCCGATGGTGCATCAAATTGCTGGCTGGCATTGGTCAAACCAGGCAAACGGCTGAAACCGGGCGCTACGATAGTGTTTGGAGAGAGAGGCAAGCAAGAGTCTGAAAGCTTAAGCGCGACAGTGGTGGCGATCGATGCCGCTACAGGTGGGCGTGTTTTACAGTTCAATGTACCAGCGGGAATCTCGTTAGACGAGTGGATCAATCAGCTAGGACAAATGCCGTTGCCGCCTTATATCACTCAAACAGAGGCGCAACCTGAGCAATATCAAACCGTTTATGCTGATCGACCCGGAGCGGTAGCTGCTCCAACTGCGGGTCTGCATTTTACCCCTGAACTGTTGCAGCATTTGCGATCGCAAGGCATTGAGCAGGCATTTGTTACCCTTCACGTTGGGATTGGCACCTTTCGCCCAGTGGAGGCAGAAACGATTACTGACCATACGATGCACGCTGAATGGGTGGAAGTACCCGCAGCGACCGTCGCCAAGATTCAGCAAACGAAGGCGAGAGGCGGACGGATTATTGCAGTTGGCACAACCGTTGTGCGATCGCTGGAGTCAGCCATGCAAAGCGGTACTATGCAGCCGTTCTGCGACAAGACCAATCTGTTTATCTATCCAGGCTACCAGTGGCGTATCGTTGATGGCTTGATGACCAATTTTCACCTACCAAAGTCCAGTCTACTGATGTTGGTCAGCGCCTTAATTGGACGACAGCGTTTACTGGCTTTGTATCAGGTGGCGATCGCAGAACAGTACCGTTTCTACTCCTTCGGTGATGCCATGCTGATTCTGCCAGAGGCGAGAGTGGGGAGTGGGGAGTAGGGAGTGGCTTCGACGTGAGCTCAGCCGAACGGGGGTGGGGAGTAGGGAGTGGGGGAAGCAAGGGAGGCAAGGGAGGCAGGAGATAGAGGGAGGAAGAGTTCTGAGTTGATTTTCTTCTGTCTTCTGCCTTCTGCCTTCCGCCGCCTCACCCCGGCAATTCCTGACACAGCTCACGGAAGTGATCCCCACGCTGCTCAAAGTTTTGGTACTGGTCAAAGCTTGCACAGGCAGGTGAAAGGAGCACAGTGGGCACTTGATACTGTTTGGCAAGTTCTGCCGATCGTGTGACTGCCTGCTCCATTGTTTCGACGATTTCGGCATTAGCATAGCCTGCTTGCTGCAAGCGTTGAGCAAAGGTGAAAGCAGCGTTGCCAATCAAGAGTACGGCGGCGGCTTTTGACTGGATGGCAGTAATCCAGGCGTTGTCGTCGCCCAGTTTTGCCTCGCCACCCGCGATGAGAATGGTGGGGTGATTGACAGCCGACAAGCCTACTTCAGCCGCGTCGTAGTTGGTGGCTTTGCTGTCGTTGATAAAGTCGATGCCTTGCCAGGTGCGAATGTGCTCCAGGCGATGCGGGACACCAGGGAAGGTAGCGATCGCGTGAGCGATCGTGGTCTTATCAATGCCTGCCAGCCTTGCCGCTGCAACTGCTAACAAAAGATTTTGCTGATTGTGGCTCCCCGGCATTCGTAACAGGTTAGCAGGCATGATCAGTTCAGTAGACGTGCGTACCCACGCATCCTCAATATAGATGCCTTGAGCTGGATCACCGTTCAAAGCTGCCTTACCGAATACACTCGTCCAACAGGATTCTGCCCGCACAGGGGCAAGTCCGCGTCTACCCAGGTTCTGTAAGAAGGGGTCGTTACCGTTAAAGACCTGCTGACGAGACTGGCTGAGTAAATGCGACTTGATCTCGCGGTACCGTTCTAGCGTTTTATGGCGACTCAGATGATCGGGTGTGAAGGTTGTCCAGATGCCGATTTGAGGCGCGATCGACGGTGACGATTCAATTTGATAGCTGCTGAGTTCAGCGATCGCCCAGTCGGGCTTCTTGGGGTCTAGAGCGACCTCACACGCGGCATGGCCGATGTTGCCAAAGGCGGGTGCGTATAATCCTGCTGCTTGAAAAATGGCGGCAATGAGCGCCGTTGTCGTCGTTTTGCCATTTGTGCCTGTGATGCCAACCCAGGGGCACTCCTTGAGATGCTGCCACGCTAATTCGGTCTCACCAATGGTTTCAATACCCAGTGTTCTGGCGTGAACTAAGCCCGGAAGATCCCAGGGCACACCGGGACTGACGACGAACCGCTGTAAAGACTCTGCTTGCCATAACTCAACCCGTTCAGGATCAAAGGCTTCCTTCAGGTTGACGGGTATCTTTTCGGCTGCAAGCTGCTGCTGCTGCTGACGCAAACTATCTGAACTGCCAGCATCGCTTACCGTCACATCCCACCCCTCGCGCTTGAGTAATCGAGCTGCCGCTATTCCCGATTTTCCCAGACCAATGACACACGCTTTGGGCATAGCAACGTCGAGTTCTTTTGCACTACTCTTTTGCACTACTAATGGTACCGCTTAAGAGCTTGCTAAAAGATAACTGCACACTTTTGGATCAGCGATCAGCTTTTCGCTGACGGCTGACGGCTGACGGCTGACGGCTGACAGCTACAAACCATGGTTTCTGGTTTTACAAACGTGGCGCGTCGCTTTTAAACATCTTTAGCGCTGTATCAAGAGGTAAGACTTACCGACAGTAACAAAAAATCGCCTCAGAGGTTAACCTTTGAGGCGATCGTTGAGTTACTAAACCAGAACACTAGATTTTAACGAACTAAGCTTCGTAGGTCGGTGTACCGCTGAACTTCAACTTGGCAGGTTCGGGATTGCTGCCAATGTTACGTGCAACGCTGTTGACCTGCGGACGACCGGGATTGACCTTTTCAGGAAAAACACCATCTTTAGGATGAAGATATTCAACATCACCGCTGGGATAGACTCGGTAAACTTTGTAATCTGTAATCTTAAATTTTGCACGCAGTTGCTGACCGCCAAGAGCAAGGCATTGCTCCTTGCGCGCGAAGTACAGCAAGTTCTCGCCTTGCCGCATTACGGCTGCGCCGCCTGTTGGCATTTCAAAGACTTGCTCTTTAGGGCTTGTCCAGGTAATCGCGTATTTTTCTTCAACAAGAGCTTTGGTCAGCAGTCCGCCTGTACTACCGCCGAATAAAGGTGCTTGTCCAGAAAGAGTTTCTGCCATTGGATTTCTCTCTCGATATTTGAGGAAATCGTATCACTGAGTCTGCCACCATCGACCACGTGTGATGGGAACTGTAACAGTTGTTAGCAATCGCCACGTGATGAATCGCATTCATCGGCTTCTAGTACGTACAATTTTGCCTCTTTCCGTCCTGGCTTTGGGCGCTTTTTCGGCTGCCCCATTGTGAACGATCGGCACGGTGAAGTGAAATTTGCTGCCCTGGTCTTTACCGTCCGATTCTGCCCAAATGCGTCCGCCAAGCCCGGTGACGATTTGGCGGCAGATAGCAAGACCCAGCCCGGTACCGCCTGCGGTGCGGCGTAAGGCTCCTTCTTCCTGGTAAAAGCGATCGAACACGGTTTCCAGGCGATTCGGTTCAATGCCTCGTCCCGTATCGGCGACCGTGACTTCGAGCATTTTGCCGCCGTTTTGGTGTGCCTGAATGACAACGCGTCCTTGTGGAGCGGTGAATTTGCAGGCATTGTCCAGCAGTTTTGAGAGCACTTCGACCAGCCATTCGCCGTCAGTTTGTACAAGCGGTAATTCAGGTGGTACCTGAGCAGTAATTTCGGGCAGGTCACTGTGACGTTGACGGGTGCGGATGCTACTGAGCGCAAGGTCAACACATTCTTGTAGCGGCAGGGACTCTAAATGCCACTGCACACGACCGCTTTCGAGCTGTGACAGAGTGAGAAAATCCTGGACGAGCTTACGCATCCGTTCGGTGTCGGAAAGGGCAGATTGGAGCATAATCTGGCGCAGTTCGTGGGGCATGTCGGGTTCACTGGAAAGGCTCTCTAGACAGACCTGAATGGTTGAGAGGGGCGTGCGTAGTTCGTGTCCGGTGATGGCAATCAGGTTACTGCGGGTGAGGTCGAGCGCTGCAAGCTGTTGGTTCAGATCTTCGAGGTTGGCATAGGCTTCGGCTTGGATGAGAGCAACCCCAATTTGAGCCGCGATCGCGTCTACTAGCCCAAGCTCTGCTTCTGTCCACTCATGTAGGGTGCCACCACAGGTATGCAGCTCAACCATACCCAGAAGCCGATTTTGATGCATCACGGGCACCATCAACCAGGAGGCGATCGTCCAGCGCTGCACCAACGATTCGGGCTGATCGTCGGTTGCTGACGATCGTGGCGGTAAAACGGTTCGCCCATCTTCTAGCACCCAGGGATTTGCCTGAGCATCGGCAAGATAGACGCTTTCCTGCTGCTCAACGACGGCTTGGAACAAGGGATTCTCTCGCAGTAGCCATTTCTGCCCGATGAGTGAATCGACAGCGGCTCCAAGAGACTCGTGCTGGATCGTGGCAGCCTCATCAGTGGCTTTGCAGCGATAGATTAAACACCGACAGCCACGTAGCGCCTGCCCTAGCTCCTGGACTGCCACTGCGAAGATTTCTTCGGGGTTCAGCGATCGCCGAATAGCGGCGGTAATCGAGTTAACCAGCCGCTCTTTGCGTTCTTTTGCCGCGATCGAGCGATACGCTTTGAGAAGTTTGTACTGTCCAGCCTGGAGATAAGTAACCAGACGCTCTGCGAACGGCTCAGGATCAGCATCGTTCGCACGAATGCCGCGATCGATCTGAAGTTGGTTTTTTGCCTGGGCAATTTTCGTGGCTAACTCTGGACGATACGCCACGATTCGGTCTAACAGCAGTTCTGCTGCCATGCACACAGTCTGTCGATCAAATGTCCAGATGCCCTCAAACCGTCGAGCCTGATCAGTAGCAAGCTGCATGGTTGAATCGGTTGTAGAGACGGGCACCTGCTTCTCTCGGCAAAGCAGGCAAGCGGCATAGCGGGCACCCACCACCACCAGGTGCCATTCCTGCGCTAGCGCATCTGTGGGAGCAAACGCGATCGTTTCATACTGATCAGACCGATTGGCAAAATCAGTCTCTGGCGCTGCCAGCACGTACACCTGCTCTGCCTGTTCTGAAATGCGTAAGTAGCGGTGTGCCTCCTGTCGGTAGAAGCGCTCACGTTGAAAACTTGCAATCACCAATGAGCTACCAACCCCGGCAAGCACCTGATCTTCCATCGCGTGAGAAAGTGCAGTCAGAGAAGACTTAAAGTAAAGCTGGGTTCTAAGATTTGGCAGGGCTTGCAGCAGGTCTTCCAAAATGGAAGTGGAGTTGCTCATCGAGGTTAACTCTACTCGTTGATGCGGGGCAGACCTTAACAACTAGAGGTCTTGAGCGCTGATCGCGCGTTACTTTGTCATGATTAGTGGCTTTGCTTAAGCCCTAATCGAGTTTGAACCGGATACGCTCCCACTATACGGGGATTAACTCACTATATCGTCTCATCTTTGACAGAGGAGCGATCGCCCAATTTTGATTCAGGTCTTTTGCTCTCGTCTGTCTCGTATAAGGTTTCGGTTTCCGTCATCGGTCAAGCCAACAGACGAAGGCGCTATTGTGTTTAAGGCGGAGAGAGGCTAGAGCGGAGAGAGGCTAGAGACGTGCATCACCCTGTTGATATTCTGATTTTGTCCAACGGTCCAGGTGAACTGGCAACCTGGGTCAAGCCTGTGGTAAGAGCGCTGCGCCAGCAACTGGGCGACGATCGCGGTCAGGTAAGGCTTTCGGTTGTGCTTTCACCCTGCACAAATGCGAGTGGACGAGAAGCCGCGATCGCCCGTGGCTACCCAGAAGTCGATCGCGTCCAGGGGGCAGAGCACTTCTTTCCCTTCCTTCTGTGGGGTAAAACGGCGGCACAGTGGGATTGGCGATCGCATGGCGTGGTTCTCTTTCTCGGTGGCGACCAATTTTTTCCAGTGCTAATTGGCAAACGGTTGGGCTATCGTACCGTGATCTACGCCGAATGGGATGCCCGTTGGTACCGTTGGATCGATCGCTTCGGTGTCATGAACGACAATATTCTCACCCGTGCGCCTCAAAAGTACGCCCACAAATTTACCGTCGTTGGCGATCTGATGGCAGAAGCGGGACGCTGGAAGAGAGGGGCAATGGGGGCTTGGGAGGAGGGGGGAGCAAGGGTAACAGAACCAGGGAGCAGGGAGAATCTCTCACTCCACCACGAAGCGGAAACAAGCGCTGCTCTTCATTCTTTCTCCCCTGCCCCGCTGCCTCCCCTACCTCTTTTCCCCGCTGCTCCCCTCATCGGTCTCCTCCCCGGCTCTAAACCCGCCAAGCTCTCGCTGGGTGTGCCGTTGTGTTTGGCGATCGCAGAACACATCCATGCGGCTCATCCGTCTGCACGCTTTGTGATTCCCGTGGCACCTGGTCTGGAGTTGGCAACGCTCGCTACGTTTGCTGACCCTGCGTCGAATGGAGCGATCGATCAACTGGGCTGGGCGGCAGCTACGTTGGTTTTGCCGGACTTACCAGACGATCGCCCGTTTCTCAAAACTCGCTCAGGGCTGCGGGTCGAGCTATGGACACAGGCTCCTGCTTATGACTTACTCTCTCAATGCAGCCTTTGCTTAACAACAGTTGGTGCTAATACGGCTGAATTAGGAGCGCTGACGATACCTATGTTGGTGCTTCTACCGCTTCAGCAGATCGATCGCATTGTTACCTGGGACGGCATACCGGGGCTACTGGCGAGTCTACCTATCGTTGGAGGACGCGTTGCCAGACTCATGACGCATCTGGCGCTGAAACGGCTAGGACGGCTGGCATGGCCCAACATTTGGGCAAAGGCTGAGATCGTGCCCGAACTGGCTGGTAATTTAGAGCCAGCAACTGTTGCCGCGATCGTTCTCGACTTGCTTGACCATCCGGATAAGCTGGAGCAAATGCAGACCAACCTCCGTCAGGTGCGCGGTCAACCCGGTGCCGCCTCAAAATTGGCGCAGTTAGTAGTCGAAATGCTGCGAGAAGAATAGCCCGAACGTTAAGGAGTGTAGCTGTTAGCGGTCAGCAGTCAGCGGTCAGCAAAAAGCTGATCTAAATCAACAAGCTCTCAATTTAAGTGCCTCATGACATCAAAAAACCTCAAGCGCGATCGCGTAGCCTCCCGTCTGGCTAGTAGACACTTCAATAATGTAGTCACCCTCTTGTGGCAAGCGTCCCTGCCAGTTCGTACTCGTCGCACTACTGCCAACGCGTTGACCGTTGGGAGCGATCGCACTAAAACTCACGCCGCCCTGTAGAACTTTCACGCCTAGCATTTGTCCTCGCTTGGCTTGCAGCAGATAGCGTTGAATTTGGTTCGGTTCAAGCTGCCCTGTGACTGTGGTGCCAGTCGTCCCCGGTGCAAACGCAACCCGCTGAATTTGTGCTTGCGTTGAGGGTGCGATCGGCGTGATGGCAACCTCTAATGTATAAGCACCCGCCCCAGAAACCTGAATCGTGTAGCGATCGTCGGCAGGCAGTTGTCCCGTCCAACTACGTGTTTGGTAAGATGCAGCGTCGATCGCCTCCTGGTTCGATCTCAGCACATTCATGACCGCATCAGCACCCTGGAGCGTTACCGTCATGATTTGCCCTTGTGCTGCTTGCAAAACATAAGGCTGCATCTCAGTTGGTTGCAACGTTCCTTGCAGTTTTGTCGCCACACGACCACGAGCAAATTGAATGCGTTGAGGTGGTCTACTGGTTCTAGTTGGCGTATTGCTATCGGTCTCTGTGGACTCAGACGGCGGTTTGATCGCTAAATTTGAGCCGTTGATGCCTGGAGAATCAATGATACGGGAGGCTTCCGACTGCGGTAATTTGGCACCTGACACCCAAACTTCGCCAGTGCTGTCGGGTGCTGTCATCCATACTTGCCAGACGATCGGCAATGCCACGCCCAAACCTGCCAGCACCGTCGCCGCGATGCCAGCCCGTACACGTCCTCCCCGCTTTGCCCAGGGCTGCCCATCATGGCTTCTATCAGGTGTACCAGAGCTGTGAGCATCTCTGACCGCGTTGGGCGAAGACGTATAGACGACAGCAGGTTGAGTTGATGGCGCTGAACGAGCAGGCAGTGGCTGCAAGAAATTCACGATCGCGGGCTGACTGTTGGTTTGTGATCCATACGCTTCCGATCCATACGCTTCTGATCCATGAGATGAGGGCGATCGCAACAGCGTACTCTCTAATGGCGCAGCTCCAAACGAGTGGAGATCTTGCAAAACCTCGTTCGCTGCCTGATAGCGATCGCCGGGATACACCGCCAGCATTCGCCGAAGTACCATTGCCAGTTCATCGCCAATCCTGGCGTGCGGCTCCCAATTCCAGGTGAGTGTCCGGCTGTCAAGCAGTGTTTGTGGCTCTCGACCCGTCAGCAGCACTAGCGCTGTTGCCGCTAACGCGTAGAGATCGCTATTGGGATACACCTTGCCTGTTTGGAGTTGCTCAGGTGGAGCATAGCCTACCTTACCAACCCGTGTCGGCGTGGAGATTAGGGGCCAGTGGCTGGTTGCTTCTTTCACCGCACCGAAGTCAATCAGTACGGGTAAGCCAGCGTCAGGTACAGGACGTGTTGGCTCTAGCTGCGTCGCTGCCTGCGTTTGCAGAATCACATTTTCGGGTGAAATATCGCGGTGAATGATGCCCTGGCTGTGAATGCAGGCAAGGACAGGCAGCAGGTGGTTGAGAAAGTGCAAGACTTCGGCTTCCGAAAAGGTTTGCCCTTTTTGCTTGCGATCGCTCAATAACTGACGATAGGTTTGTCCATCGACAAAGTCCTGTACTAAAAAGAAGCGTTGCTCATCCTCAAACGCAGCCCAAAAGCGCGGAATCTGAGGGTGTTGAATTTGATACAGTGTGCTGGCTTCGCGGTGAAAGAGAATTTTTGCTTTTTCAATCAGCGTGCCGTCGTGATACGGAACAATAAATTCCTTAAGGACGCAGGGTTCGTTGAAGCGCTCCTGATCTAAAGCCAGATATGTGCGACCGAACCCGCCCTGACCAAGAACCTGCTGAATGAGGTACCGCTGGCGCAGCACCGTTCCTGATGGAAGAGGGGGCACCATGTTTTGTTTTGTTGAGAGCTAAACCACAAAGGGACAACTTCCCTATCATCGTTATTGTGGCTTGCTCTGCCAAGTCTTCCCTATGGTGTCTCACCCCTCAGTAGGCATGTGAGGGCGATCGTTAGATCTCACTACTTCATCGTGTGCGATCGCTGCATCCATCTAGCTAACGCTACAACCCACCAAACCACTCATAGCCAAAGTCCTCCCAGTAGCCTTTTGTGGGCATCAAGTTGCTCAAAAAGGTAATCTGAGTGACCCATTTGCTTTGTTTATAGCCCAGCTTGATGGGTGATGCCAGCCTCAAGGGTGCGCCATTGTCGGCTGATAACGGTTGTCCATTACGCTGATATGCCATCAGGGTTTGAGGATGCACGGCTGAGGCAAGATCCCAACTCTCGTAGTACCCATCTGCCGATTTGAAGTAGACGTAGCGAACATCGGCTTTGGGTTGTACCAGCGTGACCAAATCTCGTAAACGCACCCCATTCCATTGAACGATCGCCGCCCAACCTTCAACACAGACATGGCGAATGTTCATAGATGTGAGCGGCATTTTTTGTAGGTCTGGCAGGCTCAACTGCATGGGGTTACTGATTTCACCGTCGATCGTCAGTCGAAACGCTGCCGGATCAATATTGGGCGTGAAGTCAAACGTGTTGATCAAAAGCTTTTCGGCTGGATCAATGGCATTTGCGGCAAACTCTGGCACGGGTTTCTGCGACAGCATCAGTGCTTCAACCCGCTGATTCAAAGGCTCCGAGAATTGACCAACCTGTTCTGCAAACAACGACGATGCACAACCATTCAGCAGCAGCCCTGCGCCAGACAGCCCAGACCATTGCAGCAGACGACGACGCGAAAGGGTGCGTTTGGGGAGAATCAGCATGGGGAAGGGAGTGGGGAGTGGGGAGTAGGGAGTGGGGAGTGGGAGAGTTCTTTTCGCTTCCTTTTTGTCTGACCGCTGACCGCTGACGGCTGACCGCTGACGGCTGACGGCTGACTGCTAACTACACGAACATTGATTTCACTAAGCGCACCGTACCGACTCTAAGCACAAGGAGCGAATGTACGAAGGTGAAGAGAAGCACAGTGGGAACGGTGATGAAGTGAATGGTGCGAAGCGTTTGCCAGTTGCCAAAAAGCGCGGCTAGCCAGTGCAATTGGACGGGTTTGTACATGGCAAGACCGCTGGCGATCGCCAACAGCAAAATCGGAATAATGGCGGTATACACCAGCCGATGCCACGCATAGGTTTTACGCTTTTCATTCTGGCTGACCTGCACGGCTTTCAGATCATTGCTACTAGCGAAGCGATGCTGCCAGCGACGAGTGATGAAGACATACAGCCCGTAGCCGAGCAAATTTAATGCGTAGAGCCACATGATGGCGAAATGCCAGTCTCGCCCTTCTGCCAAACCACCGCCGATGACGAGAACGCTGGGAAAATGCCAGCCCGCCCGCCCGCCAAACACGGGATTGGCGTTGTAAATTCGCAGTCCGCTGGTGATCATCAGCAGGAGTGTGATGATATTGATCCAGTGAAACGCTTTGGCAGCGATCGCTTGACTGGGCGTTTTGGGCTTACGTTTAGCGGGAACAGAGGCAGTCATAGGGCAACCAATGAGGACTTAATTTTTGTAAAGGGTAGCGAACTGTCCTTTAAGCTGCTTGAGCTTTGGCAGGTCGTGGATGACGACGTAAGGATAGTTCGGGTTGTTCGCAATGAAATTCTGGTGTTCCGCTTCAGCCGGATAGAAATCGTTCAACGGTGTGAGTTGAGTCACGATCGGCTGATTGAACGTGTGTGCTGCATTCAACTGGTCGATATACGCTTGTGCAACCTGCTTCTGCGCATTGTTAGCAAAAAAGATGGCTGAGCGATACTGTGTCCCTGAGTCGGGACCTTGCCGATTTAACTGTGTGGGATCGTGCGCGACTGCAAAATAGATTTTGAGCAGTTGACCATAGGAAATCTGCGCCGGATCGTAAGTGACTTTCACAGCTTCTGCATGACCCGTTTGCCCAAAGCTGACTAATCCGTAATGAGCAGTCTCTGCACTGCCGCCCGAAAAACCAGACACGACATCAGAGACCCCTTTGAGATGCTCAAAAACCGCTTCTACGCCCCAATAACAGCCTCCAGCAAAAACTGCTGTCTGCATTCCTTTAGCTTGCCCAGTTGAGATGTCAGTAGCCGGATCAGGGAAAACTTTACTCACTACAGCCGATGAAGTATTGGCAGCAGACTGAGAAAGCTTGAGGTAGAAGCCCACGCCTACAAGCGATAGCGCGACCAACGAAAGAATCGACAGCTTACGTAGGGAGCGGAGAACAGGATTGAAACTAGACCTTGACATGGATCGCGTTGTCCTATGGTGATTACAGTTCTAATGACAGTGCGCTTAAAGCGGGAGAGCGGGAAAGAATGGTGCAAGCCAGAGCTGAATTTGGACATCCCAACCGAGCAAAATGGCGATCGCGGTGACAACGAGCATCACACCACCAACTCGCTGCAAGGTCGCGCTATGGGAACGTAAACGAAGCAATCGTCGGCTGAAGGCACGTCCACCATACGCGATCGCGAGCAGTGGCAAAGCAGCACCCACGCCATAGGTGACTAACAGCCCAAAGGCACTGATTACATTATGATTCACGGCTGCTAGAACTAAAATGCTGCCCAGCACAGGACCAGCGCAGGGAGTCCACAATAGTCCCAGTTGCGTGCCTAGCCAGAATTCGCCCGTCAGCCCAATACGGGGTGATTCTTTTGTCCAATGGTGGATCGGAAGATCGCTAAACAGCTTGTAGCCCCAGTCTGGAAACACTGCCAGCAGTCCCAACAGCAATAGAATGACGATCGCGCCATACCGCAACCCATTCGCGAGTCCCGTAAACCAACTAGCCGTGATGCCCAATAAGCTACCTGCCACGGCAAATCCACTGATCAGTCCAACCACAAGCGCGATCGGACCATACTTGTGCGACTGGAGCGATCGTCCGACCAGCAATGGCAGAATAGGTAAAACACAGGGCGAAAGCACTGTCAGCATCCCGCCTAGAAACGCAAGCCCTGTTGATAATGTGGAAGTTGGCATTGGTTAGATTTCCCTAACCTAACAGTTTGCGGATCGTTTGCTCGGTTGTATCGTATGCCCCTTCGCCGATGTGGTCATAACGCACGAAGCCTTGACGATCGGCTAGAAAGAGGTGAGGCCAATACTCGTTGCTGTAAGCTTTCCAGGTTTTGAACTCGTTGTCGATCGGCACAGGATAAGCAATTTTGTGTTTCTGCAACGCCTGTTTGACGTTATTCAAGTCGCGCTCAAAGGCGAACTCTGGTGTATGAATGCCAATGACTTTCAATCCTTTAGCGGCATACTGCTGATGCCATTGCACGACGTATGGTAATGTGCGCTGACAATTGATGCAGGCGAACGTCCAAAACTGCACTAAAACGACGCTACCTTTGAGATCGCCAACGGTTAATGGCGCTGAATTTAACCATTGACTGATGCCTTGAAATTCTGGTAAGCCCTTACTGGCAGCAAGCGCACTGTCGTTTGAGGCGGCTTCGGCGTTGTTACTGGCAGGGAGCGGATCAAGCGTGGCGATCGATGACTCTAGACTCGATCGTCTTGAAAGCACTCCCAAAGCCGTTGCTGCTCCTGCTCCTGCAACCCCTAAACCCAGATAACGCAAGAGTTGTCGCCTGCGCTGTGATTGTTCCATTGCTACAACCTCAAAACGGGTATAAGAAAGTGGTGAGTTGCGATGCCAGTGGCGATCGGCGCAAACATTGAGCCACTTGGAGGGTACAGATTGCTTGAACACTCAACCTGTACCCTGATTCAAACGATCGACTATGGCTTTGTAGTCGTGTCTTTCTTCATGGCATCGCCTTTCATCGCGTCACCCTTCGCTGCATCCTTTTTCATGGCATCACCCTTCATGGCATCACCCTTCATGGCATCGCCTTTCATGGCATCGCCTTTCATCGCATCGCCTTTCATGGCATCGCCTTTCATGGCATCACCCTTCATGGCACCTTCAGGGCTGGTGCTGGCAGCCGGGGCACTGCTAGGTGCTGTCTGGGTAGCGCTTGGGGTGCTGGAGCAAGCAGCCAGACCAGCCATTGCTAGACCAGCCATGAGGCACAACATTTTTGCTTTCATGATGATTGACATCCTTGGAGTGATTGAGGTGGACAAACGATCGTCTGAGTTAATCGGGCAACAAAACAGGTTACGAGCACGATCGCACATTAAATCTTCACCGAGAAGCTAATTCTTAATAGAGAAGATAGAAGCCAGCATCAGGTTTCTATAGTGCTTGTGTGATGCCACCTTAGGCTTGTGATTTATTTCACTTCGGCTGGTGGAAATTGAGCGACGCGTCCTTTCTTCACCGCAACAACCACGTCATAGTGAGCGCAGTACGAGAAAGTAACATCGTTGGTTTTGTTGTAGAGGTTGACGACATGACCGCCGCCGCCCACTTGAATGCCGATCGGGTCTAACTCACCGTAGAAAAAGCGACGCAGTTGATCACCACCGCCAATCTGACCTTTATTTTTGGTGATTAAATCAATTTTTTCTTGAGTCGTTGGTCCCGACTGCTTCGCCTCAGCGGCAGTAGCAACCCCAGCAGATGACGTATTGATTGCCTTAAGGGATACATCTCCAACCGTGACCAAGCCAATCATGGCGATACCTGTGAGCAAAGAAGCTAATTTCATGTGTTACTCCTACTAAAGATTAAGTCGTGGTTGCAGCGCCCTCTTGATGAGCTGCGATCGCTTCACTGCTCAAAGCATCGCAGTCAGCACTGAAGTCCATCTGAAGTAGAACAAGAGATTTCCTGAATTTATGCCAACAACGGTTTCAGCCACAACTCAGCGCTTTCTCAGATTGACTGAAGTGCTACTGGAGCACTCTGTCGTCTAGATGAAGGGATCGCCTGTTATGGAGGTCATCACGTCTAAGGAGTTGTACAGAAATAACAGCATGGTCTGTAGCCGTCAGCCGTCAGCCGTCAGTGAAAAGCTGATAGCTGACGGCTGATAGCTGATAGCTGATCCAAAAGTGTGCCGTTATTTTTAGCAAGCTCTAAGATGTCTGAGTCTTGTCTTGGATGAATTCTTATCCAAACGGCAGTACACTATGAATGGGGTTATTAAGTTATGTAGTCCGTGTGTCTTAACTGTTAACCTAACTATATTCAACGCTAAGTATGCTGCAAGACACTGTTACTATCCGCTATTACCAGAAGCTGAGTGACGCTCTAGTCGATCTCTGGAATCGAGGTTATCGCTTTGACGACTTGCGCCTTTACGTGGATGGCTACCTGGCTTCGCTCAGACATTCCAACAGCCTTGAGCCGTATCTGATTCATCGTCTTGAAGAAGAAATTGTCCGCTATCTCTACGATCCATCTAACTTTGAAAAGACTCAAACGGAACTAGATTATCGTTAGACCGTGAGCGATCGCAGTTGTTCTAGTGTTCAAGGACTCGCTTGCACTCTTGGAGCACGATGTGCAGGCTTTAGCTCTCTCGTTTGCCAACGTTGTAGCGAAGCTGCACCAGTCCCGAATCGTAAGACTGGCTGGAGATGAATTGAAGCGGCGTTGTTATGGCAGCCTCGTGAAATAAGGGAATCCCGCTGCCGAGCAGAATAGGATGAACGGAAAGAACAAGCTCGTCTAGCAACGCGTGCTCTAGAAAGGGGTGGATGAGCGCGGCTCCGCCGACTAACCAGATATTCTTGCCGCCAGTTGCGCGTAACTCCTCCACAAACGCTTTCACATCGCTACGAACCGTTTTAGCGTGTGGCGATGCGTCAAAGTCAGGGTTGTTAGAAAAGACATAGCTCTGCTTTTCCTGATAGGGGAATTCGCCGAACGAGAGCACCTGCTCGTACGTTTTTCGCCCCATTAACACGGTGTCAACGTTAGCCAAAAAATCAGTATAGCCGTAGTCTTGATCGGTAAAGAGCCAGTCTACTTCGCCTGATGGACGTGCAATGTACCCATCTAAACTGGCAGCAATAAAAAGAATAATGCGACGCATAATGCTGATACCGGATTTCCGAAAGTAGATTAGCACATAGAGGTTGGTGACGCAGTTGATGTGGCTTGTGTCACAGACGACGCTGAACCGCTTTGTCGATCGCACTCATCAAGGGGCGATCGCGCTCATCATCAAAGGGCATGGACTGTCGATACTTTGATTCGTAAGACTGCGGTATTGAGGTGCGATACGGCTCCGGTTCCGTCAGATATCTGGGAAACACATGGGCATGTAGTGCTGGTTCTAGATTGCCCAAAATTTGGTAATTAATGCGATATGCCTCTGTAACCTCCAGCAGTGCATCACCCAAAACCGTCATATCGTGCAAGAACTGCGATCGCCCGTTTTCATTCAGTGCATTCAAATCTGATACCACTGGATCGGGTAACAGCAGCGAGTAACCGCGCAAAAACTGTACATCCCCTAAAACCAGCCAACCGGATGGTACGCGACCAATGACCATTGGGTTTGTTCCTGCTCGTGCAGCCTCAACGCGACGATGAATTAAGGTTGTCATGTTCGATTCAATCTATACGGCTTTGTTGCTAACGAGTTTTTTGCTAGATAGGCGATCGGACAGCGATACAAACAACTCAAAAGAGTCTGACCTTTGAAGCACTTTGCTACACTCAAATTCAGCGCTATTTCCTACTCCCCACTCCCCACTCCCCACTCCCCACTCCCCACTCCCCACTCCCCACTCCCCCTTCTCTATGACCACCACTCGACGCATTGTAGACCTCCTGCGCCACGGGCAGCCTGCCGAAACCGTCACGATTAAAGGCTGGGTGCGGACGAAGCGAGAACAGAAAGAATTTAGCTTTGTGGAAGTCAACGATGGTTCCTCAATGGCGGGGCTTCAGGTTGTGGTGAATCAGGACGTACCGGGCTACACGGAGACGATGAAGCGGGTTAGCACAGGTGCATCGATCGAAATTGCTGGCACGTTGGTCGAATCACCTGCAAAAGGGCAACGCGTGGAACTGAAGGCAGAGTCCATCACGATCTATGGAGACGCTGATCCAGAAACCTATCCGTTGCAAAAGAAGCGTCATTCGTTTGAGTTTTTGCGCGAAATTGGGCATTTGCGATCGCGCACCAATACCCTCAGCGCCGTTTTTCGCGTCCGTAATGCTGCCTCAACCGCGATTCATCAGTTCTTTCAAGAGCGCGGCTTTCTCTGGGTTCACACGCCCATCATTAGCGCCAGCGATTGCGAAGGAGCGGGTGAAATGTTTACCGTCACGGGCTTTGACCTGAACAAAGTGCCCCTGACGGACGATGCAAAAGCAGTTGACTTTAGCAAAGACTTCTTTGGCAAACACGCCTACCTCACCGTCAGCGGACAGCTCGAAGCCGAAATTATGGCGATGGCGTTCAGCAACGTCTACACGTTTGGTCCTACCTTTCGCGCTGAGAACTCCAACACATCCCGGCACCTGGCAGAATTCTGGATGGTCGAGCCAGAAATGGCGTTTTGCGACCTCGAAGGCGACATGGATCTGGCAGAGGCATTTCTCAAGTACATCTTTAAGTATGTGCTGGAGACGTGCCCCGAAGATATGGAGTTTTTCAACCAGCGCATCGACAAAACGGTACTGGAAACCGCTGACAACATTATCAATAACGAGTTTGCGCGGGTGACGTATACAGAGGCGATCGCCCTCCTCGAAAAAGCCAGCAAACCCTTTGAGTATCCCGTCGAATGGGGCTTGGATCTGCAATCGGAACACGAGCGCTATTTGGCAGAAGAGCATTTTAAGAAACCGACGATCGTCACCGACTATCCCGCCAAAATCAAAGCCTTCTACATGCGGCTCAGCGACGACGAAAACACCGTCCGGGCGATGGACATTCTCGCACCCAAGATTGGTGAAATCATCGGCGGTTCCCAGCGCGAAGAGCGTTTGGATGTGCTGGAGCGTCGCATTCAAGCACAGGGACTCGATTTAGCAGAATACTGGTGGTATCTCGATCTCCGGCGTTACGGCACAGTGCCTCATGCAGGCTTCGGTCTGGGCTTCGAGCGTCTCGTTCAGTTCATGACGGGCATGGGCAATATCCGCGACGTGATTCCGTTCCCTCGTGCGCCGCTAGACGTGGAGTTTTAGCAAGAACCGCTGCCAACCGTCAGCGAAAAGCTGCTAGCTGACCCAAAAGTGTGCAGTTATTTTTTAGCAAGCTCTTAGGTTCTTAGTCGCTGCATGTAGTCCCACCCACGTTGCGCCCAAACCTGTTTTCCTGTTTTGGCTGCAATCCAGCGGGCTACTTTGGGACCTGACCAGCGTCCACCGTCAGGAGGAGCCTGCTGGAGTGCCTGTTTAAGTTCTTGCTGCTGTGCGGGTGTGAGGAGCGATCGCCGAGAGGGTTGCCCCCGCTGACTGCGGTTTTTAAGCCCTAAGAGACCGTCTTGATTGTAGCGGCGGATGATTTCTTTGGCATAGTCATAGTTCATCTCAAGGCGTTGCGCTGCCTGTCTGATCGTCCATTGTTGAGTGACCAGATACACCAAGTGCCATCGGCGCGCCTCCACACTGTCCGGCACCTGCCGACAGAGGCGTTTGATTTCGCCAATAGTCAGATGTGGTTTTAGCTGCACTCTGGGTGGCACGATCGAACCCCAATGCTGAAGCAATGAATAGTTCACTGATCAGCAAAGTTTGGGGAACTCCGGACAAAAGAGCGATCGTGACTAAAAATTTGAGTGAGAGATAACTTGCACTCGTCAGGGAAAATAAGCTGACGCGTCACTCTGGCTGCACACGAAGTCCACACCGATCGCTAAAACTGTTTCCACAGAGCTGAATGCTTGACTGCGCTGCTCAAAGCAATCGGTAAAGCACTCAACGATCGAGGCGACACTTACACCGAAACAGCGACAGCAGCGAGAAGCCAGTCGCAAGCAGCATCAAGTAACGGCACAACGTTCGATCGAGTAAACCAGGTCGGCTATGCTAGTGCAACCTGAATTATTCTCTAATCCAGGTGTATAAGACTCTAGCCCCAGGAGGACTGCCATGGCGACTGACTATTTGCTCTTTGTACATGGCGTTAAAACGCGCAATGAAGCAGAGTTTCGCGCTTTAGCGACCACTTTATTTAACGGCATTCAGCGATCGCTACCGGATCGATCGAGAGTGCTAAAGCCCGTCTTCTTCTTCTGGGGCGATTTGAATCAAGATCCTCAAGCTGACCTTCTTAGAGGGTTTGAAGCATCTCCCAAGTGGAAAGACTTTTGGTTCCGTGACTTTCGCACAGAGCGAGTCCTGGAATTTGTGGGCGATGCCGCGCTTTACCTTAGCCGCCATGTTGGGTCGGAGTTAGTTAAGAAGCTGAGAACCAAAATGCTGGAAGCTTTTCAAGCGGTGCAACCGGGCGATCGCCTGCATTTGGTCACACACAGTTGGGGCACCGTCATTCTGTTTGACATTCTCTTTGCCGCACGATGGGAGGACGAAAAGCTAGATGAATCTGTGCGTAACAGTGTGCAACGCATTCGCAATCTCCTGTTCGGTATTCCACTCGACCCCACAGCAGATATCCCTGATGCCAATGTTTACAAAGGTCTTCCCATCGCCAGTATTTATACGATGGGTTCACCAATCGCTCTTTTCAGCCTCATTAGTGTCACTGGTCAAAGTACACACGATTTGACTCCTAAGCTCAAGGATTTATTAGAGAACCTCTATAACTCCAGGCAGAAGGCGTTGCCCTGGCGCAACTATGCTCATCCTGGCGATCCACTTGCCTATCCCCTTGAGGGAGTGATGCCATTGTTGTTGGATGAGCAGGCAAAATTGGTGCAAATTCAGGATGTGATGACAGAGAAAGGCAATCTTTTTACACGACCGTTCAGTCAGACGCTTGCCCCCTTGCTCAATGGCGGTGATGCTCACAACAGCTATTGGGAAAACGTAACCGTTGCAAAAACGATCGCCGAGGGAATTCAGCGATCGACTTAGGTGGCAAGATCCCCGCTTCTTGAAGAAGTCGAGGATCTGAGGCGCGATCGCCCAGCGCGGCTGGATTTTGTTAACATATCTTCATGGTTAACGTTCCAGCCCTCATTTAATCGATCTTTAGACGCTATGCTGCTACGCCCCGAACAGCGCACCAAACTTGACGATACAAACGATAGCCTCTTTTACGAACAGCCGCGCTTTGTCACCCATGTGGATGAAGGCTTTATTCAACAGTTGACTGACCTGTATCAGGAACGGTTGCAGCCAGAGACACGCATTCTCGATCTGATGAGTAGCTGGGTGTCACACCTGCCGGAAATCGCGTTTGCGTACGTCGAAGGGCATGGGTTGAATGGCGAAGAACTGGCACGTAATCCGCGTTTGGATCACTACTTTGTGCAGAACCTGAATCAGGAACCAACGCTACCGTTGGATGACCAATCCTTTGATGCTGTTCTGAATACAGTCTCTATGCAGTACATCCAGTATCCCGAAGCGATTTTTAATGAGATTCATCGCGTACTTAAGCCGGGTGGCATTGCCATCATCAGCTTCTCCAACCGGATGTTTTATCAGAAAGCGATTCAGGCGTGGCGGGATGGCTCGGAGGGCGATCGTGTGAAGCTTGTTGAAGGTTACTTCGCCGCTGTGCCAGGTTTTACCAAGCCAGAAGTTTTTGCCCGTCAGTCTCAAGTTCCTGGCATCATGCAGCTACTCGGTATGGGCGGTGGTGATCCGTTTTACGCAGTGATTGCACATCGAGAAGCTTAGAGATCTCGCTCATAAATGACTGTAAGGAGCCGTAGTCGTAGAATGGGCAAAGGTTCTACCCGTGCCCATCATCCTAAGCCGTTGCGATGGGCCCGCAGGGCTTTGCCCATTCTACTTTGGTTGGTTGTTTTCTACAGAGCATCGATCGCCTCCAAAAGCCTTTCTGCTTCCGCACAAAGCTCATCGTGGCAATGCCCGTTACTGGCAACCAAGCCACCCCATTGACTGACATCCGCCTGGTTGTAGCGCAGTAAGGTGCCGTCAAAATGGGTGAAGCGCCCTCCAGCTTCGGTCAGAATCAACTCTGGTGCTGCCAGATCCCAATCCTTCGGCGCAGACGTACCAGACAGGGAGATGTAGATGTCTGCCTGCTGTTCTAGAATCGCGGCGACTTTGCCACCGACGCTGCCAACCGATCGCTGCTGCTGTACGGGAAAGCGTTGCAGTAACTGGTTGAAGCGTTCATTACGATGGCTACGGCTGGCGACGATCGTTAACTCATCGAAGCGCGATCGCTGCGAGACGGCAATCGGGACGGGCGTGTCATGCCATCGTTCCACAAAGGTACCGCCGCCCAGCGTAGCAAAGTAGAGCGTTTTCGCTGCGGGGCAAACCACCACTGCCAGTACAGGGCGATCGTCTTCTAACAGCGCAATGTGGACGGCATATTCTCCGGTACCGTTGATAAAATCTTTTGTGCCATCAAGCGGATCGATCACCCAAACCAATGGTTTCGCCAGCCGTTCCTGCATGGGCTGCGTTTTGTACGTTTCTTCCGTCAGATAGGCAAACTCGCGGGTGCCCAAACTGGCTTGCAAATTGTTGAGGATGTACGCATCAACAGCCGTATCGGCAGCGGTGACAGGTCCATCGACTGCATCCTGAACGCTGAGGTCTGCAAGCTGAACGTTGAGCAATAGATCGGCAGCGCCCCAACCAATGCTACGGGCGATCGGCAAGAGTGACTGTAGTTCCGTAGATTGTAAGTGATTCAAATGAAGTGGTCTCCGAGGGTGGGGAGTGGGGAGTAGGGAGTAGGGAGTAGGGGATCAATTCAACACTTAACACGTTTCTTCTTCCATCCAGCGGCGGGTACCGAAGTGTTGGCAGGATTGGGCGGCGATGTTGGCGGCGATCGTCAGTGCTTCTTTAAACCCTGTTTGCAAAATAGCGTGGCAGAAAGCACCATGAAAAATATCTCCCGCTCCTAGTGTATCGACGACGTTGACGACAGGCACGTTGATCTGTCCCGCTTGCGTTGCTGTCCAATACTGAATCGGCTGCTGTCCTTGAGTGATGGCGATATGAGGAACACCTAACGCTGCTAGATAAGCAATGACATCTTTAGTGCTTTGGCAGTTGGGCGGCTGAAAATTAGCAGAGCAAATGACGTAATCAGCGAGAGGCAACACCGTTTCAAAACCCGGTTTCCAACTACCGCCATCGATGACGACGGGAATTCCCTGCGATCGCGCCTGCATTGCGATCGTCCGTCCCACATCCATCTGATGCCCGTCGATGAGTACCACAGCCACATCTTGCAGATTGGTGGCAGGGATATGGGCGATCGCCTGCATCTTCATGGCATTCAATGAAACGACTGCTCGATCGCCCGTGCGTTCAGTCACCATAATGGAAGAAACGGGTGGCGGAGCAGCAAGCGTCGGATTCAAATCGTTGAGTGTCACTCCATGCTGCTGAAGATCGGTCAGAATCAACTGAGCCATCGGATGAGTACCAAGAACGCCTAACACGATCGCCTCATTGCCCAGATGACTAAAGGTCACAGCCGCATTCGTCGCCGGACCGCCCGCTGACACCGTATAGTCAGAAGCAACGAGCTTTTGATTAGCCAACGGCGGGCGATCGACCAGATAGATAAGATCCAGCGTCACTAAGCCAATAAAAAGTCCACGATAAGCTTGCTGTTGGTTCATAGGGTGAGATTCAGCAGCCAATCGTAGAATGGGCAAAGGGTCTTGCCTGTGCCCATTGCTAGGAGACATTATGGATGGGCACGTAGGGCTTTGCCCATCCTACTTTGGTTCTAAGCTTTTTACCCCTCACTCCACCGCAAAGCGGAAGCAAGCTACACCCCTCACCCCTCACCTCAATGCCCGGAACGCTCTATCTCGTCGGCACACCGATCGGCAACCTCGAAGACATGACCTTTCGAGCTGTGCGGATTTTGCAAACGGTGGATTTGATCGCCGCTGAGGATACGCGCCATACAGGTAAGCTGCTGCATCATTTTCAGGTGGGTACGCCCCAAATTAGCTACCACGATCACAATCGTCATAGTCGCACAGCCGAGCTATTGGAACGGTTGCAAGAGGGAAAAACCATCGCGCTCGTCACCGATGCGGGAATGCCGGGAATTTCTGACCCTGGCTATGAACTGGTGAAAGCCTGTGCGGAGGCAGAGATTCCCGTGGTGCCGATTCCTGGTGCGAGTGCCGCGATCGCCGCCCTGGTTGCCTCTGGTTTACCCTGCGATCGGTTTATGTTTGAAGGGTTTCTACCCGCCAAAGCTCCCGCCCGTCGTGCCCATCTGGAGGTGTTGCAAACCGAGCCTCGTACACTGATCTTTTACGAAGCGCCGCATCGCTTACGACAAACCTTGCAGGATTTTCTGCTTCTAGGGGCAGACCGTCAGCTTGTGCTGGCGCGAGAATTGACCAAGCGCTACGAGGAAATTTGGCGCGGCACGGTGGCAGCCGCGATCGCACACTACAGCAGCCGCGAACCACAGGGCGAATTTACGATCGTTGTGGCTGGCGCAGACATCACGCAGCCTGCGCTATCGGAAGCGACCCTCAAAACTGAACTGCAAAACCTGTTGAAGCAAGGACTGTCGCGATCGGATGCTAGTCGTCAACTCGCACAGCAAACGGCGTTACCCCGTCGTCAGCTTTACCAACTCGCGCTGTCACTGCCAGAACCGGATTAAGGCTGTACCAATCGACGAGTTTACCGCTTGAGGAATGCTTGGTCAAGCACTTGCTTCAACATCGATTGGCATAGAATCTCCCTAGCGAACGATCGCGATCGCTTCGTATTGTGTTCACCGCTAGCATGATTGCGTGTGGCTAAAATGTTATTGGATCAAACGACAAAACGATTGCCTCCCGTTGCAATGTCATGCGATCGACCTGTACTCAGTATGTTCCGTAACGACAATTCAATTGCACTGAGGCAACACCCAACAGCATGGCGATGCAACTCGATTGGAGCAACTCGCACTCAGTATGATCCGCAGCAACATTTTAATGGGAGCGAGTGACCAAGAAAGTTCAGTCCCTGCGTTGGCAATGTTGGTTGACGCAGTGCAATATTGGCTGATACCATTCCTCCCGAACAACGTAAAGAGCGAATGTAAATGCGATCGCATCCCATATGCAGGTATCAAGTGCTGGATTGCTGAGTGACGATCGTAGCATCCAAGCCGCATTGCCATAGATGCCATTGAGCAATGCCGGAACGCTGAGGTCGGCATCCAGTTATTCCCAATGAAAGCCTGTACCAGAAGGTGCCACGGTAATGTCAGCACGACACCTACTCAGAGAAATCTTCTGACGGTGTGATTTGCTGCGAACCGTGTAGCACTGCCAGAATATCGATTTGCTCAGCTTTGATGTAATAAATGATGCGGTAGGAGCTTTCAATGACTTCACGAATCTGCTCGGTAGAAAACTCTGGCACCACTCGACCGGATAGTGGAAAGGTAGCGATCTGCTGCGATCGCCTGGTTAAGCGGTCAATCGTTCTCTCAGCATATTTGGGTGAGTTTTGAGCGATGTAAGCGTAGATGGCTGAAAGGTGCTGTACAGCGGTCTCTGTCCAAAAAACCTTCACTCTGGAAGTCCAAACTGCTTACGAACCTCTTCAACAGATGCCACTCGACCCGCGTTGCTGTCTGCCAATCCAGCCTCAATTGCTTGTCTAATATAAATTTCAGCCATCAGATCGTCCCAGGTCGAATGCTCTGGCAGTTGATCAACCAAACGATGCGCTTCTTCCTTAATGCTGCGAGTTTCCATACGCTTTAGTGGAGGGGATAGCTTTTCGTTAAATAGAATTGTAAGCGATCGCTCGTTTATAGCTGTTTAGAAACCTGCGATCGGGCTGTTATCGTTGCCACATTCTCAATCACTTCTGAGAGCAACTCATAAAATTCTTAAAATTCTTCTCGGTTGTCTCGCAAAAGCTCAACGATCGCCCGCTTCAGAATTTCCTTTAATCAAACTGGAGCGATCGCCCCTCTGCCGCTAACACACCCACACATTGACTCTTCAATCACGTGCTGCTTTGAGCAACGCTCGCACAAACCGCATCAGGCGGTTACTTCACCTGTTCTGAGTTTTGCCATACTCGTCAAATGATATGATATTCAACATTCTGGCGGCGGCTTATACTTCCGAGTAAGAAGCGCCTTTTCCATATCTAAGCGTAACTTCTGAATTCCCTGGATTAAGTGTAATTCTGGATTGATTGCCAATGCTTGATCGAGACTGGCAACCGCGTCCTCAAGGCGCATTAAGCTGACTAGTGCAGCACCCCTCATAATCCAGCCCTTGTAGTAGTTCGGTTGGATCGCTACCGCCCGGTCATAGCTGGCGACTGCCTCCTCATAACGCCTTAAGTTCTCTAATGCATCGCCCCGGTTAGACCAGGCTTCATGATAGTCCGGTTTGATTGCCACTGCCCGATCGTAGCTGTCGATCGACTCCTCGGCGCGCTCCAAGCTAAACAGTGCAATGCCCCGACCGCACCAAGCACCGTGATCGTCCGGTTTGATTGCCACTGCCCGATCGTAGCTGGCAAGCGCATCCTTGTCGCGCCTCAGTTTGCCCAGTGCATTGCCCCGGTTGTACCAAGCCTTGTGATTGTCCGGCTGGATTGCCACTGCACAGTCATAGCTGGTGATTGCGTCTTCATAGCGCCCTAAGCCATCCAATGCCACGCCCCGGCTGTTCCAGGCTTCGTGTAAGCCCGGTTTGATTGCTACTGCCCGGTCATAGCTGGCGATCGCGTCCTCGTGGCGCTCTAAGCTAAGCAGTGCATCACCCCGGTTTTTCCAGGCTGTGTGGAAGTCCGGTTTGATTGCTACGGCTTGGTCATAGCTGGTGATCGCGTCCGCATAACGCCCTAATCTAAACAGTGCATCTCCTCGATTGAGCCAGACTTTCTCATTGGCGGGTTGAAGTTCGAGGGCTTTCTCGTAGCTGACGAGCGCTTGAGCATACTGCTTGTCACTTTCAAACAGTAGCCCCTGCTGGCAGAGTAGATTAGTCATTGCTTCCGGCGGCACAGTAAATGACTGATGGTGCTCAATGTAGTCTCGAAACGTAAGCAGTTTCTCTGTACGAGCTTCGGGACTTAGCGCTGTGTAGTCGTTCCACTTGTCAGAGAGCAGCTTTGCCGATTCCTGCTGGCGATCGTTTTCATCAGGTGGAACGGTAAACAACCCAGAGCGCCAGTCGAAGAAATCGGGCGCACGTTGAATGAAATATTTAATGACAAAGGGGGGCACCAGGAAGACAAACGAGCAGCCAAAGTGGTCTCTGAAGCGCTCCCGCTGCTGGTTGAGATGGCTGAGGATCGGCGGTACACCCTTCCAACTCACCGTGTAGATGATCTCCGGGTCGCCCCATCCGCTCAGGCGCTTAGTGTCCTCATAGGCAAGTACTGAGGCTTCGAGATTGGTCACAAAGAGAATGTCAAACGGCTGCTGCTGCCAGAGTGCCTCTACCTGGTCATAGAGCGTTGTGCTGTCGCGATCGAGCCGTAGCTCCTGCATCTTTTTCTGCGGCAGATCCTCTTTGAGGTCGGCAATGATGTCTGTTGCTTGGGCGGGCGTACACTGTACAAAAAACAAGCCAAAGCCCCGCTTCCGCCGCAGACTGCGCGACAGATATTGATAGACCTCTTCCGAAGTCTCCGGCGGCAAAGGAATATCGTCTTCAGTGGGCTTGGCTGTCATACCTTCAGTTTACGATCGACGCTCCTTAAACTGTGGAATATTCTCAATCAAGGGATGAACATCGTACCAGGTCAGTTTCTCTCCGTGCTCATCCAGATAGCTATATTCCAGCAGACAAAGGTTAAATAGCAAACTCCGGTGCGCCATGTCGTGCTGAATCTGTTTGTCGCGGGAGACGGCTGCCAGCAGATCCCACTGGTGTTCTTCCACAGCCCGTCGATAGCTGTCGCGCTCTTCTGTAATGGCTCGCTGCACCGCTTTTGCCGAAATAGGTAAGGTCTCTGTGCGGTTCACCGCTTCCTGTGCCAGCCGCAGCAGTCCCCGCACATGCCCCCCACTCATCAAACACAGCCGCTCTAACGCTGCCGCCGATTCAAAAATCTCCGTTTCCAGATCTAAGTCGGCAGCAAAGGGCTGAATGCGTTGAGCCAGAATCTGTTTAATTGTCGCTACTCCCGGTGCGTGAATCTCCCCATCGGGCGATCGCACCATAATCATGGGCAAAATCTTGGAATCGTTGTAATTCTGGTTTAAGTCATTCGCCCATTTAGAAAACAGAATCGCAAAGGGAATCGTGTAAATGATGTGGCAGTCCAGCGCTTTAAGCTGCTCACTGCGATCGATAAAAATCTCCTCATGATTGCTCCGCCCACTCCGCTCATCGTAAATCGGCGCAATCCGATCCAGGTTATCCACAATTAGCACCAGCTTGGTTTTCCCCTCTGGCAGCTTCGTCTTGGCATCCTGAATAAACTCATTCAACGCCTTGATCAGCGTGGGCGTATGGGGATTAATCTTTTCGCGAATGCGCGATCGTAGCGTTGGCTCAGTACGCAGATTGGCTGTGAGCTTGGCAAACTGGTTGACGGCGACCTCTGCATCGAGACCTTCCAGCGACACTTTCGTTTGTGCCAGATCTTTGAGGTCTTCCCAGCGCTCTTTCAACCAATCTTGTAATGGTTTGGTGTTTGCCGTCCTCTTCAGTTCTGTAAGCAAGTGCGACGTACACGCCAGCAGAATGTCGGTGTATTCAATATCGCCGCTATTGACATCTTCCTCGATCGCCGAAAAGTAAACCACGAAGCACCCTTCCGTCTCCAGGCTTCCTTTTAGCCGCAGCAGTTCGGTCGATTTGCCTGCTCCCCGATGCCCTGAGTACAGTTGATAGGTCGTCTGCCGCGATTTACGAATGCGGTTGCCTAAGTCATCGAGAATATCCCCATCCCCTCGCACCGCATCACAATCCACGTAAGCCGGATCGCTTGCTTCTAGCGGTTTGTACGGTTCAAGCGCGTTGAAGATATCATCTAGGACAGCGGAGTTTGCAGCCATAGAATTAGAAGCCTTACTGATGGTTTGACTCTCTCAAGTCTCCTCAATTAAACTCTACATTCGCTGAAACTCAGCGATCGTCACCAAGTAAACGTTGGCTGAGCCTAACGTCCGGCAGTAGCAGCGCCATCTTCTCAAAAAACTAATATGCCTGATTGAAATGGATGGTGACTTCCGTACTCAAACGGAGCAGGTTTGTTTGCTCTCTTGCGATCGCCGTTTTACCTGACCCGATGACAACGCTCGTTGCAGCATCGTCAGTGCCGTAATGTCGTGCAGGTTGCAGTTGCCATCGAAGTATTGACACAAGGTCTGCTCCGCTTCAGTCGTCAGATAGCCGTAACAAATTGCCTTTTGCACAACCTGATCAATTGGGCTCATGATGCCTTCCCTGCCTGAAGATGATGAGCCAAGTATGAAGTTCAGATAAGGAAGCTAGTGTGACAGTTGGGCTGCGATCGTGTGACACATTGCAACTTAACGGGTGACAGCCAGGTAATCGCACGGTGATAAACCTATGAGCCGCTGGTGATGCAACTCACGTACAGGGCGCGATCGTCCGCTGACTCTTTTGCTTTTGGGCGTGTCGCTGTGTCTAAGAACTCCCTAAAATGAAGAGAGCGTAACCTATTGATGCAATTTGATCCAAGCTGAAACCCTTGAACTTTTGGACTGGTCGCGGCTTTGCCAGCACCTATCGACCTTTGCGGCAACTAAGCTAGGTGCGATCGCGGCTCGTCGTCTACGCATCCCCGACACAAAAGCCGAAACGCTGAACCTGCTGGCACAAACGCAGGAAGTGTATGAGTTAGAAAATCGTCTCAGCACCGGGCTAAAGTTTGACGGCATTACTGATGTTGGCGAATCGTTAGAGCGGGCAGAGCGTCGAGCGTTACTGTCGGGCGAGGAACTACTGGCGATCGCCACAACCTTAGCTGGAATGCGTCAACTCCGACGCGTCATCGACAATCAACCGGATCTAACGGTGCTGAATACGCTGATCGAAGAGTTGCGAACGTATCCTGAACTAGAGCAAGAAATCCATCGTTGCATTGACGATCGCGCACAGGTTGCCGATCGTGCTACGCCTAAGCTGGCTGGCATTCGTGAACAGCAAAAGCAACTGCGCGATCGGGTCTACAGCACCCTACAAAGCATCTTGCAGCGCAAGGCAAACGCCGTCCAGGAAAGCTTAATCACCCAGCGTGAAGGGCGTTTCGTCATCCCCGTCAAAGCACCCCAGAAGGACGCGATTCCCGGCATTGTCCATGACACTTCCATGAGCGGTGCCACTCTTTATGTCGAGCCACAAGCCACTGTTAATTTAAACAACCAACTGCGTCAGCTTCAACGTCAAGAGCAAGTCGAAGAAGAAGCTGTGCGGCAAGCGCTTACCGATCAGGTTGCGGCAGTGAAGCCTGATTTGGAACGGTTACTGGCGATCGCCATCACGATCGACCTTGCCACTGCCCGCGCTCGCTATAGTCTGTGGCTAGGAGCCAATCCACCCCACTTCATCACACGAGATGAGGGTAGTGCCCCCACACCCCACACCCCACACCCCACACCCCACTCGATCGTCCTTCGCCATCTCCGTCATCCCCTTCTCATCTGGCAACAGCGGCACGAACAAGGACGACCCGTGGTGCCGATCGATCTTGTCATCCAACCGCATATTCGCGTCGTCGCCATTACCGGACCCAACACAGGTGGCAAAACCGTCACGCTCAAAACCCTCGGTCTCGCGGTACTGATGGCAAAGGTAGGACTCTTCGTACCAGCCCGCGAACCTGTCGAACTGCCCTGGTTCGATCAAGTGCTGGCAGACATTGGCGATGAGCAATCGTTAGAGCAAAGCCTGTCTACGTTTTCAGGGCATATTCGGCGAATTAGTCGGATTCTGGAGGCGTTGGGAGGGCAGAAGGCAGAAGGCAGGAGGCAGGAGGCGGGGGAAGCAGGGGAGGCAGGGGAAGCAGGGGAGGCACTGTCATGCATTCAAAACTCAGAACTCAGAACTCAAAACTCTCCTAGTCCCTACTCCCCACTCCCTACTCCCTACTCCCTCGTCCTCCTCGATGAAGTTGGTGCTGGCACCGATCCATCTGAGGGCAGTGCGCTGGCGATCGCGCTGCTCAATCACCTAGCCGATCATGCAGGTTTGACCATTGCGACGACCCATTTTGGCGAACTGAAGGCGCTGAAATATCAAGACGATCGGTTTGAGAATGCGTCCGTTGAGTTTGACGATGTGTCGCTGTCGCCAACCTATCGCCTGCTGTGGGGGATTCCCGGACGATCGAATGCGCTGACGATCGCTCGTCGATTGGGTTTGGATGGGGGCATTGTGGAGCAGGCACAAGCCCTTGTGGGTGGCGCATCGGAGGACGTGAATCAGGTGATTGCGGGATTGGAAGCACAACGCCGTCGTCAAGAAACAAAGTCTCAAGAAGCCGCGCAATTATTAGAGAGTGCCGAACGGTTACATCGTGAACTGTCGCGCAAAGCTGCATCACTGAAGGAGCGGGAGCAGGATCTACAGCGATCGCAAGAACAAGCAGTACAGGCGGCGATCGTCGAGGCAAAGGGTGAAATTGCTCAGGTCATCCGTCAACTTCAGCAGGGTCCCATCTCGGCTCAGGCAGCGCAACAGGCAACGGATTCGCTCAATCAGCTTGCCGAAAATCGCCTGCCCTCCCGTCAACCCAAGCCACCGAAGCCAGGTTTTCGTCCGCAAGTGGGCGATCGCGTCCGCCTGCCACGCCTGGGGCAAACCGCTGAAGTGCTGACGGCTCCCAACGACGATGAAGAAATCACTGTCCGCTTTGGGCTGATGAAAATGACGGTGCCGCTGGATGATGTGGAATCGTTGGAAGGGGAAAAGGTTGCGAAGAGGCAGAAGGCGGAGGACAGAAGGCAGGAGCGGTCAGCAGTCAGCGGTCAGCAGTCAGCGGTCAGCGGTCAGCGGTCAGCGGTCAGCGGTCAGC
>NZ_JCACKI010000016.1:0-94048 GCF_059505325.1 Tildeniella sp.
TTCGCTGACGGCTGACGGCTACAGACCATGCTGTTATTTCTGTACAACTCCTAAGAGAAACCGGGTTTCTAGACCCAATCTGGAGGTTCAACGGCATCGTCTGATAGAGAAACCCGGTTTCTGTCCAGGCGATTCAATTCCTCCAAACGAAGGATCTCAAGGTAGAGACGACAGTCCTACAATTTGAGGAAATAACTTAGGCAAGTAACGAGGTATATCGATGAGTACTGGGGTTTCGACCAACGACGTTAAAAGTCGTCTAAATGGGTCGATCGTGGTTGGCGTGCTGCTGATCTTATTAGGAATCGCCGCGATCGCCTTTCCTTTTTTCAGCACACTCGCTGCCGAAAGCTGGATTGCGTGGATTATTCTCTTTAGCGGTGTTTCCAAACTGGTTTACACCTTTCAAACGCGACAGGAAGGCGGCTTCGTGTGGCAGCTTTTATTGAGCCTTCTCTACATTGGCACTGCTGTACTACTGCTGGTGTATCCACTGCAAGGCATCCTGACGCTCACACTGGCACTGGGTGCGTTTTTGCTGACAGAAGGTGTGTTTGAAATTGTGTATGCGTTTCAACGGCGCTCTCAACCAAACTGGATCTGGTCGCTGGCTAACGGCATCACGACGCTTGTTCTGGGCGGTTTAATCTGGTTTGAGTGGCCCTTCAATGGTCCTTTTGCGATCGGGCTGCTGGTTGGCATCAGCATTATCTTTACAGGTGTTTCCAGAATCTTTTTGGCGATCGCTGCCCGTTCTTCGCTCAATGCATCACAACCTGGTTAGTGATGGATGGCTAATACGCCTGTCTAAGTCTCAAGGAGCGCGTCTTTAAGAACCTGAGCCTCTCCCTCTGTAGGATGCTGAATAGCCGTTCCGTCGTCTAGGAAACGAGTGGTGTAATGCATCGACTCCCCTGCTTTAATGTGTTACGGCTAATGGCTAACACTGGTTACAGAGTTCTTATCGAATCCTCATTCCTAAGTCAGGCGATCGCTAAGGGTCAATGACGCAAACGTTAAGCCTGCACGGTGCCATCCGGCATAGTAGCCTCTTTCAGGTAAGCTCCGGCAAGATTTGTTTCCCGTAGGTTAGCACCTGCCAGGTTTGCCCGATGTAAATTGGCATCCTGAAAATTTGCCAGGGTCAAATTCGCCTTGCTCAAGTTCGCTCCCTGAAGGTTTGCCATGGTCAAATTTGCACCGTGCAGGCTGGCATGACTCAGGTCGCTCATGCTGAGGGTAGACTCTCGCAAGTCGGCTTCTCGTAAGTTTGCGCCGATTAGTTTTGCCTTGTAGAGGTTCACTCCGATGAGGGTGGCACCGACTAAATTGGCTTTCTCCAGTGTGGCACCGATGAGATTTGCCATGCAGAGGTTTGCCAGGCTCAGGTTTGCTTGCCGCAGGTTTCCCTCGTAAAGAGTTGCCCCAACTAAATTAGTCATGCTCAAGTTAGCCATACTCAGGTTGGTCATACTGAGGTTAGCCTCGCGCAAATTTGCCATACTAAAGTCCGCCTCGCGCAGGTCGGCTTTGTAGAGGCTTGCCTCGCGCAGGTTGGCTTTGTAGAGGAGCGCCGTGTAAAGCGTTGCGCCTTCCAGAATTGCTGTGCTCAGGTTTGCCTCACGCAGGTTTGCCATGCTCAAGTCAACATGGCTCAAATCGGCTTCGCGCAGGTCAGCTTTGTAAAGGTTCGCTTCGCGCAGGTTGGCTTTGTAAAGGATTGCCGTGTAAAAGGTCGCTCCTTCAAGCATCGCAACCCCAAGATCTGCCCCTTCCAGGTTTGCCATGCTCAGATCAACTTGCTGGAAGGCGACTTCTCTAAGGTCAGCCCTATAAAAATTGGCTTCTCGCAGGTTGGTGCCCTGTAGGTTTGCACCTTCAAGATTAGGAATCGTCTTCGGATTGTGCGACCACCACTCATTCCAGGTTGTTACACCCTGCTTGAGCAAAGCAAGGTGCCCCTCGTTTGCCATTTAGTTGATCCTCTAGGTGTGGCTTAAAGCGAATAGTCATAACCTCTACTTGCTTAGTGTGCCCAGTTACCTAGAGGTCAGTAGCAGTTTGGCAGTGCCGCTTAAAGCAACAAACGAGCAGCATCGCAATCTGCCTGAATCTGGGCTTTGAGAGCATCCAGAGAGGGAAACTTTTGTTCCGATCGCAAGAACGCTTCCAGGCTGACCGTGAGGGTCTGGTCGTATAAATCACCTGACCAATCAAATAGATGCACCTCGATCGTCTGCGTCGTACCGTTCACCGTGGGACGATAGCCAATATTCATCACGCCAGGTAGCTTAGGCACTACTGACAAATCGACCTCACTCCCTTGATCACAACAGTGAACGTGAACAGCGTAAGTGCCGGAACAAGGCAAAAATTTGTCTGGAGGAAGGTGCAAGTTTGCTGTTGGAAACCCGATCGTCCGCCCAAGCTGCTGCCCTTGAACGACTGTGCCAATCAGCCTATACGATCGCCCCAAGAGCTGGTTGGCACGCTGCATATCTCCTTGCTGTAGCGCCTGACGAATCGCAGAACTGCTAATGCGATCGGCTCCCAAATTTTTCAGCGGGGCGATGCTAACAGCAATGCCGTGTTTAGCCGCGATCGCCTGCAAGGTTTCTGCGGTGCCCGATCGCTGCCGCCCAAAACAAAAATCGGAGCCAATGCTCACTTTCGTTGCCCTGAGTTGCTTTAGAAGAACATTTTCAACAAATTGCTCTGGACTTAAGCTGGCAAGCGTTTGGTCAAAGGGCAATAAAACAAGCTGCTCTACTCCGATCGCGCTAAGCTGTGCCGCCTTTTCAGGTAAAGGTGTCAGCAAAAGGCGCGTTTGTCCGGTAAAAAACTCTTGCGGGTGAGGGTGAAACGTTACCACCGTTGCATGGCTGCGATCGTCTCGCCCGGTGTCTGAGTCCAAAAGAACAGGTGCAATGACCTGTCGATGCCCTTGATGCACACCATCAAAGTTTCCCAGGGCAACGGCAGTTGGAGTCAGAATAGTAGTTGGCGACGAAGTAACCCACACGCTTTACATCTTGACACACAAAGGGACGGCGAGATTAGTGGATGGAGAGATGGGTGAGAAGAGAGGAGGAGTGGGGGAAGCAGGGGGAGTGGGGGAAGCAGAGGAGCGGAGGAAGCAGAGGAAGTCTTACTCTCGCTGAGTCGAACTGAAGGGCGGTTTAAGTGTTGTATTGCTCCCGCTGCCTCCCAGTCTCCCCAGCACCTTATCTACACCGATACCCCAACTTCAGCCTCGATCGACATCGGGTCTAACCTGGCGGCTGGCGGCGAAATTTGGATCACTAAACCCTCCCGCGCCATCACGCTGTTAGGAAAAGCGGCGGCAACTTCAGCTCCTACTTGATCGAGAAAGTCGTCGCTGTGCAAGGGGTCGTGATGAAAGATCACCAGCGTTTTCACGTTAGCGGCTTTGGCAATCTTGACGGCTTCTTGCCAGGTCGAGTGCCCCCAACCGACTTTACTAGATTGCTTGGAGTAATATTCTTCGTCGGTATACGTCGCATCATAGATCAGCAGATCAGCCTGGTCAGCCAAGAACAAGACGTTCTCATCCAAATGGTCTGGAAAATGTTCTGTATCGGTCACATAAGCGGCTGCATGACCTCGCCAGCTAACCCGGTAGCCGACTGCCTGCCCTGGGTGATTCAGCAGGGCATTTTCGACCAGAACGTCGTTGATTTGCACCGATTGTCCGACTTCAATATCGTTAAATTTCAGGTCTGCGCCCATGATCTGTAGCGGCACCGGAAAATTTGGATGCAGCATTTGATCATTCAGACGCTGCTCCATCGTGGAACCATTGGGCGCGATCGCCCCATAAATATTAAAGCGATTACCCTTCGCAAACGCTGGCACAAAAAACGGAAAGCCCTGAATGTGATCCCAGTGGGAGTGCGTAAAAAACATGTGCGCTTCGAGTGGCATCTGGGACAACAGGGACTGACCCAACACTCGAATGCCCGTGCCGCCGTCAAAAATCAGGCGATCGCCCCCTACTCGCATTTCTACGCAAGGAGTGTTGCCCCCATAGCGAACCGTGGCGGAGCCTGGACTAGCAATACTTCCCCGAACGCCCCAGAAGGTGGCTGTGAACTGATTTTCTGTATTGGACATGGGTATTTCTTGCAAGATTCGATCGAGTTTCCAGAAACAGCGCTCTCGGTAACCAGAAAGCTAAACCTGGACGAATACAATGTTAAAAACGATACCTAATTTGCCCCTTCCAGGCAGCTTTATAAAAATCGTCGTCTATGTCAGTGATCGCGATCGCATTACTCAGTGATCTCTTCATCAAGGTTGTAGCGTTTGATCATCCCAAACGGTGCAACAGTAACAAATATCCTCTGTCTTTCATAGGGCTTTGAGTTACAGTACCCATTCAGCAACACATACGCACAGAATGGCTGGAAGTTTTTACCATACTGTGTCCTCGTAGTGAGCGCGGTCAAGCCTCCTTGCTGAATCACTGATGCGATGTCACACTCTGCTCCATTGCTTGTGAACTGCTAACGTTCTGCGTCTACTCAGCATACTCAACGGGAAGATCAAATTTCCAGTTCTTCAAGCTTGCCAGCCCAGAAGCAGCCGTCAAGTTGTACTGCAAGGGAGTCAGTGTGATGTAGTTTTGGCGAATCGCCTGGACATCCGTTAGGGTTTGCTCGGTTAGCTCAGAAGCATCATCTACCTCTTCTAGCAATTCACCAGCCAGCCAATAGTAGGTTTTGCCGCGTGGGTCAAGTCGCTTTTCAAACACGTCGATGTAGCGGCGAATGCCCTGACGAGTGGCTTTTACACCCGCGATCGCCCCTGCTTTCACTGCTGGTACATTCACGTTTAATAACAGCAGTTCTGGCAGCGGTTGTTTAGCTAATTGCGCCACCAGCGAGGCAGCAAACGCGGCGGCTGGCTGAAACTCGGATGACGCAGAACTGGCAAGACTAAACGCAATACCAGGAATGCCCTCAATGACACCCTCCATCGCGGCTGATACTGTGCCTGAGTAAAGCACGTCCGTACCGAGGTTAGACCCATGATTGATGCCAGAAAGCACCAGATCTGGAGGACTATCCAACAACGCCCACAGCGCTAGTTTAACGCAATCTGAAGGGGTGCCAGAGCAAGCCCAGGCTTTCACGCTGGGATGAAAGACAGACTCGACGATGTCAGCGCGAATCGGCTGATGCAGCGTGAGTCCGTGCCCGGTCGCCGATCGCTCTCGATCGGGGCACACAACTGTTACGTGATGTCCTGCTTCTGCTAAACGGTTCGCAAGAGAGCGAATACCCAGAGCGAAAATGCCGTCATCGTTGCTGATGAGTAGTTTCATTGGTCGGTTAGGGAGTGGGGAGTAGGGAGTGGGGAGTGGCTTCGACGTGAGCTCAGCCGAACGGGAGTGGGAAATTTTGGCAAGCGATCGCACATCTATACCCATTCAGCCTTTAAACTGAAGAGCAAAGACGGTCGCTTGAGCGCGGTTATTTGAGTCTCATCAAAACTAGCAATTCCACTTCAGATTCTTGCCAAACTGTAGGGTCTAGTGAGCTAACAGCCAGTGGTTATGAGCCTAACTAGACCAACAACTAAAACCTAACAACTAATAACTTCATCAGTATGACTGTTCAGCTTCAAGAACTTGCAGCACAATTAGAATCCATTCGGCAGGAAGCACAACAGGCTCTGGCAGCGACGGACTCGCTGGAGCAACTGGAGCAGCTTCGGGTGAAGTATTTGGGCAAGAAAGGACCGATTCCTCAAGTGCTAGGTGGGATGGGCAAGCTTGATGCCAGCGATCGCCCCCGCATTGGGGCATTGGCAAATGAGGTGAAAGAGGCAATTCAGAACGATCTCGATCGTCGTCGTACCACCTTGCAAACTGCCCAGATTCAAGCACAGCTTGAGGCGGAAACCCTGGATATTACCATGTCCGGTGTGTATCGTCCCCAGGGGCGCATTCACCCAATCAACGGCATGATGGATCGCGTCAATGACATCTTTGTCGGTTTGGGCTACACCATCGCCGAAGGTCCAGAAATGGAGACGGACTATTACAACTTTGAGGCGTTGAACTTTTTGCCCGATCATCCCGCGCGCGACATGCAGGACACGCTGTATTTGCCCGATGGCAACATCATGCGAACGCACACGTCTTCTGTACAGATTCGCTACATGGAAACCAACGATCCACCTGTGCGGATTGTGATGCCGGGGCGCTGCTATCGACGCGATACGGTGGATGCAACCCATTCTGCGGTCTTTCACCAGGTTGAGATCCTGGCAGTCGATGAAGGGCTGACCTTCACTGACTTAAAGGGCACCATCAAAGTATTTTTAGAGCAACTGTTTGGCGAAGTGCCGATCCGCTTTCGTCCCAGCTTCTTTCCGTTTACAGAGCCATCCGCCGAGGTGGATGTGCAATGGAAAGGACGCTGGCTAGAGATTATGGGCTGCGGTATGGTAGACCCCAATGTCTTAAAAGCCGTTGGTTATGACCCTGAAGTTTATACAGGCTTTGCGGCTGGTATGGGCGTTGAACGTCTGGCAATGGTGCTGCACCAAATTGATGACATTCGCCGCCTCTACACCAGCGATTTGCGCTTTTTGCAACAATTCTAGCTAGCTGCTTTAGGACGTATCTGCATCCGATCGATCATGGCTCGCAGCCGTTCTAACGGATAGTCAGACACGAAGCTATCCCACGGTCTTTTTTGCCCAGCGGCATTGTAGACATACAAGACCCCATTAATCATGCGGCTCGACACAATTAAATCTAGCGTTTTAGCCAAATGCAGGCACTGCGTCAATTCAAGCTGGGTCATAGTGTTTGATTAGGAAGCAACAGTGGCTCAGGAAACGTTTAATTACTGAGATCATCCTAAGCAGGTGTGATGCTAAATACCTGTGATTTCACACCAGACGATACGAAATTTATTAAAGGTCAGGAAATGTCAGGGCTGACGCAGAAACCGGGTTGCTTTACGAGACAGGTTACCAGCACCTCAGTTGCCTGCGAACGCGTTTTTCTCGGCGTTTCGTGAGGTGGCTGAGTTTAACTCAAGGAGCGATCGGTTTGGTTCACCTCTTGCCAAAGGGTTTCAACGTTAAAGAGTTCTATACAGTAGTAGGGTAGACATTGCCCACCCTACTATTTGTGGTCTGCTCAAGTGAAAGAAAGCCGCTGTAAGCAGCGTAGATGACCTCTCTAACCAGTTTTTGCCGCGCATGAGCCGCCGTCAGCAAACCTAAGCATCTCAAGCAAACGCTGGATCAACAGGCTGCTGCTGTGCCAACTCGGTTAAGCGTCGAATGCGTTCTTCTGTCGTCGGGTGAGTCCGAAAGAGTGCCTGTAGTCCTTGCGCTGACAGTGGATTCACAATCAGCAGCGGCGACATCGCTGGGTTGCCGTGCATGGGAATTTCATGACCGACGGCTTCCAGTTTTTCAAGGGCATGAGCCAGCGCGATCGGGTTGCCTGTAATGGTGGCAGAACCCTGATCAGCCGAAAATTCACGTGTCCGAGAAATGGCAAGCTGAATCAACATCGCAGACAGGGGAGCCAGAACGATGAGAAACAATAGCCCAAAGGGATTTGCGCCCCGACGATCGTCACGGGTGACGGGTCCATACAGCGCCCCCAAACTTAGCAACCGTCCCAGGTAGGTAATAGCTCCGGCAACCGTGCCAGCAACTGCCTGAGTCAATGTATCGCGGTTTTTGACATGGGTGAGTTCGTGAGCGATGACCCCTTCTAGCTCCTCACGATTTAGCAATTCAGTAATGCCTTCTGTCACCGCGATCGCGGCGTGTTGAGGGTCGCGCCCTGTGGCAAATGCATTGGGAGATTTGGTCGGCACCACAAAGAGCTTGGGCATGGGAATGCCAGCGCGATCGCTGAGACGAGCCACCATATCGTAGAGTTCGGGAGACTGTTCACGGGCGATCGGTTGCGCTTGATAGGCGGCTAAGGCGGCTTTGTCTGAATAGAACCAGGAACCAAAGCTAGTGATCGCCGCAATGCCTAGCCCCAGCAGCAGACCCGATTCATCACCGACGAGATAGTACCCAGCAAGGACAAAAATTCCACTCAGTAAACCCAGCAATCCAACCGTTTTAATTTCATTGATGCCAACCATACGCTTTCCTATCAAGAACGAATCGCTAACCAAAACATCAGCGCTCCATTAGCGTCTCAAATTCAGAGTTGCCTCGTCTCTATCTCGTGAATGAATTTTGCTCTGCGGTGAGTTTGAGTCTGTAATACCGTGATTCGCTAAACTTGAGGCTTCAGATCATTTGCCAACGATAGTAAGCTTTAGCTTAAGACGGTGAAGTAGCGGCTCACAATGAGTCACTGTTATACTACACATATACTACAAATAGCTTTGGCTCAACGAAGCCGATCGTTGATTCCTTAAGTTTCGTGCATCGCTCCCTAACCCTTAGTGCCCAACTCCATGACTGTGACAGAACCCGGCTCCTACAAAGACACTGTTAATCTTCCCAAAACCAACTTTGATATGCGTGCCAACGCCGTCAAACGAGAGCCGGAGCTACAGGCATTTTGGGAAGCAGAAAAGCTCTATGAGCATCTCTCGCAGGAAAACCCAGGCGACGTGTTTGTGCTGCACGACGGTCCGCCCTATGCCAACGGTTCGCTGCACATGGGGCACGCCCTCAACAAAGTGTTGAAAGATGTCATCAACAAGTACCACCTGCTGCGAGGACGGAAGGTGCGCTACGTGCCGGGATGGGATTGCCACGGGTTGCCGATCGAGCTAAAAGTGCTGCAAACCCTGAAAGCCGACGAGCGTAAAGCGCTCACACCGTTGAAACTGCGGCAAAAAGCGAAAGAGTTTGCCCTTAAAACCATTGACCAGCAGCGTCAAGACTGCAAGCGCTACGGTGTCTGGGGCGATTGGGAGCATCCCTACCTGACCCTGAAGCCGGAGTATGAAGCGGCTCAGATCGGTGTGTTTGGTCAGATGGTGCTGAAAGGCTACATCTATCGCGGTTTGAAGCCTGTCTACTGGAGTCCCAGTTCTAAGACGGCACTGGCAGAGGCAGAACTGGAGTATCCCGAAGGGCATACCTCGCGCAGCCTTTACGCCGCCTTTGAAGTCAAACAGCTATCGCCAGCCTTGATGATGGCGCTCGATTCCTTTATGGGTACGGGCGAATTGGGCGTTGCGATCTGGACGACGACTCCCTGGACGATTCCTGCCAACTTAGCCGTCAGCGTCAACCCAGAGCTGATCTATGCCGTGGTAGAAGTGGGAGAAAACGCGCCGGGTCGGTTCAAGTATCTCATCGTGGCGAAAGATCTGGTCGATCGCCTCTCCGAAGTGCTGGGCACCACGCTGACCGTACAGGCAACATTAGTCGGTAAAACGCTGGAGCACACAACCTATCAGCATCCTCTCTTTGACCGTCGCAGCGAAATCGTGATCGGTGGCGATTACGTCACGACAGAAGCAGGTACAGGGTTAGTCCACACGGCTCCCGGTCACGGTCAGGATGACTACCTGGTAGGACAACGTTACGGCTTGCCCATCCTGGCGCCGGTGGATGATGACGGCAACTTCACTGAAGAAGCGGGACAGTTTGCTGGTTTGAACGTTTTAGGTGACGGCAATACAGCGGTAATTGATGCGCTCCGAGAGGCACAATCCTTGCTGAAAGAAGAACCCTACGTCCACAAATATCCTTACGACTGGCGCACCAAAAAACCAACTATCTTTCGAGCCACCGAACAGTGGTTTGCCTCCGTTGAAGGGTTCCGCGATCGTGCCTTAGACGCGATCGCCGACGTGCGCTGGATTCCTGCCCAGGGCGAAAACCGCATCACACCAATGGTGGCAGAGCGATCAGACTGGTGTATCTCCCGTCAGCGCAGTTGGGGTGTACCCATCCCTGTGTTCTACGACGAAGCCACTGGAGAGCCGTTGCTTAATCAGGACACGATCGCGTTTGTGCAGGCGATCGTTGCCGAGAAAGGTTCCGATGCCTGGTGGGAGTTACCCGTCGAGGAACTATTGCCTGAAGCGTATCGCAACAACGGACACAGCTATCGCAAAGGCACCGATACGATGGACGTGTGGTTCGACTCCGGCTCCTCTTGGGCAGCAGTCCTAGAAGGCAGAGGGCAGGAGGCAGAAGGCAGAGGGCAGGAGGCTACACCCCTCTCTCTACCGCAAAGCGGAAGCAAGCTACAACCCTCTCACCTTTTCTACCCCGCCGATCTGTACCTGGAAGGTTCCGACCAACATCGCGGTTGGTTCCAATCGAGTTTGCTGACCAGTGTGGCAGTGAACGGGTGTGCACCTTATAAGACCGTTCTGACTCACGGCTTTGTGCTGGATGAGCAGGGTTACAAGATGAGTAAGTCTCTTGGTAACGTGGTTGATCCGATGATTGTGATCAACGGCGGCAAAAACCAGAAGGAAGAACCGCCCTATGGTGCCGATGTGCTGCGACTGTGGGTGTCGTCTGTGGATTACTCCTCAGATATGCGGCTGGGCAAAACTGTGTTGAAGCAGATGGCAGATGTGTACCGCAAGATCCGCAACACGGCGCGTTTTTTGCTGGGAAACCTGCATGATTTTGATCCAGCGAAACATGCGGTTCCCTATGACCAACTGCCGGAACTCGATCGCTACCTGCTCCATCGCATCACCGAAGTTTTCAGCGAAGTGACGGATGCCTTTGATAGCTTCCAATTCTTCCGCTTCTTCCAAACAGTGCTGAATTTCTGCGTCGTGGATCTCTCCAACTTCTATCTCGACAGCGCCAAGGATCGGCTCTACATCAGCGCAGTCGATTCGCCTCGTCGTCGCAGTTGCCAAACCGTGCTGGCGATCGCCCTCGAAAATCTGGCAAAAGCGATCGCGCCTGTCCTTTCCCACATGGCAGAAGACATCTGGCAAGCGCTGCCCTACTCCACGCCCCACAAATCTGTCTTCCAGGCAGGATGGGTCACGCTGGAGGATCAATGGCGCGCACCAGAGCTGGCGACAAAATGGCAAACCCTCGCCCAGAGCCGCGATGAGGTCAACAAAGTGCTGGAAAAAGCCCGCACTGACAAAGCGATCGGCTCTTCTCTAGAAGCCAAACTGCTGCTGTACACCACAGATGCTCAACTTAAGCAAACCCTGCAAGCGCTCAATCCTGCCGCTAGCTTGAGCGGTAATGGTGTAGATGAGTTGCGCTACCTGTTCCTCACCTCTCAAGTCGAACTGTTGGATTCTCCAGAAAGTTTAGATGGCTTGAAATATAGCGCTCAAACGAATGCGCTCCAAATTGGCGTGGTAGATGCAGATGGCAAAAAGTGCGATCGCTGCTGGAACTACTCCACCCACGTTGGCGAATCGGCAGACCATCCGTTATTGTGTGAGCGCTGCATTCCAGCGTTAGAAGGAACGTTTTGAGGGGGCGATCGAACACCCCCTTTGTAACTAACTAGCCTGCCTAGACGAGTTCTTCCTCTTTGTGCGTCTCAATGGTGCAGTCAGACGTAGGATGTGAGACACAAATCAATACATAACCAGCAGCGATCTGATCTTCACTAAGGTAGGACTGCTCTGATTGGTCAACCGAGCCTTCCACCAGCTTTCCAGTGCATGTGGAACACACCCCTTGACGACATGAAAAAGGTAGCTCCATGCCTTCGTTTTCAGCCGTTTCAAGAATGTACGCATCATCTGGAACGTCTACAGTTTGATCAATACCTTCTGCCTCGTTCGTAAGTTTGATCTTGTAAGCTGTCGCCATAGCGTAAACCTTCTAACTAACGTTTTGGGTGAGAAAAAGGGACGTTTAATCGATTGCCGAATCGGTCAGCAAACAGGCGAATGTAACAACATGAAAGGAAGCCAGCTTGGTGCGGTGAGTGCACAATGAATGCATTCATCGCAAAGAGTAACCCAAAGCTTGTAACGACTTCTCTATCAAGAGATAGTCCTCTAAAATCAAGCAGTCTACTTTAAGGTGGAGTTTGGACTCCAGCAACCAGTTTCGGAACGCTACCTGAATGCTCAAACAGCACATTCCTCCGAAGAGACCCGGCTTTTGCGTCAACCTTAACAAAAGAAACCCTCATCCCTGCACTCCTCTCAAAAGAAGGAGCGATCGGTATGAGGGCTGATCAGTAGAAAATAGTTGTTGGAACGCTGTACCGCTAGAAGCGAAAGACGGCACGATCGCCCCTTTCGGTCGGTCACCGATTAGGCATCATCCAGCGCCGCAATACCAGGTAATTCTTTGCCTTCGAGCAGTTCCAGGCTGGCACCACCGCCCGTTGAAATGTGGCTCATTTGCTCGGCAACACCGACTTTTTCGACGGCTGCGACCGAGTCTCCGCCCCCGATAATCGTTGTGGTACCCGTTTTGGTGAGGTCTGCGAGGGTACGCGCGATCGCCTCTGTGCCCACTGCAAACTTGTCGAACTCAAACACACCCATTGGTCCGTTCCAAATGACAGATTTGCAGGTGGAAAGAGCCTCTTGAAAAACCTTGACGGAATCGGGACCAATATCCAAGCCCATCCAGCCATCGGGAATGTTTTCGACGCTGACGGTTTGAGCGTTCGCATCGGCAGCAAAATTGTCAGCGATCACCACATCGGTCGGCAAGAGCAGATCAACGCCTTTGGCTTTAGCCTTTGCTTCGAGCGCTTTTGCCAGTTCCAATTTGTCTTCTTCTACCAGAGATTTACCGACGTTGAGACCACGCGCTTTGTAGAAGGTGAAGATCATGCCGCCACCGATCAGCAGCTTGTCTACTTTATCGAGCAGAGTTTCGATGACGGTGATCTTACTGGAAACTTTGGAGCCACCGACGATCGCCGCAAGGGGACGCTGAGGGTTTTCGATCGCGTCCTGTAAAAATTGCAGTTCTTTCTCAATCAACAAGCCTGCCACCGATGGTCTGAGGTAGTGAGTGACACCTTCCGTGGAAGCGTGGGCGCGATGTGCCGTACCAAAGGCATCGTTCACATACAAATCAGCCACCGATGCCAGTTGCTTAGCAAAGTCGGGATCGTTCTTTTCTTCACCCGGATGGAAGCGAACGTTTTCGAGCAGCAGTACATCGCCATTGCTCAGCCCACCGACTTTAGCAGCCACATCAGCACCGATCGAGTCATCCGTTTTGACTACAGGCTTACCCAGCAATTCAGATAAGCGCTTAGCAACGGGTGTCAGACGAAATTTATCGGAAACACGAGCCGCATAATCGTCACCTTTGGGACGACCAAAGTGGCTTGCCAAGATGACTTTTGCACCTTTGGATGTTAAAGCTTGAATCGTCGGTAAAGCAGCACGGATGCGCGTATCGTCGGTAATGTTGCCCTGATCATCTAAAGGAACGTTAAAATCTACCCGCACGAGGACGCGCTTACTGGACAAATCAGAGGATGATAAACTGGCTAAAGTCTTCTTCGGCACCGCAAAAATCTCCTAAATGAGTCTTTTTACCTATTGTACCGAAGTGTGTGTCCTCGGTAATGCTAACTATGTTTAAGACTGTGCTTTTTCCGATCGACCGTAGCCGCGAATCCCAACAAGCGGCTGAAACCGTTGCTGGCGTTGTCAAAATCCATCAAAGCCGCCTGATCCTGCTCTCGGTTGTGGAACCGCCCACCGAGGATGGTACGGCTGACGCGATGACTTCACCAGAGGCGATCGCTGAACTGTTGCTTAGTGCTAAGTCTCTTTTTTCGCAGCAGGGTATTGAGGCAGACGCGATCGAGCGTGAAGGCAAACCCGCTTTCACCATCTGTGACGTTGCCGACGAAGTAGATGCCGATTTGATCGTCATGGGCTGTCGTGGCTTAGGGCTGACTGATGAAGGCGTATCCGATAGCGTGACCAATCGCGTGATCAATCTGTCGCCTTGCCCTGTGCTGATTGTGCCGTAGATGAGGGAGCGATGGTTGCACACTTTCAGAAGTTGACACCGCAGGCATACCTGAATTGGGAGCAAGAGCAAGAACTCCGCTACGAGTACGTCAACGGCGATGTCTTCGCCATGACAGGCGGCACAATTTCTCATGGCACCATTGCGTTAAACCTGGCAACAGCACTGAAACCTCATCTTCGCGGTAGTGGTTGCCGCGTCTTTAATTCTGATGTCAAGGTTGGCATCACAGGGAATGGACCCTTTCACTACCCCGATCTCTCGGTAAGCTGTGATGAGCGCGATCGTCCAGCGACTCAATTCATCGAGCATCCTTGCCTTATTGTCGAAGTGCTTTCACCAGCAACCGAAGCGTACGATCGAGGTGGGAAATTTGCTCACTACCGCACCATCAAAACGCTGCAAGAATATGTTCTGGTCGATGCCGATCGCATTAGCGTTGAGTGTTTTCGACTGAATGCAGCAGATAAGTGGGAGTTGACGCACTATTTAGATGGTGATGAGCTTGAGCTAGCGAGCATTACGTTTCGATGCCCGATCGCGCTGTTGTATGAGGATGTGCAGTTTCAAAGCTGAATGCCAGCGTTAAGGTTAGTGCGAATCCCACCAGCAATGTCTACGTCTTCGGCAAAGAAAACCTTCTCAGTCAGCTACGATCGCTAGAGCGAATGTAATTCCTTCCTCAACGTTTGTGCTGTACTTCTCATGACAACGCCTCCGATTCAGTGGTATCCCGGTCACATTGCGAAAGCCGAAAAAGCGCTGATGGAGCAGCTTAAGCGGGTTGATGTTGTGCTGGAAGTGCGCGATGCGCGGATTCCGCTTTCAACGGAGCATCCCCAAGTGCAGCAGTGGTTAGGCACGAAAGGGCGCGTGCTGGTAATGAACCGTATTGATATGATCCCGGCTCAGGCGCGGCAGCAGTGGATCGAGTGGTTTCGATCGCAGGGCGAAGAACCCTACTTTACCGATGCCCAACATGGGAAAGGCATTGAAACCGTGTTACAGGCAGCGCAAATTGCAGGCACACAAATGAACCAGCGTCGGCGCGATCGAGGCATGTTGCCCCGTCCTGTTCGTGCTGTCGTCATCGGCTTCCCAAACGTCGGCAAATCAGCGCTCATTAACCGTTTGCTGAATCGTCGTGTAGTGGATAGCGCCCGTCGTGCAGGCATCACCAAGCAATTGCGGTGGGTCAGGATTTCCGATCAAATCGAACTGCTAGATGCGCCTGGTGTGCTGCCATCACGACTCACTGATCAGGATGCCGCACTTAAGCTGGCAATTTGCGATGACATTGGTGAAGCGGCTTACGATAATCAGCGGGTTGCCGCCTCACTGGTGGATTTGCTTAAAGATCTAGAAGTGGAGTCGGCACTGCGATCGCGTTACAGCCTGGATGCTCAATCGCTCACTGGCGAAAGCTACCTCCATGAACTGGCAACGCACCGTCATCAAGGTGATGTGGAACGCACCGCACGTCAGTTGTTGAATGATTTTCGTACCGGAGTACTGGGCGCGATCGCGCTAGAACACCCACCCGGTAGCTAGCTTCAGATCCCCGATTTCTTAAAGAAGTCGGGGATCTGAACAGGTTAAAAGCCCAAAAGATTAATGATGCTGAATACGCCGCCAATGGGCGATAGCACAGACCCTAACGTATCCGTTACAGCCGCAAGACCCGATCGCCGCACGACGATCGTGTCATTGTTTCGCATTGCGGGATTGCTCTTATCGTTCAAGCCCTGAGCAAAGTCAACGTCAACGTCGCGTCGTGCCACGGTTCCGTTCGGGTTCAGCCGGATAAACGTCACCTCACCTTTTTTAGCACGATTGTTAAAACCGCCTGCTGCCAGCACTGCCTGGTTTAGCGGCGTATTCGGCGGTACCTGCACTGGACCCGGTCGCACTACTTCACCAACAACATTGACCGTGATGCGATCGGGTGCAAAGCTGGCAGCCGCGATTTTCGTTGCTTCCGTATTGTCCAGAGCCGTTGCGGTGGGAATGACGATCGTATCGCCTTCCTGCAATGGCAAATCTTGACGCAAATCGCCAGCTTGCAGCAAACTCCAGAAGTCAACGTTGATGGTTTGCATTGGACCCGCCTGTGTGGTACGCCGAATCTCAACGCGCCGAATATCGGCTGCTTGGGTAATACCGCCTGCCGTTTGAATTGCCCGCGTCACCGTGGGAACCTTCAAATTAGCGTTGGTAGACAGCGGGTTAACAGGGGAACCGTTTGTCTGGTTCGTTGGATTGGTTTGGTCGGGAGTCAGAATGTAGGGTCCAGGACGATTCACCTCACCAACCACGGCAATGCGTAGCGGACGATCGCTGGGGGCTGCAAACGTCGCTGCTGCCAGTCGTTGCGCTTCCTCTAAATTAGTATTTGTAGCAGAAGGGATAAAAATACTGTCGCCATCTTGCAACCGCAAATCCTGCCGTAAGTTGCCTGCTTTTAAGAGTTGCCAGAGGTCAACCTTGATGAGGGCATCTGCGCCACCGTTGTAAGGGCGTGGGCGACGCACTTCAACCTGTCGCACATCTGCCGCCTGTGTGATGCCGCCAGCAAGCTGGATCAAACGCGTCACGCTGGGAACACCTGTATCTGAGGTAGCCGAAACAGCCTGCACGTTGTAGGTTCCCGGTCGATTGACTTCACCCGCGATCGCCAATCTTAGCGGTCGTGCTGCCAGAAGACCAATGGTCACGATTGGGCGCGTCAAATAGGGTTCGTACTTCGCCGCGATCGCGGTCGATGCCTGCTTGAGCGTTCGACCCTGCACAGAGACCGCACCTACTTGCGGCAGATTCACCGCTCCATTGGGTAATACCAAGTATTCCCCACTGTATTCGGGTACGTTGAAAAAATCGATGCGGACGCGATCGCCAGCGCCTAACAAATAACCATCCTCAGTCTGAGTCAATGAGGGATCAGGCGTAGGGTTGGCTGAGGGGATTACTGAGGGAACGGATGTTCGATCGACGACCTGAGCCATTCCAGCCAATGGCAAAAGCAGCAGTGCAAGTGCAGTAATGGGAACGCACCGAACGCTCGCACTGCTCAACTGCTGCAAAAGCCAGAGCGGTCGTACCAAAACCACGCGACGGTTGCTGAGAGGGTAGAACATGATTGCGATGACGTAGAAGTGCATCAAAAGTTCCCATGCTATTAAAGCGCGTTGAAGCGATCATGCTCAAAAAAGACAACGACAACTATTCCGGAAATCGCTTTGTCAAAAGTGATACTTAGGAATCTCTCTTGTTAGCTTTAGCACTCTAATGTTTTTCCTACGTAGGATATTAGCACTATCTAAGACTTTACTTGCAGCCCCGATCTCTTCCAGGCAGTGCTTAAAGCTCTTTAAATAGAGCTACAAAATAGTGCGTACTTTACGCAGTAGCGTATAAAATATCACTTGAGACAATTTAAAAACGTAGTTGTCGCTAAGAAAGCGCTTTGCTATTTTCGTTTTTTAGTATTGAATCGAACCGCAAAGCGTCGTTACTTTTACTAGAGTAGTATGACAAAAACAGCTATATTTCTCTGAGATGGTTTGACAATCTAAGCCTTTCGAGAGATGTTTTACTTTTACGCGCTCTCTACGCTTTGTTAAGTTTGGTACATGAACGTATGCAAAAGTCGATTGGGAACGATACGTCACCTTACTGAGGCTTGCCTGCGTAAATCGATACCTTAGCGATGCAGGCTGTTCTCAACGGGTGGTTCCCTGTAAGTGGATGAGCCGTGAAATATTAGTGCCCGATCGCCCCCAATCGAGTACATTCAACAAGTCTCTACGTTCCCTGATTCAAGCCTCAACTTATCACCCTTTAGTCATTAAGGGAGCTTTGAACACTACATCTAAAGTCGCTTGTCGTAAATGCTCTTGAGCGTTTTACTGGAGCCAGCGTTTGGATGTCCAGGTTCACAACTATAGCGTCACTATTTTGCTATGAAAATTGCCTTGGTGCATGACTATCTAACCCAACGAGGGGGCGCAGAGCGTGTTTTTGAACTGCTTTGCAAGCACTATCCCGATGCTGACATCTTTACATCGCTGTATGACTCAGAGCGCACGATCGAGCTTCATAATCGCGTTGTCCATACGACTGCGCTACAGCAGATTCCAGGAGCCAGCAAGTATTTTAGGCTGTTAGCGCCGTTGTATTTTCCAGCCTTTCGATCGCTCGATTTGCAAGACTATGATCTAATCATCAGCAGCAGCAGCAGTTTTGCTAAAGCCGTCCGTAAGCGACCCGATGCACGGCACATTTGCTTTTGCCATAACGTCACTCGCTTTCTCTGGGATACACGCAATTATCTACGGGAATACACCACGTTTAGAAAGATCTACCCATTGCTGGAAAAGATCTTTCAGCAAATGCGAAAAGTGGATCTAAACTACTCTCAAGAGCCGGATCTTTACATTGCAAACTCAAGCATTGTCGCAAAACGCATTCAAACAGTGTACGGTAAGCCCGCGATCGTCATTAACTATCCGATCGACAGCAGCAAATTTGTGTTCTCAAATCAGAAAGACGATTTTTATCTGACCTCTGCTCGGCTAATCAGCTATAAACGGACAGACATCATTATTGAAGCGTTTAACTGGTTGGGATTACCGCTTTTAGTGACAGGTGATGGTCCTGAACGGTCACGGTTAGAAGCACATGCCATGCCGAACATTCGCTTTTTAGGGCACGTTAGCGATGCCGATCGCACTCAATTAATGTCAAAAGCACGCGCCGTGATTGTGGCAGCTTTGGAAGACTATGGGCTTGTACCCGTTGAAGCAAACGTCAGCGGTACGCCAGTCATTGCCTATGGAGCAGGTGGCGTTTTAGATACGCAAATTCCTGGCAAAACCGGTGTTTTATTTAACCGTCAAACACCCGAAGCCATCCAGTCTGCATTGCTTGCTGCCAAGTCTATCAGGTGGAATTATCGCAACATTCGGGAACATGCACTCCAGCATTTTTCTGAAGACGCTTTTTTTGGACAAGTCGAACACGTTATCGGGGCAATTTGACAGAGTCGGTGCATCAACTTAGCTGATTTTTTATGTTTAAGGGTGGTCGTTGTGACGGTAGGTAATCTTGTTCATACGGCTGAAACTGATCCAGGTTATGGGCAGCTTGTAGAGGCATTATTTCGCCGTCGATTCTGGCTCCTGGGTATTTCTCTAAGTGTCTTAGTCGCAGTTACGATCTATACACTTTTGAAAAAACCGATCTACCAAAGCTCAATGCAGCTTTTGGTAGAGTCGAACTATCAAAGCAAAAAAGATGCTGGAGCCGGATCAGAAAATCAGTTTGCTGACAGTAATGTGGAAGTTGATTACTCGACACAGCTCACTCAGATGCGTAGTTCTCAATTGCTGCAAAAAGCCGTTGTTTTACTACAGGCAGAGTATCCCAAACTAGAGGCAGCAGAACTTCAGAAAGCGCTAATTTTGACGCAAGTTGAAGAAGATAAGGTAAAAACCAAAATTTTTCAGGCGGTTTATACCAGCGATGATCCTGAGAAAACGCAGAAAGTGCTGATGGCGATTCAGCAGGTTTATAAGGACTACAACCGGGAGCAGCAAACGCTGCGGCTGACGCGCGGCTTAGCGTTTGTCAATGAGCAGCTCCCGCTAGTAGAAAAGCAGGTCGATCGCGCCGAAGATGCCATGGAGCGCTTTCGCAAAAGTCAAAATCTGGTTGACCCAGAGGTGCAATCACGCGCCTTGATTGATGCTCTCAGCAATCTTCAGAAAGAGCAGCAGAGTAACCAGGCGCAAATGCGAGAAGTGCAGGGTCGCTACCAAACGCTGCAACAACAATTGGCGCTTTCACCACAGCAGGCACTCATCGCCGCGCGGTTGAGCCAATCGTCGCGGTATCAAAGCTTGCTGAATGAAATTCAAAAGAGCGAACTGGCGATCGCGCAGCAGCGCTTGCGATTCAAAGCAGCCAGTCCGTATGTGCAGCAGGCACTCGACCAGCGGCAGCGCCAACGCGATCTGCTGGCTACTGAGGTACGGCGAATTCTGGGCAGCAATGCCGCACAGGTCGATATCCAGGGGGATTCTGGTCTTAGCGTTGGGCAGTTGAGCGCGACCGATCTTACGCTGGCAAGTTCACTGGTCGATGCTCAGGTCAACCTGGTTGCCTTACAGGGTCGTGCCCAAAGTTTAAATGAAGCAGAGCGATCGCTCCAGCAACAGCTCCGACGCTTCCCCAGCTTATTAGCAGAATACGGTCGTCTCCAGCCCAACGTGCAGATTGGACGCAACACGCTCCAACAACTGCTGAAAGCACGGCAAGATATTGCCCTGGAAATCGCTCGCGGCGGCTTTGACTGGCAGGTGGTTGAGGAACCCAAGCTAGGTAAGCAAATTGGTCCTAACCTGAAACAGAACATTCTGCTCGGAGCTGTGGCTGGCTTGATGCTGGGCAGTGTAGCTGCCTTTATCCGCGACACGATGGACGATGCAGTGCATACCCCAGACGACTTAAAGCAGGTCGCCCTACCGCTCTTAGGCATGGTGCCAGCCTTATCTTACGAGGAGGGTTTAGCCGCACTGGTACCCTTCCGTGAAGCAGGCGCTCCAGCCCCACCGATGATGCAGGTCGTCCACTGGCAGCCCTTTCGTGAATCCCTAGACTTGATTTACAAGAATATCCAGTTGCTGCCGAGTGCGGCTGGATTGCGTTCCCTGGTTGTCACCTCGGCGTTGGCAGGCGAAGGTAAATCGACGATCGCCCTCGGTTTAGCCATTAGCGCGGCACGTCTGCATCAACGAGTGCTGTTAGTGGATGCCGATCTGCGTCGCCCTAGTTTGCACCAACAGCTTGACCTGCCTAACGATTACGGGCTGTCAACCTTACTCACGCGGCAAACACCGTTCCGGTCTCACGGCGATCTTCAACCGTTACACCACTATACGGACATTCCCCTGTCGATTCTCACCTCTGGACCAATGCCCGCTGATCCTGCCCAACTTTTGAGCGCTGAACGCATGGGTGACTTGATGCAGGCTCTGGAGCAAGCCTACGATCTCATCATCATTGATGCGCCCCCGGTTTTAGGCATTGTCGATGCACTGCTGACAGCATCGTTTTGCAGCAGCATGGTGCTGGTAGGGCGCATCGGTCACGTGACGCGTGCCGAACTGGTACAAGCAACCGCACTGCTGAGCAAGCTGAATGTCATCGGCGTGATTGCTAACGGGTCTGACCTGACGGCAAATCGCTACTTTTCCTATGAACGCAAATATGAGCGCAAAGGACAATTAGCCACCCTGTAGATAGACATCCCGTAGATGAACACCCTGTAGATTGACACTAAGCGCTTGCTGCATCGGGCAACCCAACGGCTAAGTTAAACGGCAAATCTACCCTTTCAAGACCCCCACGCTTATGTCTACCCTTTCCCTTTCAAACCAAGCCGCTGTAGGAAAAACTTCGCGCGATCGCGCGTCCCATTACACGCTTACCTGGCGACAAAAGCAGCTCTTACTCACGCTATCACCCACGCAAACAACGCCACCGCTGTCTGCGTTAGAAAGCGAACAAATGCTGGCAGATTGCTTGGAGCGATCGCCCGTTCATCTGGTCAAGCTAACCCCTGACATTGGCGAAGCTGGATTGGCGCTCTGGGCAGATGCCTGCGCCAAAGTCAACAAACCCGCCTACCTGAGCGTACCCAGTATTGCTGCCCTACCCAAAAAGCAAAATCGCTTGAGATGGTGGCTAAAGCGACTGGTCGATTGGAGCGCTGCTGCCCTACTCATGCTAGTGGTCGGTCCCCTGATTCTGGGGCTAAGCTTTTTAATGCTCCTCCAGTCGCCGGGTCCCATCTTCTTTAGCCAGTGGCGCGTCGGTGAGCGGGGCAAGCTGTTTCGGATTCTCAAATTCCGCACGATGGTGACTGGCGCAGAACTCTACCACCATCAGGTGATGGGGCAGCAGGCAGGCTTGCATAAGTGCGAAAACGATCCTCGCGTGACACCGATCGGTCGCTGGATGCGGAAATATAGCCTGGATGAGCTACCCCAACTGCTGAACGTGCTGCGTGGCGAGATGAGCTTAGTCGGTCCACGCCCCTGGGCACTCTACGATGCGGTACGGCTGAGTCCGTGTGTGAGGCAACGGCTGAATGCGCTACCCGGCATCACGGGCATCTGGCAGGTAACGGGTCGATCGCACCTCCGCGATTTGGACGCAGTGAACCGAGTTGACTTACGCTACCTGGGCAATTGGTCGCTTCGTCAAGACTTCAAAATTCTCCTGCTGACAGTGCCCAAGGTACTTTCAGGGTTTGGTGCCTTCTAGCTCAAGCGAGAGCGCTTGCTGACGCTACAGCTTGCATTGACAATAAGAGCTACGGCACCCTTTCTACCAACGATTCATGCTGCTAAGACTTCCTGCACCGCTCCGACGATCGCTTAAAAGCGCGCTGAAAGCGACTAGCTTCTGGCAAGAAAACTACACCATTCTGCGAGAGTTTAAGCACTTTCCCTTGATAGCAGTAGCAGCGGTTCTGTGCGCGGTTGGGGCTGCCTTTTTTGAAGGGTTTAGCTTTGGCTTTCTGCTGGCGTTTCTGCAAAGCCTGGTAAATCCTTCTGCGCCACCCTTTCAGACAGGAGTGGGCTGGTTTGATCAAGGGATTTTGGGTATTAACGAACCCTCACTCAATCGCCTCTATCGCGTCTCAGCGCTGATTTTGGCAGCAACCTGGATTCGATCGACGTTTAACTATTTGACGCAGATTTACACCGATTTGACTCAGCAAAAACTGGTCGATCGCCTGCGGAAACAAATCTTCGAGCAGTTGCAGGCATTGAGCCTCAGTTATTTCTCCAAAACCCACTCTGGAGAATTGCTCAACACGCTCACCAGTGAAATTGGCAGACTGCAATCTGCCTTTGGGTTACTTTCATTCATTTTAATCCGGAGTCTGACGCTGGGCGTTTATGTGTTCCTCATGTTCCGGCTCTCGTGGCAGCTATCGATTGTCTCGTTAGCGCTGTTTGGACTCCTGGCAGTAGCGTTGAACAGCCTGATTGCGCGGATACGCCTCGCTAGTTCTGGCGTATCGATTTCTAACGGACGGTTTACGTCTGTGGCGATGGAGTTTATCAACGGTATTCGCACTGTGCAGGCGTTTGCCACCCAAGACTTTGAGCGCAGACGGTTCTATCAAGCCAGTGCTGATGTGGTGGCTGCGTCGATGAAAGCTACGCGGGGATTTGCGCTGGTGCGCCCTCTAGCAGAAGGTTTGGCAACCACCGTCTTAGTTGGCATGATTATTCTGGCGCTGACTGTCTTTGTTAGCAACGGTATTATGCAAACCGCATCACTGCTGACGTTTCTTTTCATTCTGTTTCGTCTGGTGCCCGCGCTGCACGAAATTAACGGTAGTCGAGCAGCCATGAGCAGCTATTGGGGATCACTCAATAACATCCGGGAACTACTCACAACTCACAACAAGCCTTACCTAAAGGATGGACAGCGGCAGTTTGCGGGACTACGTAGCGCGATCGCGTTTGAGTCGGTTGACTTTGGCTATGACCCACAGCAGCCAGTTCTCAATGCAATCAATTTGACGATCAAGCAGGGCGAAATGACGGCGCTGGTGGGTGCGTCAGGGGCAGGCAAAACAACGCTGGTTGATTTGATTCCCCGCTTCTATGATCCAACATGCGGCAGCATTCTCATCGATGGGGTAGATATTCGGGAGTTTCAAATCAATTCCCTACGGCGACGTTTTGCGATCGTCAGCCAGGACACCTTTATCTTCAACACGAACGTACGCGACAACATTGCCTATGGCAGTGAAGGAGCCACAGAGTCAGAGATTATTGAAGTGGCTAAATTAGCCAACGCTCTGGAGTTCATCCAGGAAATGCCAGAGGGGTTTGATACGCGCCTGGGCGATCGTGGAGTACGGCTTTCAGGGGGACAGCGGCAGCGAATCGCGATCGCGCGTGCCATTCTCCGCGATCCTGATATCCTCATTCTAGATGAAGCGACCAGCGCCCTGGATTCGATTTCCGAACGGCTCATTCAGGCATCGCTCGAAAAGTTGGCTGAAGGGCGTACTGTGATTGCGATCGCTCACCGTCTCTCGACCATCATTCGCGCTGACAAAGTGGTGGTGATGGAGCAAGGACGCGTGGTTGAAGAAGGGTCATATCAGGCGCTGCTTGACCAGCGCGGCAAGCTCTGGAACTATCACCAAATGCAGTATGAAGTGGGCGATCGGGATGATACGGCGACGATCGTAGGAGCTACTGCCGAATAGTTCTATTAGCGAAGCTTGCAATTGATCAACCGTTCAACGTTTTACACCTCACATCAGCGTCCATGAAAGTGCTGCTGCTCAACAATTATCCAATGGATCATGCCTGGGAACTTTGGCAAAACGGCGAGTATCCTGGACAGCATCTTTGGGGCGCAACACATTTGGAGAAGCATGGTATTGAAGTTGAAATAGTGCCCCATCAAGCGTCCGGTTTGTTAAATAAAATTGGACGCAGAATCGGTTTAGGCGATTATCTTGATCAACAGCTTCGTATTCTATTTCGCCATACCGACTATGACATTGTTTATTCTGCCTGTCAGACCAATACGTTCTTGCTAGCGTTATTACGATCGCTCAAACTCTTTCACAAACCGCTGGTCGCCCTCATTCATCATCCCTTCACCAACCCACCCAAAGATTCACTTTTTCTCAACGGTCACGATCGGTTACTTTGCCTCAGCAAAAAAGTAATGGAACCGTTTGTACAAGAGTCCGCTATCTACAAAAAGATGGACTTCATTGCGTGGGGAGCAGACTTACCATTTTATGATGCAGCCTTGCAAGATATAGTCCCTACTGCTAATCTGCCCGTAATCGTGAGTGCTGGTAAAACCGAACGTGACCACGACACCTTGGTTAGAGCCTGTCTTAGTATTGACTGCACACTCAATCTTTACTGTTCTGCAACCACAGCGCCGACCCTGATCAATCTACCCGATCGCATTACCATTCATGCCAGCAATTCAGCACACAATGCCGTTTCGTACCAAGAAATTTTAACTGCTTATCGCCATGCTTTTGCGATCGCTATTCCACTCACAAAAACCCATAATTTAGCGGGTCTTACCAGCCTACTAGACGCAATGGCAGTGGGAAAACCAGTCATCATGACACGAAACAAACAGATTGATTTAGACATCGAAAAAGAGGGCATTGGCTTTTGGGTAGAACCTGGCGATGTACAAGGTTGGCAACAGGCGATCGCCTATCTTCTAGCACACCCAGAGGAAGCATCGTCAATGGGCGATCGAGGTCGCCGCTTATGCGAAGAGAAATACAACCTAGACACCTTTACAGACACTCTGGCGAAGACGCTGCATCAAGTACATGGTTATTAGTTATTAAGTATTAAAGGAGATAAGAAGTCGAAGTCAGGAATTTGAAGGCTAAAGGCTGAACTCAGAACTTTTTATCCTTCATACTTTATCCGTTATCCCTTCTCTAGCCCCTCACCCTGCCCCCAATTTGTAGGAGAGACTGTGCATACAAGCGATACAAACTTAAGCTCAGTGAAGGTTTCACCCAGTCAGGCTGGTAGCAGCGTCTCTGGAGCCTTACCACCACTGACGATCGCCATTCCGACCTACAACCGCTCTCAGTCAGTGACCGCACTGGTTAAACAGCTCATGCCCCAACTGCTCCCAGGCGATGAGCTTTTGGTTGTGAATGATGGGTCACACGACAGCACCGTTGAGGTACTGCATGGCTTTCCTGAAGTAAAGCTGGTGTCCAATCCTTCCAACTGCGGCATGGTAAAAACCTGGAATCGCTGCCTGACTGCTGCCTCGCAGGACTGGATCTGTGTCATTCATGACGATGATAGCGTTTCACCGAAGGCATTACAGACGATTCGACGCGCCTGCACGTTAGTCGGTGAACCAGCGCTCATTGCCCACCGATCGCTGGATGCACACCTTGATCATTCGTTTCGCTACCGCTTGGCAGAACCAGGCACCTGGGCAGTGCTGAACACAACCACTACACCGTCTGGAGTCACGCTGCATCGTTCAATCGTTGAGACGATCGGCACCTTCAATGAACAATTCTCCTACTCCTGCGATCTAGAATACTTTGCACGGATTTGTGCTCATTATCCCTCATTAGTCATTGAAAACCCTGAGATTTTGTACTACAACCAGCACGACCAAAATTATCAGTATAAAACATGGCGAAAAGCCGATTTCTGGCAGCAGCTAGAAGCGATTGAACGAACGATTCTCAACTATGCCAGTTTAGGTGGAGATGTAGAAAGGTACTTTCGCGATCGTATGTCTAACTATGCTCAGCACATGCTTAAAAATGCTGCACAAGCAGAGGATAAAATGCTGCTGCGTCACGTCGGATCAGTCCTTTCAAAGCAGCATTATTTAGGTCGCAGAGTGCGTCTTGCTGCTGGCATCGCCACCATCTTCAATACGTATGTAGAACTCTAATATCGATGAAAAGATGTTAAGTATTATTACCCCAGTTTATAACAGTGAACGGTTTATCGCTGCCTGCATTGAAGCTGTTGTGGAGCAGCATTGTGCTGACCTTGAACACATTATTATTGATGGCAATTCGGCTGATCGAACGGTACAAATTATTCGACAGTACGCCGATCGCTATCCTCATATCCGCTGGCGTTCAGAACCCGACAGGGGGCAATCAGACGCGATGAATAAGGGTATTGCCATGGCAAGAGGAACGGTTATGGGTGTGCTTAACGTCGATGATGCCTACGAACCCAACGTTCTAAATAAGGTGGTCGATCGCTTTCAGACCTTACCAGAACCCACGCTCTTAGTAGGTAACTGCAACATTTGGGATGATGCTGGCAGACTTGTTGAAGTCAATAAACCAAGCAAGTTAGAGCTATTCGACTTAGTTATGGGAGTCAATATGCATCCCTATCCCTGTAATCCTGCTGCCTATTTCTATCACACATCGCTGCACCAAAAAATTGGCTACTACTTGCTTGATGATCATTATTCAATGGATTTAGACTTTATTTTGAAAGCCGTACAGTCAGCAACCGTTGTTTATGTCGATCAAACGTGGGGCAACTACCGCCGCCTGGAAGGAACTAAAACAGTAAATGATATGCAAAAGGGACACATGAACCAACGAGTTTCCCTTTTGCTTAAGCGCTATCGCAAAGACCTACCGTTATTACAGCAAATGCAGCTATCTTTACGCGATCGTTGGGCAACAGTAACCTACTTTCTTAAGCGACCGCAAGCGTTACCAGATGCCATCAAAACAAAACTATTCAAGCTTTCGCCAGAAGCAAGATAACCGCTGGTTCAGCTTATTTTCGCCTTATTCACAGTGCTCTACACGCATTCGAGCTTTTTATGAATCCCAAAATTAGCGTTTTAATTCGGACGAAAAATGAAGCCAAAGATATTGTCAAGACGCTTGATCTTGTGATGGATCAAGTGTTGATACCAGATGAAATTATCGTTGTGGATTCAGGCTCGACGGATGGCACGATCGCACTGGTGGAGCAATATTCCGCTGTCAAACTAATTACAATGCGTCCTGAAGACTTCACCTTTGGACGATCGCTCAACATTGGCTTTGCTGCTACGCAAGCAGACATTGTGGTTGCGCTAAGTGCTCATGCGTTTCCCTGTGATCGCAATTGGTTACAGCATCTGATACAGCCCTTTGCTGATCCTCATGTTGCGGGAGTTTACGGCAAGCAAGCGCCACATGCTGACGCGTATCCTCCTGTGGAGCGGGATTACCGCAGCTTTTATAGCGATGAGCCGCGAGAACAAACTAACCCTAATGAACCGGGCGATCGAGCATTTTCCAACGCCAACGCTGCCATTCGCCGTCAGTGCTGGGAAAAACGACCGTTCGACGAAACGCTGTCTGGATGCGAAGACGTGGCATGGGCATGGGCAATACTCGCGCTGGGCGAAAAAATCATCTACGCGCCAGAGGCGGCGGTCTATCATTCCCACAACGAACCGCTGCGTCAGGTTTACAAGCGCACCTATCGAGAAACGCTGGCGCTACAGGTTCTGTATGGCTACGATATGGGTTTGCGTGATGCCTGGAAAAGCTGGCAGCAGTCTGTTCTGGCAGATTGGCAGTTCATTCTGCAACAGCACAAAGATCGTCAATGGCTACTGCGATCGCCCCTGTATCGCCTGTTTTGGACAGTTGGCTATCTCCGCCCCAGCCTACCAGCAGCACTGTGGAAGCCCTTCTCTAAGCAGTGGAAGCGGCAGTGGGCAAGGGCAGCGGCACCCAAAGAGGCAGGATCATGAGACTCTTAATCATTGCATCAGCCACTGTTTGTGGGGGAGCAGAAGCGTATGCACTCACGATCGCGACGGCTGCTGCCCAGGCAGGATGGGACACTCACGCTGCGTTTCCTCAAAGCGAAGAAAACGTCTCGCTGCGGCAGGCACTTGCGGCTAATCAAGTCTTCTACCACCGTTTGGAGATTACCGAGCCGCTCAGCCGAGGCATCCAGGCAATGGGTGACGCTTTTTTACGCTTCAAACGCACGCGATCGCTGCTACTCACCCTCAAACCAGATGTGGTGCTCATCAACCTACCCTGGGCAGACCACTGCTTGGGTAGCCTGCTCGCCTGCGGACAGTTGCAGATCCCAACCGCTGTGATGTTCCATCTGATTCCACCGGAGAAAATTCCGCTAAGCCGATCGCGCCTGCGTGCTTATGCCTGGGTGCGCACCAGACAGCAGCAATGGCTCACCAACTCCAGGGCAAACTGCGATTTGCTTGCCGATTTGTTCCAGATGCCTGTCAGCGCCTTACGTTACATCTACAACGGCATCCAATTGCCGACACTAGTTGACCCCACAACACGAGCCACTCTACGCCAAGCGGTACGCCAGGAATTAGGCATCTCTGCAAGTAGCAAGGTACTGTTAACTGCGAGTCGGCTGGTCCCGCAAAAAGGGTATACCAACCTACTTGCCGTCATACCAACGTTACTTGAGGACTATCCTGATATTCGCTTCGTGTGGGCTGGAGAGGGCGAACAGCGGCAGGAATTGCACGATCGCCTGCAAGCAGCCGCGATCGCCGACAAGGTGCTGTTGCTTGGGCACCGCTCCGATCTGCCCCGTTTGCTGCAAGCCGCCGATTTATTCGTGTTTCCCACTCGGTTTGAAGGGCATCCCTTTGCGCTACTAGAAGCGATGGCTTATGGTTTGTCGATCGTCACCACCAATGCCAGCAGTATTCCTGAGGTAATGGCACACCAGGTGCATGGGCTGCTGTGCCGTGCAGGAGAGAGCGACGAATTGCTGCATTCAATCCGTTGGGCGCTACAACACCCCGACCAAATGCAGCGAATGGCACAGCAGGCACAGCAGCAGGTGCAAAAGTTTGACCAAGCAATGATGATTGATCAAACCTTGGGTCTGTTGCAAACACTTCCCTTAACGATGCAGAAAAGGGCATTGCTGAATCCTGGGATGAAGCTATCCAATCCACCCTCACCCTAGCCCTCTCCCAAAAGGAGAGGGAACAAGAGTTCTGGCTCCCTTCTCCCTGGGGAGAAGGGTTGGGGATGAGGGTAATTCATCCCGCCATTCAGCAACGTCCAGAAAAGCAGTCATCGCAGAATAGACTCCAAACCACTCAACCAGTCGTTTGAAAATTGAGTTTCTTGGCTTAGCGATTTAAATTGAGCTTTGAGCACGTTCAGCAATAGTTGGCTGACCATTTAATCGTTTCTAAAGTGATATTAGCTAACAACTAGCCACTAAAATTCATGTTTACATAGTGCTTAAATTCATCCGCTGATCAATTCTAAGCACTACTATCCATGCATAACCTTTTTCGCGCCGACCCCAAAAGCCTTGAGAGCGTGCACCCAGTCAAAGTTTGCTTACTCGATCCAGGCATTGCAGATCACCATAAAACGCTCAGTGCTAATTTGGGCGATCTGATTATTCAGCAAGCTGTCTTACGCGAGATCACACATCTTTTTGGCGAACAACACATCGTTAATATTTCTACCCATGTGCCATTAGAAGAAGAACACTTCCAGCTTATTCAAGCAAGTTCCGTTATTTTGGTTGGTGGCACAAACTTATTGTCGTCACGCATGAATCACTATAACCAATGGAAGATCTTTTTTCGAGATGCGCTGCGTCTACAAAAGCGGGTCATTTTGATGGGTGTAAGCTGGTGGCAGTATCAGGGTAGACCCAACTTTTATACTCTAGCTCTACTGCATCTGGCGCTGTCATCAAGCAGACTTCACTCCGTTAGAGACCCCTACACAGAGTTAAAGCTACGCTCAATGGGCTTCTGGAATGTAGTGAATACAGGTTGCCCGACAATGTGGACGCTGGCTAACTTAAAGCCTGACGATATTCCACAGACGAAGGCAGAAAATGTGCTCCTAATGCTAACAGATTATGCCCGCAATGGTGAACTCGATCGCAATCTGTTGAAGCTTGCAATCAAACATTATAAGACCGTTTTTTTTTGGCCTCAAGGAGCAGGGGATCTTGACTATGTGAAAAGCTTCAGTCTTCCTGTTACCTTACTCGATCGATCGCTAATAGCCTTAGAAGATTTGCTTACGATGGAACCATCATTGGACTATATTGGCACCAGATTGCACGGTGGTATTCGCTGTCTTTTAGCGAAACGACGCTCACTTATTCTCAAAATTGACCACCGCGCTACCGAAATTGCGCGAGCAACAGGATTACCATCAGCCGATCGCCATGACTTTCAATCGATAGAAGCATGGATCAAAGCGCCCTTCGTCACTAGAATCACTATTGATACTGCTGCGATTGAACGATGGCGCTCCCAATTTCGATCGATCACCGCCTAAGCAACATTCACTCGTTGGTTAGACGCAAAAACGTGAGTTCAATGATTGAGTCATTCATAGCGAACGTAGCCTACCATTAGCGTTAATTGTGCGATCGTCTTGTTCATCTGCCTGATTCTTTGCCCATGCGAATACTCTTTGTGTCGACTCACTTTCCCAGTGACCTGCGGCTTGATGTGCAGGGCACTTATAAACGGATGGCAATGTTTCTGGAAGCGTTAAAGTCGCTGCTTCAACAGAAGCCTGCCGCAAGCGCACAGTTGGATATGTTGTTTTACGTCTCGCCTGAAACAGACACGTCCCCAAGCGCGATCGCCGCAACTGAAAAGGCATTCTCAGATCACTGGAACATACCCATTAACCTCTTCTTGTGCCCAGAGTTCGTACATGCAAAGCCGCTATCTAAATGGCAACAGCAGGCACCGGGAATGCTGAACTTCTTTCAACAGCGCGATCTGGTTCGCACCAGCCAACCAGAGCAAGTTCAGGCGTTTGAAGACTGTTTGAATCGTCAGCCTGATGCCATATTTATCCATCGGCTGCGATCGATATGTCCCGCGCTGCTGACGCGCCAGTCGCTACCACCCATTTTCTTTGACCTGGATGATATCGAACACATCGCCTTTCTGCGAGACATTCGGCAACCGCCCACGCGACTGATTACGTCTCTCTATTACCTGCAACTGCCAGTGCTTTGGTGGGGCGAGCGGCAGGCAATCCGGTTAGCACGGCAAACCTACGTCTGTTCACAACAGGATCAGGAGTATTTGACCAATCAAGGTCTAGCCGATGTGATTTCGATTCCGAATGCGGTCACTCTGCCACAGCCACAGCCACTCACTGCTGAGCCAACGCTCTTGCTACTTGGTGCCTATCACTATTACCCCAACATCAACGCGGCTAATTTTTTGATTGAGAACGTGTTCCCACTCATCCGTCAGCAGATGCCAGAGGCTCGTTTGATTATTGCTGGCAAGCAGCCTGAGAACATTCGCAGTTACGGCAGCGGTATTGCAGGGGTAGAATTTACAGGCTTTGTAGATGATTTGGAGGCGCTGTACCGCCGATCGCGGGTAGTCTGCTGTCCCATTCTGTCGGGCGGCGGTACGCGAGTAAAGCTGGTAGAAGCCGCTGCTTACGGCAAGCCAATGGTGTCGACTCGCATCGGTGCAGAAGGACTGGTCTTTAAGGATGGTCAGGATTTTTTGCAGCGCGACGAGCCACAAGCCTTTGCTGCCGCCTGCTTGAAGCTCTTACAAAACGATGACTTGTGCGATCGCCTGGGTGCCTCTGCACGGATGACTGCTGTTAAACAGTATGATCGCGCTAATATTGTGCATTTCATTCGGCGCTCAATGCAACATGGTTTAGGACTCAAAGAAAAACAGACGCTACTTTCTACAAACCTCAATTAAGCAATTTCATGTACTCGCGTGAAGCTATGGAAATTCTGCAACTATGTCCCAAACTGCCACCTGCGATCGACGGGATTGGCGATTATGCGTTTACGTTGGCAAAGGGACTATTGCAACACAATATCCACACTCACTTCATGACGTTTCAGTCAGAAAATGAAGCAGAAAGCGACGATTGTTTTCCCAGTATTCCCTTGTCGGTTGATAGCCCACAAGCGTTTGTTGAGGCGATTCCAGCACAGATTCAAGCCGTTGTCTTGCACTATTCAGACTATCCTTACGATCCTACGTACGGCGCACCTTTTTGGTTGGTGAAAGCGCTGGAAGCAATGCAAAGAGAGCGATCGCTACCATTGATTATAGTATTTCACGAATTCCCATCGTTCTATTTATTGAAGAAAACGTTTTATCTCTTCCCCTGGCAGCAGCACGTTGCCTGGAAGCTTGCGAAACTAGCTCAGCTGATCGTCACCAATAACGCCGCTACCAAAACAGTTTTAGCGAACCGTTTGCAGTCACCTATAACCAATCTACCTGTTTTTTCTAACATCGGTGAGCTAGCGAAAACAACACCGCTAACGCAACGACAAAAGCGTTTGATCGTCTTTGGCACACGAGGACGACGTGCCAGAATATATCAACGATCGCAGTCAATGCTCATCAATAGCTGTCGGCTTCTGGGCATTGAAGCAATCTGTGATGTGGGTCTCTCTTTATCATTGGGGCAGTCTGAAATTGCGGGTATTCCTTTTATACAAAAAGGTGAGCAACCTGCCAATGTCATTAGCCAATTACTATCTGAATCGTTTGCAGGCATTGTTTATTCAACTGACAATAGTCGTCTGGCGAAATCAGGCGTTTTTGCGACTTATTGCGCTCATGGACTGGTACCGATCGTCACGCAAGATACATCCCCCTTACTGGATGGACTGCAAGCGAACGAGCATTTTTTGTTCGCTGGACTGCAAACGCAAAACTTGGCGATCGAACAATTACAAGCGATCGCAAAGGCAGCCCATCAATGGTATAACCCTCACAATCAGATGAATACAGTAAGGGATATTGCGTCTCAGCTCCTAACCGCTATTAGCCGCTAAAAAGATCACAATGCAAAGCGATCGTAGGCAGCAATCTCACTCGCATCGACTTCAAAAGCTCCGGTTTCGAGATCGTTCACGCAGTGTTGCGCTAGCAAATCGCCACGATCTTGCCGTGATTACCTGCTTCGACTTGAGGACGCACCTAAGTTTCATAAATCTCATCACCGACGTCGAGCAAATTCTTCCTTTCCGTAGCGGGGTCGTCGAACAGCCATCGGCTTGACCTCGTTTCCACGTTGTCTCTATAGTTTAACCTTGAGCAATGTGGTTAGCGATCGCTGAAGCAACGGAGGTGAGCAAACAAAAAGTTGTTGGGTTTCCTGAGTCAACCTAATCTACAAGATCAGCGATCGTTATCTCGTCAAACCTTGCAAGGCATTTCCAATAATTGGAGATATACCAGAAAAAACAAGAGCTAAAGTAATAACTAGAATTCCTACATAAAGACCAAAATAGTTACGAAAAACTCTTTTCAAAAAATCGATGAAGCCATTTTGACTTTCAAAAAGATCAAGATCATCGCACCTTATATCGAACAATGAGCGGGCAGCTTCTCGAAAAGCGTTGTCGTAATGTAAAAATCCAAAGAGTATAAGTAAGAATACAGATGCAAATATCAAATAGCCCAATCCCGTCAAGGCTTGAGCTTCAGGCATAAGGTTATGTTTTCCAATTGAATGTTCAAATGAAACGACAATAGCTAAACACAAAAATAAGTTTGTGTATCGACCAATCTTGTCGATAAAATCTTCGCAGAATCGCTTAAATTCTCGCTCAATCTCTTTGCAATATTTCTGGTTTCTTCGAGAATTCGGAGATTGTTCGACAAACTTCTTAAGCTCACGTTTGAGTGCTCTCCGGCAATCATTTAAACTAACAAGATCCTTTACTGCTGCATAAAGGCTGACTGAGATAGTTAAACCAGCAACAATGATAAAGTTGACAAAAGAATAAGGCAAATAGCACAGATAGGGTAACTTATAAACCTCAAAACCCTTGGTGTCCTTTAGAGTAACTTCATCTTTGAGAGTGTTTTCTGGATCATTTGCCAGACCCTCCGGCCCAGAATGGAGATGGTAATCTACTAGAACAGTAACATTCAAAATAGTAACTGCAATTATAAAAATTCTTATTAAATACACAATTCTACTATAGTTACTTAAAGTCCTAGATAGTCCGAGAACTTCAAGAGATTCTGTTTGGAAAACCACACTAATTAAATAGCTTGTACAAGCCAGATAAATGATGCTACGAGCAGCTTCAATAATCAAACCATCAGCCCACGGAAGATTAAATCTGTCCTGCCAAGCTCGACTAGAGGAAAAATGATAGGAAAAAGCAAGGGAGATTATGCAGATGATAAATAAAACAAACGCAATCCAAATTATCTTCCACACATATGTTGCTGAAAACTCTTCCTCCCCTCTGGCATTAAAACTTGGTTCGCTCTCTAAATGCGCAGTCTCTGGTTCATCAAGAAGCAGTTCACTTGGCATATCTACCCAAACTTCTCTCAAGGCATTTATAGAAACTGCCGCTCCTTTTTCACTCCTATCGCTTTGACCTTCCTGGTGAGTTACGACAGCCATGACACGGTTACTTAATTGCTCAATCACTGGTGCTCCACTATAGCCGGGGCGTAGATAATTTTCCTCGTCGAGACCAAGTTCCCAAGCATCAACACTACTTCTTAACTTTAGAGATCTTATTTCGCTTTGTTGTCCTATAACTCCCGTAATTTGCTTCATTCTAGGGTTATTTCTGCCATACAAGTAGAAACCAATAACAACGAAGAACTGTCCTTCCTGACAGAACTGGCTCAACTTTAATGTCGGTCGGTCTGACAAGCCTTCAACTTGCAAGACAGTTAAATCAAAATCCTGCTCGTCGCCCTGAGCAATTATCTCAGCAGCTAGACCGTCAGCCATCACATTTTCTGAGCCACCTACATCCCTTACTACGTGGGAACAAGTTAATACATAGGTTCTAAGCCCATCCTGATGAATAACAAAGCCTGTACCAGTAACTCCTTGTTTTCTAGTGTCTCCGCTAGTTATTAAAACAATTGAATCATCTAAGCTTGTGCTCACTTATTTAAGCTCTCCTTTGGGGTCAACACAAGTTTTACAACTAAGTTAGCATTCGCTTTTGCTTTCGTTATGTAGATGTTGCCCTCTCCTTCAAACCCAAAGTTAATTTCTATTTCTGCTTTCTCAATTTGCATTTCCTGATTAACTTCCCTCCAAACTTCGGCAATAGGACGACAAATTTTAACTAAGACTGGCTTGATTTTATCAACGGTTGAGCTAACTTGGTCAGCAAAGTGACTAGAAATTTGTCTGGCTTGATCTTCTGGTACTTCTACCTCTACCAAAATGTCATTCTCTAACTCGATTAATTTGGTTGCCATACTCTTTTACTAGACTTTTACAGGTTTACTACGACTACTCAGACTACTGAGTCACAACATATCCCTTAACCAAGATTTTCGCTAAATGCCGAACCTGCAATTTGAGCTACATGGAATTGCTTCTTGAGTTCCATCTGAACTAATAAGTGTTAATCTCACCACTCTTCCTCCTATTGTGCCTCCGCCAAAAGGATTTCTCCTGACATCAGCTAAATCAATGTGGATGTAGGACAACTCTTTACGAACTCCATTAATATTGGTGTAGGCTTTAGCTTGACATCTTCCATTAGACCCAGAGGCGGTTAGTGCAATCATCCTTTGAATGCCTCTGTTCTGAAAACCATTCAAAATAAGATTAGTGTTATTTCCCGAAACTGACTGACTTGCTATGCCATAAGCAGGTTCCTCGATTGACAGGAGTTCTTCAGTTTTCCCATTAGCCATGCGCCAGTAAGCGTAGACTGGTCGAGAATTAGTTGGCAAACACTTTTGATTTAGCTGAACACCATAGTGTGCCTGGTTGCGATTGTCACTTTTAGATACATAAAAAAGGCTGGAGACATCTTTTGCTACAGAAGATGAGGCAATAGAAAGTACCACCGATGTCGTCAACCAAAATACCGAATATCTAATGCTGCATCTAAGCATGGTTCTCTCTTATTGGGTTGGATGGTTGAACAGATCCTTCCAGCCTAAGATCCTCGTTGGATGATGAGGCTGGAAACTCACAGTCTAAATTCCTAGTTAGATGATTGAACTGCGACTTATCTGCATGTTAACCTTTCGCGAAGGGTAAAGCTGAAAGCTTTAGATTATCTTTTGGTGCAGTGAGATCTTTACTTAGCCTTATCACCTTTTAGGAACTACAAGCCTGATCGCTTCCCCATATAACTAAATTGAGCAATCGCACGTTAAAAACCCTTGCAACCTGTACCCATTTCTCGATCTTCGATAAGCGTTTGTTGCTTTCTGGTTTGCGTTTCTTGAATTTGTATAAGTATTGCTTAATTTAAGTCAGCGTTTCTTGCTTTCAGGTTTGTGTTCTTTAGTTTCAGGTTTGTGTTCCTTGATCTTGGGTATGCGATCGTCCATTTCAGCAACCCAAAAGCGATTAATCAATAGATTTACGGACACATTAGAGCCTCAAGCGATCAAAAATCCGTAATTATTCTGGCGATAAATATGTTCGCTGTGGTTTGCTGGTGGGCATTCTGGCGTTATCTACCTTACCCATAATGAGGACTATTTATGGCACGCTTAAAGCGCAGTTCTGCCAGTGTCGATAAAGCCGAGCGTCGGATTGCAGGTTTAAAGTCCATCAATCCAGCGCTGGATTTAGGCAAAGGGCTAACCGTTGAGGCATTCACTGAACTGATTGAAACCACTCGCCAACGGGTTGCTGACTACAACACAACGCTATCGCTGTTAGATGCAGACCGTGCCGCCATGCTAGAAGCCGAAAAGACGTTAATGGCATTGTCGGAGAAAATGTTGCTGGGTGTTGCCTTTGAGTATGGCAAAGACAGCGCTGAATATGAAATGGCAGGAGGCGTTCGCAAAAGCCAGCGGAAGCGACCCGTGCGTAAAGCAAGCGAGAAAGTTGCCAGTTAAGCCGATCGCCTGCACATGGAAGAGGGCGATCACACAGGTTGATGTGTGATCGCTCTTGGCGACAAAGCTTTTGGCACAATTCACCTTAACCACAACAATCAGCAAGCGGATGCCCATGATTTGATTCCGGTTGACCGTTGGTTGAGTAGTGCGATCGGCTGCTCTAAGCTTTTCGCCTGCATACCTTCTGCAAACGCGCCGCTGAAACAGCAGTCCAGGATCAGCACCTGACGACGCGATCGACTACGACTCATGCAAGACTGAATGAAACTGGCAGGAACAGCAGTAGCTGTGAAGATTTGCCCGGATTGCCGCAGTTGGGTTGTGCGCGTTGCGAGGTGAAGGCAGCCATCATCATCGCGGACACCGTGACTAGAAATGTAAAGCAAAATCAAATCTTCTTTACGGCGATCTTCGAGAAACAACGTCTCAATTGCCAGTTGCATTGCCGTTGGGCTGGGATTTGAGAGCAAGCTTACAGCATCGAAATTGCCCCTATGAGGATTTTGTAAAACGCGCTTCATTGCCCTAACATCTCTCTGAGCACCAGGCAAGGGAGGTAATCCAGCTTCGTATTCACTAACCTCAATCAGCAGTGCAAGTTTCGACATAAGTTAGGATTAAACGTCTTGCGTTGCAAGAAACGGTGCCAGCTCGATTTTAAGGGATACAACTGAGAAGACGGGTATTCTTTGAAATTCAAGTTCCCATTAGTGTTCTACATTTCGATGAAGATGCCATGATGCAGTTGAGCCAGAAGCCCTTGTTCAATCCAGTCGATGCCATGCAGTCGAGACAGCTTTCGATCGTCATCATTGCTAAGAACGAAGAAGAATGCATTGCCAATGCCATCCGATCGTGCCAGTCATTTGCTGACGAAATTGTGGTGGTTGATAGCGGCAGTGAAGATGCCACCGTGCAAATCGCTCACGATCTGGGCTGTCAGGTGTATCACAATCCCTGGTCGGGCTACTCGAACCAGCGTAATTTTGGCGCTGACAAGGCACAGCATGATTGGATTCTCTTTATTGATGCGGATGAGGTGATTGACGATCGCCTAGCAACCGCGTTGCTGGAATGGAAACAGGCAAACACGATCGCAGCCAATGCCTTTTCTGCCGTTCGCATCGGCGATTTTTGGGACAAATGGCTCGATACGCGACCGGAGTATCACACTCGCCTCTACAACAAAACCGTTTTTCGGATTAAGGACGTTTTGGTACACGAAGGACCGGATGTGAAGGATGCTCCCGTTGTGAAATTACCCGGCGTGATCTGGCACTACGGCTTCCGCGACATCAGCGATTTAGTGGTTCGCTTCAACCGTTACACTGATCTGGATGCACAGCAGGCTCATCGCAATGGCACTCGGTTTAGCTTGCTGCGACTGCTGTTCAAACCATCCGCAAAATTCGTGCAGCAGTATCTCTGGTACGGCATGTTTCGTCAGGGCATGGCTGGTTTTACCCTCTCTGGGTTATGGAGTTTCTATATCTTTTTGAAGGAAGTCAAATTGTATGAGATTGATTGGAAGGAGGGGCGATCGGGGAGGGAGTAGAGTTTTGAGTTAAACCAGTTTTTAGTTTTTGGTTATTAGCTGTTAGTGCATGAGCCTTTCCCGATCACTGACTCCCTTCATTGCTCTCCCCTACTTCTCTCACTTCTTTTGCCTTTTTCTAACAACCAACAACTAACAACCAACAACTCTTTCAGCCTTTCCCATGCAACCCGACGCTGCTACTCCCACCCCTCGTCCCCAGTTTGGTCTACAGCCAACATTGGCATGGACTGCCATGTTGGGGTTGGTATTCTTCTCGCTGCTCTGTATCCTTGCACGTGCAGGTGGCTTGTTGCGGTTGGCGTATCCAGCGGGAGCATTGCTGGTTGGCTTGTTTTTGTTCCGGCGCTATCCGGTACTCTACGTGGGTTTTGCCTGGTGGCTCGCGTTTTTGTCTCCGTTTGTGCGTCGCTTAATCGATTTTCAGAGCGGATGGGTTGACCCCAGCCCTGTGCTGCTGGCACCGTTTCTGGTGATGATGCTGACGGCGCTGACGTTTGTAAAGTATCTGCCTCGCTACCTGCGGCAGGATGGCTTGCCGTTTATTTTGTCGGCAGCAGGAGTGCTCTACGGCTTGCTAGTGGGGCTGATTAAGTATCCACCGACAGCCGTTGTAGTCCCGTTGTTGAACTGGTTAGCACCCATTCTGTTTGGCTTTCATCTGTTCGTTAACTGGCGGAGCTACCCTGCATACCGCCAGAATTTAGAACGCGTGTTTTTGTGGGGTGTACTGGTATCTGGCGCATACGGGGTGATGCAGTATCTTGTCGCACCGGAGTGGGATCGCTTTTGGCTGATCAATTCTAAGGCGATCGCCTTTGGCACTCCTGAACCATTGGGAATGCGCGTCTTCAGCACCATGAATTCACCAGGTCCGTTCGCCACCGTCATGATGGCAGGACTGCTGTTGCTGTTTAGCAGTCAGAGTACGCTCCGGTTTGCAGCGGTGGGAGTGGGCTACCTGTCGTTCTTGCTGTCGCTGGTGCGATCGTCCTGGTTGGGCTGGGCTGTAGGCGTGGTAATGTACATTCCATCGCTGAAGCCGCGCTTGCAAATGCGGTTAATTGTGACGATTCTGGTGATGGCAATTTGTGTCATTCCGTTGGTGAATATGCAGCCATTTTCAGGGGCGATCGCGGCACGTCTGCAAACCTTTTCCAACACGCAGAACGACGTGAGCTACAACCAGCGACTTGAAGGCTACGGTCAAATTCTGGGCGATGCATTGGCAGAAGTTCCGGGTAACGGACTGGGTTTTGTGCTGGCAAACGATAGCCTGGGCAGCAATGACAGCGGCATTTTATCCATCTTATTTAACTTGGGCTGGTTCGGCACTATACCGTATTTGGGCGGCATGATTCTCCTTTTTTTCAGCCTGTTTCGGGGAACAGAGGGACGATCGGACGCGTTTATGAGTGCATCACGCGCTATCAGCCTGGGGGTGTTTGCCCAAATCGGGTTGGGTAGTTCAACGCTGGCACTATCAGGTGTGGTGATGTGGAGTTTTGCAGGCATCGCACTGGCAGCCCAACGCTTTTACCGCTATCAACATCTGTTGGCGCTCGAAGCTGAAAGCGCGTGATGGCAGTGTGTTGAGGGCAATGTGTTGATGGCAGGGTATGAGGTGTATTGGCTCGTGAAACCGTTTGTAAATGATGGAGCAATGACTGCGACGCAGCGAATGAACGGCGATCGTGCACTGCCTTCGGATGCTGTACAGAAAACCGTTAAGCCGCGCTTAGAAGGCATTCAAATCTGTCGAGGCATCGCTGCGCTGCTAGTGCTGCTGTTTCACGCCACCCAGCTCAGTCAAGAAAAGCTTGGTCAACCATTTTTAGGCAATTTGTTTGCGTTTGGTGGCGCTGGAGTTGACTTTTTCTTTGTGCTGAGTGGTTTCATTATTTTCTTTGTGCATCAGGCAGATGTGGGAAAACGCGATCGCCTCAAGCCGTTCATCCTCAAACGTCTGATTCGGATTTATCCGCTCTACTGGCTAATCACATTAGCAATACTGCCCATCTATTTTTTAGAGCCTCAGCTTGGTTACGGCTATGAACGTGATTTAGCCGTCATTATTAAATCGTTACTGTTGGTACCACAGCAGCATTTTCCAATCTTAATTGTAGGCTGGTCGTTAAGCCATGAGATGCTCTTTTATGGCTTGTTCGCACTTGCAATAGTACTACCGCTCAGACGGTTTAGTTACCTACTGCTGGGATGGTTTATCGGTACAATAGCTGTCCTTTTGAGTAGCCTTTCAGATAGCTTCAACTTAGATAATTACTTTCTGTTTAAGTTTGTTTTTAGTGCTCACAATTTCGAGTTTCTGTTTGGCTGTCTGGCTGCTGATCTGATTCGCAAAAATCGCTTCAACACACAAAAAACGGGTTTTCTATTTTTAGGAACGTCACTATTCTTATTATTTGGTATTGCTCAGGCTCAGCGATCGCTCATACTAAACCCCGTTTTTGCCTACGGTTTACCATCAATGCTCATTGTCCTGGGTTCGGCTTCGTTCGACGTACAGCGATCGTGCCATCAAACGAGGTCATCACTAGCACGGCTATTTACTTCTTTAGGTGATGCCTCTTATTCAATTTATTTGACACACTACCTTTGTTTATCAGTTTTTTTGAAGCTAATCGTTGCAACTAATCTCATCAGCAGTATTGGGTATACAGCTACGATCAGTTTGTTACTGGCAACCACATTAGGCGTGGGATATTTAACCTATGCGTGGATCGAAGTGCCTATGGCTAATGGTTTAAGGCGTACAGTTGTGAACCCACAAGCAATTGCTACAAAACCTCTCAATTCAACCTCTGCAACCAGAGCAATGAAGATTCTTTTTCTTGATCAAAGTGGCGAACTGGCAGGCGCAGAGTTGTGTCTTCTAGATATTGTGCAGCCGTATCGCGATCGTTGTCTGGTTTGCCTCTTCACAGATGGTCCCTTTCAAGCAACGCTAAAAAAACGTGGGGTGCCAGTACAAGTATTAGCAACGAAGCCAATGCGGGTACGTAAAGAAAGCGGCTTAGTGCAAGGGTTGCAAAGCCTCGGTCAACTGCTGCCATTAGCGCTACAGGTGGCGCGTCTGAGCCGCAACTATGACCTAATTTATGCCAATACTCAGAAGGCGTTAGTCGTTGGGGCACTGGCAAGCGTGTTGAGCCGTCGTCCGCTGGTTTACCATTTGCACGATATTTTGTCGATCGACCACTTCAGCCCTACCAATCGTCGTCTTGCTGTCACGTTAGCCAACCGCTGTGCCAGTCAGGTCATTGCGACATCAAAGGCAAGCCTCGATGCCTTCATCAGCGCTGGTGGGCAGGCAGATCTAGCGGCTGTCGTCTACAACGGTTTCGAGCCAAACTTATACAAAGTAAACACGAATGCGACCCAGTTACGGCAACAGATGGGATTGGTCGATCGCTTTGTCGTGGGTCATTTCAGTCGCCTGTCGCCCTGGAAAGGACAGCATATTTTGCTGGAAGCGCTCGTTCACTGTCCTGAAGATGTTGCAGTTCTCTTTGTCGGCGATGCTCTGTTTGGTGAACAAGACTACGTGCAAACTCTCAAGGCGCAAGTAGAAAAACTGGGACTGCGCGATCGAGTCCATTTTCTAGGCTTCCGCTCTGATGTGGTGCCGTTAATGCAAGCCTGCAATCTAGTGGCTCACACCTCCACTGCACCTGAACCGTTTGGGCGCGTCATTGCAGAAGCGATGCTCTGTGGGCGACCCGTGATTGCCTCTGCCTCTGGTGGCGCTGTGGAACTGATAGAATCCAGTGTCACTGGCTGGCTTGTACCACCTGGAGACGTAAAAGCACTCGCTGCTGCGATCGCCCATTGCCAAGCAAACCCAGCGGCAACACAGGCGATCGCCAAAGCCGCCCAAGTTGAAGCGATCGATCGCTTTGATTTAAAGCAAATTCGCCAACAGATTGATCAACTGCTGCAAGTAGTTGTTAGTTGTTAAAAGAAGGCAGAAGGCAGAAGGGAGCGGTCAGCGGTCAGCGGTCAGCGGTCAGGATCAACTCGAAATCACTCCTCACCCCCTCACTCCTCACCCCCTCACTCCTCACACCTCACTTCCGCGAAGAAGCAGAAGCCAGAAGTCAGGAAAAAACAACTCAAACCTCCTCTATCTTCCACTCACCTCACCTCCCATGCCCTCCACTCCTCAATCCACCACTCTTAGCGTCTTCCTCCCTGCCCTTGAAGGCGGTGGTGCCGAACGAGCTATGCTGCACCTGGCAGAAGGTCTAGCAGCACGTGGTTTTAAAGTCGATTTGGTGCTGGCAGAAACGAAAGGAGCCTACCTGGACACAGTGCCGCCTTCGATTCGGATTGTGGACTTGAAGGCACGATCGCCGCTGTTGGTATCGAAGACACTGGCATTACGTCGCTATTTGCAACAGGAGCAGCCGTCCGTACTGTTTTCGGCGTTGGATATTCTCAGCTCTGCAACGTGGGCACGACGGTTGGCAGGATCATCCACTCGCATTGTGATGTGTGTGCAAACGAACCTATCGCAGCAATTTCGTGATCATCAGCCCAACACGATCGGGCGTATCAGACCCAAATTGGTGCGCCTGTTTTATCCGTGGGCAGATGCGATCGTTGCGGCTTCTAGAGGCGTAGCAGATGATGTGGCGCAGATTACGGGCATTCCAGCGGACACGATTCGGGTCATTTATAATCCCGTTGTTACGCCAGCGGTATTGGAAAAAATGCAGCAGCCTGTGAATCATCCCTGGTTTGCAACCGGAGAACCGCCTGTCATTCTGGGCGTAGGGCGTTTGGTCAGCCAGAAGGACTTTCCCACTTTGGTAGAGGCATTTGCGATCGTGCGCCAACAGCGATCGGCACGGTTGATGATTTTAGGCGAAGGTGAAGATCGAGCAAAGCTAGAGGCACAGATCCGCGAGTTGGGCTTGCAAGACGATGTAGCACTACCAGGCTTTGCAGAAAATCCCTATGCCTATATGGCTCAAGCTAATGTCTTTGCCTTGTCCTCAATTTTTGAAGGCTTTGGCAATGTGGTTGCCGAGGCAATGGCAGCAGGCACCGCGATCGTCTCCACCGATTGCCCCAGTGGACCCGCTGAGATTCTGGATGGCGGCAAATATGGCAAGCTGGTGCCTGTGAATGATCCAGCAGCACTGGCAGACGGCATTTTAGCGACCTTGCAAGCGCCGATCGCCCCTGAGATTCTCCGCCAACGCGCCCAGGAGTTTTCGGTTGATCGCGTCGTTGATCAATATATCGATATGTTGGCAAATCTAACGCCCCAAAAGGCGCTTCGGGTCAGCTAACCATCATGCGAATTCTGCACCTCCTCAACCACATTCAAGAAATTGGCAACGGCATTGTGAACGTGGCGGTTGATTTGGCGTGCTTGCAGGCAGAAGCCGGACATACCGTAGTCGTTGCGTCTGGGGGAGGGGAGTACGATCGCCTGTTGACCCGTTACGGCGTGACGCATGTGACTCTGGATCAACGTCGCCAACCGCTCAATTTGCTCCGGGCTGCGAGACAGTATCGATCGCTGGTGCAAACCATGCAGCCAGACATTGTTCACGCTCACATGATGACAGGCATGGTACTGGCGTGGGCACTCCGGGGACGCTCACCGTATGGGCTGGTGTCTACTGTCCACAACGAATTTCAGCGCAGCGCCATTTTGATGGGGTTAGCCGATCGCGTACTTGCTGTCAGTCAATCCGTTGCTAACTCAATGGCACAGCGAGGCATTCCTCAGTCAAAGCTGCGCGTGGTTTGCAACGGCACCTTGGGCAGTCCGCGTGAACAGCTATCGGAGTTGCCGCCTGTCGTACTTCAGCGTCCTGCGATCGCCACCCTTGCTGGCATGTATCACCGCAAGGGCATTGCAGACTTGATTACGGCGTTTGAATCACTGGCAACCGAGTTTCCTAATGTGCATCTCTATTTGATTGGGAATGGTCCCGATCGCGCTGAGTTTGAAGCACAGGCACAAAAGACAGCCATTGTCGATCGTATTCACTTTGAAGGCTATCAGGCAGAACCGAAGCGCTATCTAACCGCCACCGACATTTTTGTCCTCGCATCCCGTCAAGAACCCTTTGGACTGGTACTTTCAGAAGCACGGGAAGCAGGGTGCGCGATCGTCGCCAGCAACGTGGATGGCATTCCCGAAGCGCTAGATGGTGGCAAGGCTGGGTTACTGGTGCCAGCGGCAGAGCCTACAGCATTGGCAGACGCGATCGCACCCCTGCTGCGTGATCCTGAGTTGTTAAAGGAGTGGAAAAGGCGATCGCACCAGAATCTCGATTGGCTCAAGGTTACGCGAGTCTATGACGAAACACAGGCGGTATACGCCGAATTAGTGACGTAGGGGGAGCAAAGGAGGCAGTGGAAGCTTTGGAGTTTGGAGTTTGGAGTTAAGGCTGCTTCCCCTGCCCCCCCTTGCTACCTCTGCTTCCTCTGCCCTCTGCCTCCTGCCCTCTGCCCTCTGCCTCCTGCCCTCTGCCCTCCTACGTCCAATAAAGAATCTTCGCCTGCGGAAAGCGTCGGGCAATTTCTTGCTCAAAGAAGCGGCGCAGCGTTTTCATCATCTCGGCAGGATAAACATATTTCGTGCCGCCGAACTTGTTGCGCTTCACGCTGCGAGTCGATTCATCCAAATCAAGTGTCGTCTTGGGATACCAGCTCAGCAACACATCTTTAGAACCGGGGGTAAAGCGATGGGAGATCAGCTCAACGGTAAGATCGCAATCAAAGTCGATCGCCGCCTCGATCGCATCAAACAGCTCACTGTAATGAGTCTGCCAAGCGTCGATCGGCATAATGGGCGCGATCACCAGTCCAATCGGGTAGCCACCACCACCCTGCGATCGTGGTAATGCCAATCGTCGCAGTGCTTGCAAACGCTTAGCAACCGATGCCGTCCCGCCCTCAAGCCGCTGGGCGATCGGAGCAGCATTCACACTCACCCGGCAGCGTGTGCGCCCATTATGTGGTAAGTCAAGCAGGCGATCGACCCCATCAAACTTTGACACCCAACGGAGATGCGCGTCGGGACGAGTACCAAAGTAGCGAATGCATTCAGCAAGGCTACCTGTGAGGTGCTCGATGCCGAGCGGATCGGTGTAGCAACTAACCTCATACGATGTCACCTGACCGGGACGTTCATACGCTGCTAGATTCTCTAGAATTTGCGGCAGATTCGCATACGCCCGAATCACAGGTGGACCTTGCAAACTGCCTGCCAGATAACAATACTGACAGTGAGCCGGACAGCCTTCTGCCAGATGAAACTGCCAGTCGGCGGACGGTGGAATGGGGCTGAGCTTAAAATGGCTGGGTGGGGCGACCACCACCGCAAGGGTACGCTTGGCGATCGCATACGTCTCGCGGTCATCCTCACCCCGTAAACCTGTCAAGCGATCGCGTGGCAACGCTTCCACAGGCAGATCGAGCGCCTGTACCCGTGATAAAATCTGCTGTCCCCAAGGTAGCTCCAACGCTGAAGGCGTAAACAAAACGCGCTCAGGCATCCATAAACGCGTAGGAGCATCAGGAACGGTATGAAGTGAGGTCGATCCTGAAGAAGATAATGGCTCAGAAATGGTTGTAGGCACAATCAATAGCGCTTGTGAAGGTACCTCTATAGTAGTGGCAGTACGATCGCGCCAATCATCCCAACTGAACGGATCTCACTCCATGCGATCAGAGGATAACCCAACCATCTAAAGATTTTCAGTCAAGCTGTTGCTTGTTGATAGAAAAGGGCAACCTGAATAGCAGCCAGAATTTAAAGCTTACTTAAAGTTTCTATGAAGACAACGATCAGGAATTTTCATTGAGGAGGAAGTAAAGCAAGTCGCTTAGTCAGTCGAACGTTTAGTGACTAAATCACACTAAATTCTGCTCTCAGTTGACTCGAAAGGGTTGCGGCTGCTAGCTTTCAGCGCTCTCAACTGTCATTAGAAGGTTTCATGTTTCACCCGTTCTCGCATCAGAAAAGATCATCAAATCCATGACGTTTTGCAACCGCAACCGTCGTTATCTACACATAAAACAGCTCCGTTTAGACAACGAAGCAACTACTACAGTTTAGTAAATTTGACTCAGGGGTTGAGATTTATGAAAACTCATGGTAGATATTAATCGCGGCTGTTGCAGATCGTGGCTCTGTCGTAGACATGTATTCCAGTTAACGCTTTTAACGCTTTACATTGCTATTGTTGGTCAGCGTCCCTTTGCCGATGTCTTTATAAATCAAATGCGTGTGTTCCCGACAAACAGCTCGTTCCGTAGTAGCACTCAAGGCAAGTGGCAGTTCTGAGTATTGGCTCGGCAGGCTACTGATTTCTGAGGCTCATTAACGCAAAGTTCGTTTATTAGGGAAACTACCAGTGTCAGATTCAAACGTCGCAGTTGCAACGAGCAGCTCTGATCTGAGTACAAATATCAGCACCAATGCAGTTGCTACTTCCGCCCTGACTACTCAAACGGGCAGCTTAACGGCTAGTAACGCCCTTGCCTCTAGTAGCATCCCTCCAAGCGCTTCAGCCGCACCGATCGCTACTGCCACTAACCAGTCTGGGCTGCGGGCGCAGTACTACCAGGGCAAAGATTTCACGAATCTCAAATGGTCGCAAATTGACCCGACCGTGAATTTTGTGTGGGGCACCAATGCCCCCAATTGGATCGTGCCAGCAGACAATTTTGCGGTTCGCTGGACGGGACAGGTGCAGGCTAAAACCTCTGAAACCTACACGTTCTACACCCGATCGGATGATGGGATTAGGCTATGGGTTAACGGGCAACTGCTCATCAATAACTGGACTGATCACGATGTGATTGAAAACAGCGGCTCGATCGCCCTTGTTGCCGGTCAGTCGTATGACATCAAGCTGGAGTATTACGACAGCACAGGCGGTGCCACATCGCAGTTGTTATGGTCTAGCCCCACTCAGGCTAAAGAAATTATTCCAGCCAGTCAGTTGTTTCAGGGCATCAGCACCCTTGCGTTTGCCACAGGTGAACCAGCCAAAAGCGCTAACTCGTTTGTAGATTCGATCGGCATCAACACTCATATCCGCTACTACGACACAGCGTATGGCAACTATCCATTCATCAAGCAAACCTTGCTCGACTTGGGCGTACGTCATATTCGCGATGGTGGTAGCGACCCAACCTGGATTCAGCGCATCAATGAGTTGGGTAGTCTAGGCATCAAGTCTACGTTGGTACTTGACCCTAACATTGGTATTGGTCCCGATGCCTCTTACGACACCAAACCCCCTGGTTACACCGTCGCTAACTTCGTCAAACTCGTCTCGGCTGGAGTAGAAGCCGTAGAAATCCTGAATGAATTCGACCTCTTCTACAACCTGTTTAGCTACAGCCGTAACGGTCAACCCGTCACAGGGAACGGTTGGATCAGCTACCTGCGCGACTTTACACGAGATGTTTACATAGCGCTCAAGTCAGATCCCGCGACCGCAAGCATTCCCATCATTGGTCCATCCTTTGTCTATTCCACCTCTAGCAGCGCGATCGGCGACCTGAGCCAGTGGGTAGACTACGGCAGTTTCCACCCCTACAACAACCCCAAGAATCCGGGTGACGGTAGCCTTGCGAAAGACTATGCGCTGCGATCGCAGGCTTTTGGCACCAAGCCATTAATTGCCACTGAGGTTGGCTACTCGACTGGTAGCGCAGCATCCGATCGACCCGTCACAGAAGCCGTACAGGGTAAGTATATTCCCCGGCTCTTTTTAGAAAGCTTCAATCAAGGCGTTCCCCGCACCTTCTCGTATGAGCTGATTGATCAGAAAGCTGACCCAAACAACAGCGAAAACAACTATGGACTGATCCGCAGCGATGGCACACCCAAGCCTGCGTATACAGCACTGAAAAACTTGATTGGCTTACTCAATGATCCACAGCCTGCAACAACGGCAACCAGCACGACGACAGCAGCGATCGTCACGCCAACTCCATTAGGGGCACTCAACTACTCCATCGGTGGCACAACCCAAAACGTTCATCACACGCTGCTGGAAAAGAGAAACGGCGACTTTTACCTTGTCCTTTGGCTTGAAGTTCCCAGCACGGATCAAACCGTTGGTCAAACTGTGACGTTAAACTTCAACACCGCGTTGGGGCAGGCAACCACGTATGCACCCAATCAATCGATCGCCCCGATCACAGCCTATACGTCACCCACTCAGCTGACGCTCAGCGTTACAGATGCCCCCCTGGTTGTAAAACTCTCAACACCAGCCACCACAGCCGCTCTTCCCACTTCTACTCTTTGATACCCTTAACGTACTGAGCAATGAGCTGCGCCAGCAGCTTTAAGTCGATCGGTTTAGAAATGTATGCGACCGTTCCAGCCTCCAAGCACAGGTCACGATCGCCCGACATCGCCATTGCCGTTTGCGCAATGATGGGAATAGAGCAATAGCGATCGTCTGCTTTAAGCTGATGCGTCAGCGCTATCCCGTCTTCACCGGGTAGATGAATATCCATCAGTATTAAGGCTGGCAATGCCCGCGCCAACGCCTGCCGCATCTCAATGCCATCCTTCACCCAGGTAACTTCGTACCCCAACTTGCTGAGATACGTCAGCATCAGTTTGGCGTTGTAGGTGTTGTCTTCCACTAGCAAAAGATGGTTCGAGCGCGTCGGTATATTAACGGTAGGTAGAGGAGGCTGTTTGTCAGATGCCGAGCGGACGTGCGGATTAGCTGGCAAACGTGCAGACTTAGTTGTTTGAGTCATTGAGCGGGGATGGTCACGAGCAGGAAGCGTTTCGCCGACATACGGTGCTGCTTGAACCGTCTCAACTGCTTCAAGCTCACCAGCCTTGACGTTTACCTCAGCGTCGTTCTCAGTGATTGGTATCAGGGGCAGCACGATCGTAAAGCGTGAACCCTGACCCAACTGAGAATGGATCTCAACCCGACCACCATGAAGCTCTGCCAGTTTTTGCGTGAGCGCTAACCCTAAGCCTGTGCCCTCGTCACGCTTAGCGGCAGCATTCGCAATCTGTGAGTAAGGGCGAAAAAGCAACTGCTGCTGGTCTTCTGAGATGCCTGTACCCGTGTCCCACACGGTGAAATGAAGATCATCGGCTACTGTAACCTGTAGCCCCACGCTACCCTGGCGCGTAAATTTGAGCGCATTCGACAGCAAATTGAACAGCATTTGCTTTAGCCGTAGCGGATCGGCAACAAGTGTATCCACCTGGGGCGCAATCTCTAGCGTCAGTGACAGCCCTTTATCGTTTGCTTTTTCTTTCACCAGGGCGATCGCGGTTTGGCAGACCGACTTAATGGCAACGATTTCCCAGTGCAGATCAAGCTGATTTGCCTCAATTTTTGAGAGATCTAAAATGTCGTTAATCAGCGCTAACAAATGCTGACCACTGCTTAAAATGATGTTGAGGTACTCCTGATGCTTCAGGCTGCTGGGGTTGAAGCCCTGTTCACGCATCAGGTGCGTAAAGCCCAGAATCGAGCTAAGAGGCGTGCGGATCTCATGGCTCGTGTTTGCCAAAAATTCGCTCTTCAGGTGGTTTGCTTGTTGCAGTTCGTGATTGTGAGCGGCTAACGCTTCTCGTTGCTGTGCTTGCGCTTGAATTTGCTCAACCTGGCACAGGGCTGCAAGGTACCGATCGAGACTTTGCTCAATGAGACGAGCCTTTAAGGAGGCGAGTGGATCCAGCACATTCAGCGTGTCTGGCTGGAAATCAGCCGCAATCGGACTCAGCAACAGCCAGCCCAAAATAACCTGACCGTTATGTATCTGCCAGGCACAGGCAGGGAATTGGGTTCGCCAGCACTGCAAATCACGATCGCTTAACGATTGCCCCAAAGTAAACGGCATTAAAGGCATCGCCGAGGCAAGACACGACTCTCCTGGTGCAGGTTTGGCGTGTCCTGAGGCGATCACGTAAACCGTAAAGACTGATTCGAGCGAGTGCGCAGTCGGTTCACCACGATCGCTCACAGCCTCTATGCTTGGCAGGACAACGGCGCAACTTTGATTCAGACCCAGACTTAATTCCTCTGCCAAAATTTGCGCTGGCGGCACTGAAACGTGACTCACTGTAGCGTCTCGATCGACAGCTGCAAGATACTCCGAAACGCAGGCATTCAGCCGCTGACCCAGGCGATTCAGGCATCGTTCACTTTGCAGCTCCATCACTAACTGCTGTATTGCCGCTTTCGACGCGTCTGGTACAGATGGAGTCGCCCAGGCAGCAGTGGTCTCTGGCGATACGTCTGGCGGCACTTCTGGCACCAGGCACTCAGCGTTCGTACTGATCGTCGCCATCGGTGTATTAGCTTGTTCAAATTCATTTGAATACTGATGCATGGCTTTCTCAACCAATCTGTGGCGATCGGAGCGGGTCAGACTCGACAAACAGCGCGATCATCTCGATACATCGCAACGCGATCATTTCGATTAGTAGAGAGGCAACGCATATAGACCCTAAACGTCAGAGCGTCTGACAGACGATCAGATGATTAGCCAGGAAGCATAAACTAATGAGCCGTTAGAATCAGTTAGTCTACGATGAGCGCGGCACCTGCAAGATGATCGATTTGCTTCGATCGTAGCAAGCTCTTAGTAAAATTAAGTACAGGACTCCGTGAAATTACCACATAGATTTACCTCTCCAGCTTCAACTTCTGATCAAACTGCCTCAATGAATCAGGCAAACTAGGCGCAGAGTATTGCCTTGCAGGTCTTACTATGATGAATAAGCGATCGTCCTGGTACAAATGAACCTGGCACTGAGTGAACGAAGAAACGCCCATGTCTCTGCCCAAACTTTCTAAACGAGTCTCGACAGCGCTCATCAATGCCCTCAGTGCAGGCGTTGTGCCGCGCGTCGGGCTGGAACATATCGCCGTTGGGCGTGAACGAGAAGTCTTAGCTCTCATGCAAGACCTGGATACTATTGCCGAGGGGGGGAGTGCGTTTCGGTTTGTCGTCGGTCGGTACGGGGCGGGTAAAAGCTTTACCCTACAGTTGCTGCGTAACTATGCCATGGAACAAGGCTTTGTCGTCGCTGATGCTGACCTCACGCCGGAACGTCGTCTGGCAGGCAGCAATGGTTCTAGCGTTGCCACCTATCGTGAATTGATGCACAACCTGGCAACAAAGAGCCGTCCTGATGGCGGCGCACTCACCATCATTTTGGAGCGTTGGATTGCAGGCATCCAGACTCAGGTTGCCCAAGAAACCGGAAAAAAACCAAATGACGATGGTTTTGACAGTCAGGTAGAAGCCAAAATTCGTGAAGTCGTGAAAGAGGTCGCCGATCTGGTTAACGGTTTTGAGTTTGCCAACGTCATCATTACTTACTGGTCTGGCTATCGCACGGATGATGACAGTAAGAAAACAGCCGCATTACGCTGGTTGCGAGGTGAATTTGCGACTAAAACGGAAGCGCGCGCAGCACTCGGTGTACGGGTGATTATCGACGATGAAACCTGGTACGACTACATCAAACTCTTTGCGCGCTTCGTCGCTGACATTGGCTACAAAGGCTTGCTCATCTTCCTGGACGAAGCGATTCACCTTTATAAAATCAATACGACGATCGCCCGTCAAAATAATTACGACAAATTGCTGGCAATATTCAACGATGCCATGCAAGGTAGAGTTAGCCACCTAGGTACCATAATCGGCGGTACGCCCCAGTTATTAGAAGACCCACGGCGTGGGCTTTATAGCGATCCTGCGTGGCAACGTCGCACCGCCAAAAGCCGCTTTGTCACCGTTGGCGCGGAAGATGTTTCGGGACCTGCCATCTGGCTGGAACCGCTCACCAAGGAGGATATTTTGGGGCTACTACAGCGCCTATTGGACATTCATGCGACTCATCACAACAGCAAGCCACGCCTGACCCAACGGGAGCTTCAAGACTTTTTAGGGGCAGTTACCAGCCGTGTAGGTGCAGAAGCGCTATTAACCCCTGGCGAAGTAGTGCGCGATTTTATGGGTGTATTAAGCGTTTTGCAGCAGAATCCTAAAATGACGCTTAACCAAGTCACGCAAGGCTCGACTTTTCAACCATCGAAGGCGCACAAAGACGAGTCGATCGATGAAACCAATGAATTCGCTGAGTTTACAGTGTGAGAGTGGGTCAAACTAAAAACGGTGAGAGCGTTGCGCAGACATCGTGCCTGCTGCAACAGCCCACTATCGTAACGATTGCCGTCTTCGCTGATCCAAACTTCGAAATGAAGCAAAATAGTCGAGTACAGCCATAAGCTATAGGGACAAAGTCATGAGCTACAGCTCTGCCTTAGAAGCCAGAACCTGATCGCTAGACGCTTCGCCCCTACGCATTTCGCTACACAGTTGTCTAAGCAGCCCGGCGGGTGATCAAGCCCCACAGGAAGATAGCCACGATCGCGCCGATGATTGCCACAACGATGCCGCCAATGCTGAAACCTGGAGCAGCAAGAGCAAACGTTCCTGTCGTCAGCAAGGTAAACAACGTACCACCAATGAAGGCACCCACAACGCCTAAAACGAGCGTTGCAAGAAGACCACCACCCTGAGTACCAGGATAGATAGCCTTTGCGATCGCACCTGCAATCAAGCCTAAAACGATCCACGCAATAATGTTCATAATTCGACTCTCCTAAAAACCTAAGAACAACGGTTTAGCAAGCAGTGATTGCTACTGCCAAAAGCACACTCAATGTAGAGTATACCGCTCACTCAACCCAAATTTTGTGGGAACTAGAAAAATTAGTCTTTTGATGTCATTTTGCCTTAAAAGGCTAACTCTATTGGCAGGAGACTAATATACATCAAGAGTGATGTTATACAGCTTACATCGTGAGCAAAATCTTTCTTAAAGCAGATGCTAATTTTAATTAAACCTGAAATAGGCGAGAAACGTAAACGCTAGAAGTCAGGCTTCTAGTGGGTGAATATAACGATTATTTTCGTGGTTTGACACACCGCGATCGCGGTTTAAACCTGTGTTTCACAACACAAACTTAACGATTTCAGAAACCGTTTGCAGTGAATATGACCGCTCCTTATTACCGTCTCGCTCCCTTTATCCAGGAATACATTTATAGCCAAGGCTGGGCAGATTTACGTCCGGTGCAGATAGAAGCCTGTCGCGTAATCTTTGAAACCGACACGCACCTACTCATTGCGGCGGGGACTGCATCGGGCAAAACCGAAGCCGCCTTTCTGCCAGTGCTGACCCTCTTGTACGAGCAACCGCCAACCAGCGTCGGCGCACTCTACATTGGTCCGATTAAAGCGCTCATTAATGATCAATTCGATCGCCTTTCAGACCTGCTCAAGCAAGCCGATATTCCCGTTTGGGCATGGCATGGCGATGTAGTGCAAAGCCGCAAAAACCAGTTACTCAAGCAGCCCAAAGGCATTCTCCAAATCACGCCCGAATCGTTGGAAAGCCTGCTAATCAATAAACACACCGAACTCGATCGGCTATTTGGAGACCTCCGCTTTGTCATTATTGACGAAATTCATGCCTTTATCGGCTCCGATCGCGGTGCTCAGATTCTGTGTCAGTTGTCCAGGCTTGCTCAGTTAACGCAAAACCAGCCGCGACGCATTGGGCTATCAGCCACGCTGGGCGACTATGGCATGGCAGAAGACTGGTTGCGATCGGGGACAAACCGTACCGTGACAACGCCCCACCTGCCAGCAGCATCGCGTACCATTCAACTGGCGCTAGAGCACTTCTACACCTCCAGCCTTGTCGTGCGGGCAAGAGGCGACATACGGGACAAAGCCTTCAGCCCCTACCAGCGCCATTTGTTCGACCAGAGCCAGTCTCGCAAGTGCCTGATCTTTGCCAACGGACGGTCTGAAACAGAGACTGTCATTGCCTCACTGCGGCAAATTGCTGCTGCCAAAGGGTTTCCCGACATTTATCACGTTCACCACGGCAGCATTGCCGCCCCGCTTCGGGAAGCCGCCGAAAACGCGATGCGCGACTCGACCAGTCCAACGGTAACGGCAGCAACCGTCACGTTTGAGATGGGCATCGATTTGGGGCAACTCGATCGCGTGATTCAGCTCGAAGCACCGCCATCGGTCGCCAGCTTTCTGCAACGGTTAGGGCGATCGGGTCGGCGAGGCACTCCAGCCGATATGCGGTTTGTCTGTGCTGAAGACCGACCCACAGGCGGCGAATCGCTCCCAGAGCTGATTCCCTGGCAGTTGCTCCAGTGCATTGCAGTCATTCAGCTCTATCTAGAAGAAAAGTGGATCGAGCCGATCGCCCCCTTGCACTATCCGTTTAGCCTGCTTTATCAGCAAACCATGAGTACGCTGGTTGCTCTAGGCGAACTGTCTCCCGCTGCCCTCGCACAGCACATCCTCACACTGCCGCCGTTTCGCGCCATCTCCCAAGACGATTTTCGCCAGGTCTTGCGCCACTGGATCGAGCTAGACCACATTCAGCGCACCAAGGAAAACGGACTCATTGTAGGGATGACGGCAGAACGCATTGTGAAAAACTTTAAGTTCTACGCCATTTTTCCCGACAGCGAAGAATACGCGGTTTGGAGCGACGGAGTAGCGCTTGGGACTGTGGTTGTGCCGCCTGCCGTGGGCGATCGCCTCTCGCTGGCTGGACGCATCTGGGAAGTGACCGAAGTCAATAACCGTCGAAAGGTGCTTCAGGTCAAACCCGCGATCGGCACCTCTACTGTTTCCTGGCGCGGCAGCAGCGGCAACATTCATACCCGCGTCCTTCAGCGAATGCGACAGGCACTACTAGAAGAGACTGCATACCCTTATCTCCAACCCGGTGCCAAAGCGCGACTAGCCACTGCTCGTAAACTCGCTCAAAAAGAAGGCTTAGAGAGTAGCTACCTCTTTCCCCTAGAAGGCAACGCTTGCTGTATTCTGCCCTGGGCAGGCACGATCGCAGTCCGCACGTTAGAACGCTTCCTCCGTCTCCCTTGTCGAGAAGCACTGAAAATTAAAGGCGTTTCAGGACGATCGCCCTACTTTCTCGTTGTCAATATGGGCAAGTGCAGCACCGTTAGCCTGTATCACGAAATTAAATCTCTGGGCGATCGTCGCATGAGTGCAGACGATTTACTAGGCGAGGACGAAGCACCCAAACTGCAAAAATACGACGAGTTCATACCTACCGATTTACTGCGTCGAGCCTTTGCAGTTGACCATCTCGACATCGCAGCGTTGGGCAGCATCGTCAGCCATTGGTAATGAACGATAAAGCGGTTTCATTTTGAACAAAAACTGGACCATGTTTGCCCTACGGCAGCGTCGTGCAGGACAAACTTATTTGTGCGATCGCAACACTTGGTCAGCCGTTAACACGAGTGCTTCAAATTGGGACTGAACGATCGCTGCACCCGTATACTCTTCTGCTTCATAAAATCCAGCAACCAGTGTGAGAACGCTTACTTTCGCTTGCTGTGGGTCAACAATCCAGTACTCAGAGATTCCTCTAGCGGCATATTCAGAGCGTTTGTAGCGGTAGTCTCGTTCTTCATTTGCTTTGCCAGGAGACACCACTTCAACCACTAGCACAGGCGGCGGCATCTCGCGTGTGATGGTTCCGCGTCGATCGCCTAACATTACCGCTAGCTCTTCTGATAGCACCATTAGGTCAGGGAGCCGGACTTGTGCCTGTACGCCAGTGACTTCAATTTCGGTATCTTTATGGCAAATGTGATCGCTGGGTATAAGTTTCGCTAATTCAAGCGCCAGAAAAAACGAGATCTGCGAATTCAAACGACTTTCTGGAGGCATCTCAGCCAGTTCTCCTGCGACCAGTTCATAGTGAGTGTCTGTACCATCGTCGTGGTTCAGGTATGCCTCAAAGGTGAGTCGTTGCCCGATCGCCGCTTTCGTCATAACAATCTCTCTTGGCTTGTCTTACAGCCATTGTAATAGAGTGGTTTCAACGGCATTGTATCTAACTTCTATAGCGATCCTATTTGAATGATGAGGATCACACTGGTACGAGCGATCAGCCGTCAGTAAAAAAGCTGATCGCTGACGGCTGACCGCTAAATGATTAAGTCTTGCTCACAAATGATTTAGGACTGCTATATGTGAAGCATAACTAGCGAAAAAAAAGGAAGCGAATTCAGCGCTTTCCGAAAGACATCGGTTATTCTTTGTGTCCTAAAGTATCGTCTCTTCTGGCAAGACTATGACAGCCGCTACACAACCGCCCCGCTCCTATGATGTGATTGGCTTTGGTGATGAAGTGCCCGGTGTACTGGCGCTAGTCAGTGCTGCCAGAGAATATCGTCGCCGCACAGGTAAAGCACCGCGATCGCTACTGATGTTCAAGGGCAATTCTCAGGAGGGCGTTGGCGGACATCTGGTGCGCGGAGGCTTGGCGTACCTCGATCGCTGCACACTATCAGCTGACATTCGTCAAGCTTACGGATTGCCGACCTTTGGTGCCCCGTCTGCAATCTATCAAGAGTTTTTGCAGCGATCGGGCGTGTTGCAAATTGGGCTTGATCCGCGCAAAGCCGATGCGGCGCTGCGTGCCATGTTGAGTGAGATCGGTGCTGACATTATTAGCCGCGTACAAATTCAGTCGGTGCTCAAAGACGGTAAGAACCTGAAAGGCATTCAACTTGCAACGGGCAATACGTTTCTGGGCAAGCAGTTTATCGACTCTAGCGTCAATGCCGAGCTGGCTCAAATGGCTGGCGTGAAGAAGCTACAGGGCTTTGCTACGTTTGACTTGCCAGAATCAGAATTGCCTGTGACGCTGGTGTTTGAAAGCCAGGGCTTGAGCGTTCAGCGTCTCAAAGAGATTGAGTTGAACTACCTCAAACGGTTCACTAATCGCAACGATGCGGAGGCACAACGTTATCTTGCGATCGCGGCTGGCTCTGATCCCATGCTGATCGACCAGATCCGCAAAAGCTTTGTGGATGAGAAGGGCAATCTTCGCACGATGTACGTGGGGCAAGACCACATCGATATCCGCAGTCGAGCCTTATCTGTGACGTATCACGCCTTTCGTGGCAAGAAAATGTTTTTGGCTGCTAGTGGCGTGTTGCTGGATCAGGCAAACATCGCCATACTGCCAGGTGGTCGCCTTTCCTGGAATGCGCTCATGTTTTATGTGACGGGTGCTCAAGCGGAGGCGCTGGCGCGGGGTGCTGCCAAACCTACGCCTGCGATGCTGGAGGAAATCGGCTTTGTGACCCAGTGGCTGAAAAGCTTTGGCGCGACAGCGGTGAAGGCAGCATCAGAGCTTTATATCCGTCATGCTGGTAATGTTCAAGGCGCAGTAGACCCCTTGAGCGGTGCTCAGATGCTGTTTGGGGGTGTACCGGAAAGCAGCGCGATCGGCACCTTTGGCTATTACCTGGATGTGCGGGGTGGCATTACGGGATTGGGCAACAAAGCACTGGCAAAAGGTATGAGCAGCATTTCGTTTCACCATCCGCCGCTGTTTAACATTGGCATTCGTCATGCGTTGCTTCAAGCGGTGCCCAATCTGGCAGTCGTTAGCCCAGCGTCGGGCTTTGATGGCTACGCCTGTGCAGCAGGCAGAATTGTAGAGTTCAATACAGCAGTGGGGCATGGCGTAGGCATTGCGGCTGGGATTGCGCTGGCAAGCGATCGCGCCCTGGCAAGCATCACCAACGCCGAAGTCAGACAGGTGCTGACAACAACCGGAAAACTCCCTCGCATCTATGGTCAAAGCTATGTGCTAGAGGCGACCAAATTGCAGGATTTTGAATCGATCATGATTGCTTAACCAGACGCGTGATGCAGTCGATCGCCTGTTGTGTTTCACGACTGTTGCTTCACACCCACGATCGTAGCCACATTCGTCCTTGAAACTCCCATGATGAAAGGGGCAACCCTAAGTAAATGGGTAGCCAGAAGATGAACGCCAGGACAATCAGCACAATGATGACAACCCCGAACGTTCGCAGGTTGGGCTTGCTGCTATGAAGCCAGCGATCGACCAACCAGGCGATCGCCATTGAAGCAAACACCGACGCACCCATGTAGTGATACAAAAACGTGCAGCGTGTCACCCGTACCCAGGGCAGCAAGTTGGCAGCATAATTTACGCCTAGAAAAAGTGCCAACCAGATTTCAGATGTATTTAGCGCGTGGGGACGATCGTCGTATGGCTGTCCGCCATCAGACCGTCCTGCTACAGCAGATCCTGCTACAGCAGATTGCATCGTTAACCACCGCAAAAGCTGTTGCGCCAAGACAGCAAACACCAGCACGATCGCCAGAGTTGATAGCCACCAAAGAATGGGGTTGCCGATCGCGTGCACATCGTAAATCACCGTGCTACCAGCCTTTACAGCCGGATCGGTAGATAACAGCGGACCTCCCTGTGACTCGACTTTGTAGTAGTACGCCACCGGGCGCAGCATTAAAATCCAGCTATACCAGTCAGAGCAGTAGGGATGCACTTTAGGACCATCTGGCACCCGCTCGTGATAGTTCAAGATTTGTTGTTGCAGTGCCCAAAAGCTAGCTGTCGTATTGAACTTCAAGTGAGGAATCCAGATCAGGCGATAGAACACCGCTGGCACAACGCCTAGATTCAACGCAATTTGCCAGGGCGCTAACCGCGTCAAGTTTTGTAGTGGGCTGCGGCTTTCCTTCGCTTGTCCCAACCCGGTTGCAGAATTCATTAAAGCCAACTCAGCATTAGTTGGGACTTGTCCCAACCCGGTTGCAGAATTCATTAAAGCCAACTCAGCATTAGTTGGGAATCGAGCTTGAAGCCAGCGGAGCAGCCAAGCGACGACCCACAACCCATAGGCACCAAAAAGAAACCAGAGTCCATTCCACTTGATCGAGGCGGAAGCGCCAAAGAAGATGCCTGAACCAATCAAATAAATGCTACGCCAGAGCGATCGCGCCTCCAAAGCCAGCAAAAAACACCACAACCCCAGTAACCCGAAGATGACCAGGTAAACGTTATTGAGCGCGTAGCGTGACTCGACTAAAAACAAGCCATCCAGCGCCGCAAACAGTCCGGCAAGGAAGGCATAGCTACGGCGATGGCTCAACTGATAGGCAATGCCCGCCACAACCAGAGGAATGAAGGCACCCGTCAGCGCATTCAGCCAGCGGTAGCTCCATGTCGTGTATTCGGCACCTGCGAGTTTGTTCACCGTATCGTGACCGATCGGCAACTGATTGCCTAGCCAAATGCCGATCGCAATCAAATATTTGCTCAGCGGCGGATGTCCATCAAAGAGTGGCGTTTGAGTCAGATAGTCGTGGGCAAATTTGACATAGTAAACCTCGTCAAAGACCAGACTGTTAAACCGCCCCAAGCCCCAAAAGCGTAACGCCAAAGACAGCACCAGCAGCCCTATTAGACCAATCTTGAACCAGGAGGCAAACCCACCCGATGGTTTATTGAACAAGGTCATAGCTCACGTTCAGCCCTTCTCTGTGCGTTCCTACTGTCGCATGACGAAGAGCCTCAGCCATAGCTCTTGAGTGGCAAATTTGAGTGGTCAGCGGTCAGCGGTCAGCGGTCAGCGGTCAGCGGTCAGCGGTTAGCGGTCAGCGGTTAGCGGTCAGCTCTTTAGCCTTTAGCCTTTAGCCTTTAGCCTTTAGCCTTTAGCCCTCATTCTTCTGCCTCCTGCCTCCTGCCTCCTGCCCCCATCGCAATTCCTGTAGAATAAATCAGGCTGCGAGCGATCGCCAAACCTGAGCCTGCCATGACAACAGAACAACGCCTCGACACCGTTGACCACCGCCTCGAAAGCATCACCGAGCAGATCGGCAGGTTGACTGAGAGCACCACTGAATTTAGAGCCGACATGGCAGAAATTAAAGATGCCATAAAAGCGCAGAGCGTTCAGATTGGTCACCTCACGGATGGGATGACTGAATTTAGAGCTGACATGGCAGAAATTAAAGAGACGGTGAGAGAGCAGTCTAAAATTAGCCAGCAGCAGGCTGAAGGCGTGGCTCGACTGTCTCGCATTGTGGAACAATTGCTGGAAGCAAAGGGTTAGGGCGATCACTTAGGAGTGTGTACTGTGGAAGATCCGCTCGATCGAATGCGCCGTCAGGCTGAAGAAGAGCAACGTAGAGCAGAGGAAAAATGGCGGGATGGCTTTGAGCCGTTAATGAATCATGAATGCAAAATTACGCCAGAACTAGAGTTTGCCGTACAAACCCTGGCAAATCAAAACTATCGAGGGCATGACGATTGGATTATCTGCGAAGAGCGGCGCTTTAATGAGCGTGGAGCGTGGGGAAAAGTGATGATCAGAACTAAAACGCTGATTGGTTTTCAAGCTGGTCTGGAGTTCACCGCAGACGAAGCTGTCGCGATCGCAGGAATGCTTCGCAGCAAAACCGTCATGGATTTAGAGAACAGTCCTTAAAGCAGTTTGTAGTAGCGATTGTCGGTTACTTAGTCGATCCAATTTCACGATGAGGTGGTATGAAGCCGATCGCTATTGTGTTACTTTCAGGCGGACTCGACTCTGCAACAGTAGCAGCGCAGGCGATCGTCGATGGGTATACCGTTATTGCCCTTTCCCTCAGCTATGGGCAACGCCATGTTCGCGAACTGGTTGCCGCTAAACAAGTTGCCACCCATTTAGGCATTCGGCAACACTTCATGATGGCTGTCAATTTGGCGCAGTGGGGCGGTTCTTCGCTCACTGATGCAGCGGTTCCCATGCCATTGGATGGGGTGCAGCCTGATGTGATTCCCATCACCTACGTGCCGGGACGCAACATTGTTTTTATTGCGATCGCCCTTTCACTAGCAGAAGCCAAAAACGCAGTCGCCATCTATCTGGGTATCAATGCGGTGGACTACTCTGGTTATCCCGATTGCCGACCCGACTATTTAGAGGCGTACCAACACCTTGCCACACTGTCTTCTAAAGCGGGACTGGAAGGCAACGCGCCGAAGCTGGTCGCGCCGTTAGTGCTGGATAGCAAGGTAGACATTGTACGCCGGGCGGTGCAATTGGGAGTGCCGATCGCCCAAACCTGGTCGTGCTACCAGGGCGACGCAGAACCGTGTGGTTTGTGTGATTCGTGTCGCATTCGCGATCGTGCCTTGATTGAAGCCGGGTGTGCTGATTTGGCAACGGCGATCGGGCGATCGCTTTACAGCCAGTCTCTTTGAGCGTTAATCCTTGAGATCTCCGACTTCTTTAAGAAGTCGGAGATCTTGTAGGTTATACCAAATCCCAAAATAGGCACTACAGATCAATCGAGTCGCCCTCACCCTCAATCCCTAGCCCTCTGGGAGAGGGACTTCGAATTTAGCGCCTTTCTCCTTGGGGAGAAGGATTGGGGATGAGGGCAAAGGATCTGTAGCGTTTGCAATTTGATTTGGTATTACTTATTCCTCTTCGCTTTCGCCACCAGCGTCTTCATACGCCTCCTCATCGCCAGCTTCAGCGTCTTCAGCCTCCTCATACGCCTCTTCGCTGTCTTCTTCAGAGTCCGCCTCTTCAGAATCCTCTTCGTAGCTGCCCTCGATTTCCTCAGACTCTTCTTCAGATTCCTCTTCTTCTTCAGAGTCCTCTTCCTCGGCATCCTCTTCCTCAGACTCTCCTTCAGAGTCTTCTTCGTAGCTGTCTTCTGTTTCCTCCGATTCCTCGTCGTCTTCAGCTTCCTCGTCGTCTTCAGATTCTTCCGCTTCAGACTCTTCGTAGCTGTCTTCTGTTTCTTCTATTTCTTCTGTTTCCTCAGATTCCTCAGATTCTTCAGACTCTTCGTCGCTATACGCCGTTTCTTCCGATGTCTCTTCAGAGGGTTCCTCGTAGCTGTACTCGGTTTCTTCAGAGGTTTCTGTTAACGTGGAGTCGTCGTATTCGTCTTCGTAGTCGGCATAATACAGCGCGTCTAATCCTTCGTAGATAGAAGTAGCAATGTAGTGTCCATCAACGTAAACAGTTTGTTCTGCATACTCAACGGTGTACTCGTCTTCTACGGTGCTGCCAGCCCTTTGCATCGCGTGGGCGATCGCGGCAGTTGCGCCACTAAACAGCGAAGCCTGCTCACCTTGAATGTCTTGGCTCAGGTCAATATCAGCATCCGCCACGTGGCGAATTGCCCACAGGTCGCCGTTTAAGTCGGGGTTGGTCATATAGTCGTAGGGGATGTAGCAGTAGCCGCGATCGCCCCAGCCTTCACCCCAAGAGTTGCGGACGATAAACACTTTGTCTTCATCGGAATAGCCCACGCAGAGCATGGCATGTCCGCCATCATGCTGTTCAGTTTCTGGATCGGGCATCGGCACCAAGCCCTTTGAGCCAGCCTTTTGAAACGACGAGAAGAGATCTAGCCCAAAGGTAAACGGGTACCCATCTGCCAAACATTGCCGCATGGCGTTGAGGTCGATATCCACCCGATAGGCATCTTCAATCAAAAAGTTGGTGGCTTCGCTGTAAGCGCTTTCGTGGGGTGGTTCAAAGATGCGCTGTAGGTCAAAGGGCCAGGTCGTTTCAGCACAGGTGCCATATTTTTTTAGCACTTTGATACAACTGCGAAGATAGGTGCCTTCATCGGAGTCGATCGCTCCATCCAAATCACGAGCGTTGTAGTAGATAAACAGGCGGCTGACATCGTGTGCAGACCCTTTGATGCGCTTTGCCAGATATTCGTAAGCGCCTGCCATTGCATTAGCCGTACAGCTATTGGAGTTGCCCTGATTTTCTACCGGGGTCATATAGGGACGTAAATCGACTTGCGACGGCAGATCGACGGTCGATCGACTGGATTTATACTTCTTGTCGTGAGGATTTTTTTTATCGGGACGATAGCTACCTAGTTTAATCCGCCCACCATCGGGCGTTTTCACGACACTGGTTTTGCGGACGTGACGAAAGTTCTTGGTTGGCATCGGGAAACCTCTGGAGGAGTGAAAGAGCAATGTGCTCATTCATACAGACTTCCCCATGTCCCTACCGAGCTAACTGGAGTTTGCACACCAAGTATTTAGCATCTGGAAAGGATGCGATCGTCAGGTGTCACAAGAGCGTTTTGAATGCCTCACGTGTCAACTGGCAGTCACGTAATATCTGTCATACTTCAACTGAAATGCGTTGCATACCCACAAAATCTAGGGGTTCTGTTAGATTGCCCTCAACATCTAAGCAATGCTCGATCGCTTCTCGAATGCGTTCCATCAGTTCGTCTAGGATTTTGCTTGCGTATGGCAACCTGGAAGGCTCGGCACAGAGGCAACAAAATAGCCCTCGGAGTCGCGCTCGATAATCACATTGAACTCTTTGCTCATGTTCATACCTCTACTGCATCCTATCTATTGTGCGATACTGAATCGCCTCAGCGACGTGCTGAGTTTGCAGGTTGGCATCATTCGACAGATCCGCGATCGTCCTCGCTACTTTGAGAATGCGATCGCTTGCCCTGACAGACAGTCCTAACTTCCGAATCGCCGCTTCAAGCAGGTTACGCGTTGCATCATCGAGCACACACCATTGCTTCAGATGACGGCTTTGCATCTCGGCGTTGCAGCGTAGAGGAGTGTCTTTAAAGCGAGTATGGGAATGGTTGCGGGCAGCCTGGACGCGATCGCGCACTGATGCTGATTCCTCCCCCTTCGGCTGTTGGGTAATTTCTTCAGGCTTCAGGCGATTGACCGCTACTTGCAAATCGATCCGATCCATCAACGGACCTGATAGGCGCGCCCAATATTGTTCTCTGGCTCTAGGCGTACAGGTGCAGGGCTGCACAGTATCGGCAAAGTAACCGCAGGGACAGGGATTGGCGCTGGCAACGAGGGTAAACTGCGCTGGGAACGATACCGATTGGCGCGTGCGAGAAATACTGACGTAGCCATCCTCCAACGGTTGACGCAGAAACTCCAGCACATCCCGCTTGAATTCTGTCAATTCATCCAAAAAAAGTACGCCTCGGTGCGATAGCGAAATTTCGCCCGGTCTGGGAAAACTGCCGCCACCCACGAGCGACGGTCCCGAAGCTGAATGATGAGGACTGCGAAAGGGACGGGTTGCTACCAATGAGCCTTTATTTTTGAGCAAGCCAGCGACGGAATGAATTTGGGTCACTTCCAGCGCTTCGTCAAAGGTCAAGGGCGGCAGAATCCCCGGCAGCCGACGGGCAAGCATGGTTTTGCCACTTCCCGGAGGTCCCACAAAAATGAGATTATGTCCACCCGCTGCGGCAATTTCAAGGGCACGACGGGCATGTGCCTGTCCTTTTACATCCTTGAGGTCAGGTCCAGTGAACTGTGCTTGCTCCAATTCCTCTAGACCATCCACCTGAGTTGGTGCATATTGCTCTGAGGCGCAGAGAAAGTTGCCAACATCTGACAAATGCTTGAACCCGAACACAGACAAGCCTTTGACGACAGCGGCTTCACGGGCGTTATCGGCAGGCACCACTAAACCAGAGATCCCCAAACGGCTGGCAGCGGCGGCGATCGCTAACACTCCCGCCACAGGGCGCAAACTGCCATCCAGCGACACTTCACCGAGAAACAGGTAGTCATCCAGCAGATCAGTCTTCACCTGTTCAGAGGCTGCCAGTACGCCGACGCTGATGGGCAAGTCAAAGCTAGGACCTTCCTTCCGCAGATCGGCTGGAGTCAGATTCACCACAATCTTCCGCATCGGGAAGGCATAGCCCGCATTCTTCAGCGCTGCTCTCACCCGCTCTTTAGATTCCTGCACTTCCTGAGACGGCAGACCCACCACGACAATGCCGGGTAACCCACCTGCAATGTCGACCTCAACCCCAACCTTCACTGCATCAATGCCAACCAGTGATGCACTCCAAACTCTTGCCAGCATGGCAACCTTCGCTACTGCTACTTCGTAGATTGCCCATAACGCCTAGTATGCTACCACTTGGTTACTTCATTCTTTAGATGCTCATCTCTCGCTACCCGGATCGTGGAATCAAGGCTCTGCTGCCTGGATGACAGAATCACGACACTGATGTGGCAAGAAGCAGAACGCTAAAACAGCAGCTATGACCTGCCAGGTTTGACGGTGGCAAGGTTAATTTTGAGTGCAGTGGTTTGCATCTTTCTATACGAGAACGCCCGATGCCAGCGATCGGGCGGTTCATTCATCAGGAGTGCATCTACTTATGGCAATGCTGGCTTGCTTAATGCGCCCAAATGTAGCCACAGCCAACAAAACCAAAATCAAAACGTTGATACAGCAAGATGTGAGCATAGTTTGCTTTAATTGTAGAATAAGGCTAAAACTTTGAGAATTTGAGATTAAGGTGGGTGCTAGATGGGTGGTTGGGCAACGAGTATAAAAAGGCAAAAGCAAACCCCCGATCCGGAAGAGCCGTAACTTACAAAAGGAGAGTAGGTAAGTCACTAGCTTAATCAGCCTGATTCGCTCTGTCGAGGAGCAAAATACGGAGATTGAACGAGCCGTACTCTAGAAGGTCTCAATTTTCTGAGTACCCTATCGATCGATGGTTTGACATTATTCCACTGGATATAGAGATCAAAACCGCTTGGAATAATGCCAAACCATTCACCTCATCGAATTCCTTTAGGGCTGCACTATGAATCTTGGGAACACTAACAATGACGGCTCTACCGGACTGAGCTTTGAACTTCAGACTCACGTAACAGCGGACTTGTTCAGCGGACAAGGATTTTTGCATGACCCATAGCAACGGGAATCGTTCCTCATCGTCTCGACTGGAGGCTGTAGATCAGCCCTGCCCACAACGGGTACTCAGGTTGCGTCCGGAAATCCCGAATCGTTTGCAGGTGCTCAATGAGGCTCATGCGACCACTGATGCTGAGAAACAACCTTATCTATTCTCTATTTTCTCCTGCTGATAGATCAGCCCTGCCCCCTTAGAGAACGTTTTAAAAGTCCGTACATTTGTAGCCTTGGCGACTGAAGTCGCGGCTACACAGACAAAACCTGCCGCCGCAGGTGATAAAGCCCTCGCGTTTCGGTAGTCCGCGGCGGCGGACTTTGTTTACGTGGTCGCGGTTTTAACGCCAGACGCTCTTCAAACAGCCTCTTAGGAATGAGAATTAAATAAGATCGAATTCTGTAGGATGTATTAGCGCAGCGTAACGCATCAAACTCTGGCTGTATAGTCTTCCTTACGCCCTTACTTTTCTACCGCCTCAGTTGACTCACCCGCTCCTACAATGGTTGGGTGAACTCTCGCATAGTGGATTGAGGCTGTGGCGTTCAAAATTGGTCTGTTGGGTCTGGGGACAGTGGGAACAGGAACGGTGCAAATCTTGCTGAATCCAGCCCAGCGGCATCCTTTGGTGCAGGAGTTGGAGCTGTATCGGGTGGGAGTCCGATCGCCCGACAAGCCTCGTTCCGTCGATTTACCAACGAGCCTCATTACGACTGATTTGGAGTCGATCGTCACCGATCCAGACGTGGATATTGTGGTGGAAGTGATTGGTGGGCTGGAGCCAGCGCGATCGCTCATTCTCAAAGCCATTGCCCATGGAAAACACGTGGTGACAGCGAATAAAGCGGCGATCGCGCGCTACGGAGCCGAGATCTTCACCGCTGCTGAAGAAGCTGGAGTGTATGTGCTGCTGGAAGCGGCGGTCGGTGGTGGCATTCCAGTGATTGAGCCGCTGAAGCAATCCCTCTGTGCAAACCGCATTTTGACAGTGACAGGCATTATCAATGGCACAACGAACTACATCCTGACGCGGATGCAGACCGAGGGTGGCGACTTTGCCGACATTCTGGCAGATGCCCAACGGCTGGGCTATGCCGAAGCTGATCCGACCGCTGATGTGGATGGTCTAGATGCGGCAGATAAAATTGCCATTCTGGCATCGCTAGCGTTTGGTGGGCGGATTAAGCTGCCAGACGTTTACTGCGAAGGCATTCGGCAAGTAAGTGCGGCGGATATTGCCTATGCCGACAAGCTAGGCTTTGTCATTAAGCTACTGGCGGTTGCGAAGCGAAACGCACAAACTCTTACCGAGGCTCCAGAGCAGCTACAGATTAGAGTGCATCCGACGCTGGTACCCAAAAGTCATCCCCTTGCCAGCGTGAATGATGTGAACAACGCCATCCTGATCGAAGGCGAACCGATCGGTCAGGTGATGTTTTTTGGTCCTGGTGCGGGGGCTGGTCCCACTGCTAGCGCGATCGTGGCAGATATCCTCAACATCGCTGCCATTCTGAAGGTGCAGCGAGGCGGGGCAGTACGATCGACTGGCACGCCCTTACTTGATCCTTTACTTGCCTGTTCGCACCAGACTTATTGCACGATCGTCCCCATCGAAGAGCTTGTCAGCCGCTTCTACACTCGCTTTCTCACACGTGATTCTCCTGGTGTCATTGGCAAGCTGGGCACCTGCTTTGGCAACCATAACGTGAGTCTGGAATCGATCGTGCAAACAGGCTTACGCGATGACCTGGCAGAAATTGTCGTGGTCACCCATCACGTTCGCGAAGGCAACTTTCGCACCGCGCTGGACGAGATCCGGGTGATGGAGTCTGTTAGCAGTATTGCCAGTACGCTGAGGGTTTTGTGAGGGCGGTCAGCTATTAGCGGTCAGCGGTCAGCTATCAGCGGTCAGCGGTCAGCTATCAGCGGTCAGCGGTCAGCTATGAGCATTGGTTGGGCTGCTTCTGTCTACCTGATTTGAGGAAAGCATACAGCTTCTAGAAGCGAACCTAAAAAAATACCTCTTCCCATCTATTTCCGGCGTTGCTGAATGCAAGTATGATTTTCCACCTTGCGGGAAGCGAGCTACATCCCCAGCCCTTCTCCTTGGGAAGAAGCAGGGTGTTTCATCCCAGGATTCAGCAACGCCTTTTTCTCTACCCCCTCTGCCTCCCTTGCTTCCCCCTCTGCCTCCCTTGCTTCCACCTCTGCCTCCCTTGCTTCCCCCTCTGCCTCCCTTGCTTCCCCCTCTGCCTCCCTTGCTTCCACCACCACCCCTGCTTCTCCTACCTCCAGTAAGATAAAGACAGCGCTACTTCTTCAGAACAAGACATTGGACACAGAATGATCGAAACGCTGCAAACCCAGCTTTACTGGTTAGAACGCTTTGCCAATAGCCTGGTGTCTGAGCAACTGGCTCATCTTACGCCAGCCAGTGTGGGCATCATTTTTCTGGCTGGGCTGCTGACGAGCCTTACGCCCTGTATGTTGTCGATGCTGCCCATTACGATCGGCTACATTGGCGGCTACGAAACTCAAACGCGGGTACAGGCGGCGGCACAATCCACCTGGTTTGCGCTGGGATTGGCGACCACGCTGGCAGGGTTAGGCATTGTGGCAGCAGTGGTGGGCAAAATTTATGGGCAAATTGGGCTGGGGTTGCCGATCGTGGTCAGTGCGATCGCCATTCTCATGGGGCTGAACCTGCTAGAAGCCTTGCCCTTTCGCCTGCCGTCCTTCGGTGGTTTGGAATGGATTTCTAAGGACTTACCGCCCGGTGTTCGTGCCTATTTGATCGGGCTAACGTTTGGGCTGGTCGCATCGCCGTGCAGTACCCCCGTCCTGGCAAGCATCCTGGCGTGGATTTCAGCAACGAAAGATCCGGTTTTGGGCAGTGCATTGCTGCTTTCATATACGATCGGGTATGCGGCTCCGCTAGTGCTGGCGGGAACGTTTACAGCTTCGATTAAAAAACTGCTGGAACTCCGTCGCTGGTCAGGTTGGATTACGCCAGCCAGCGGCGTTTTGTTGGTTGGCTTCGGTGTCTTTTCGCTGCTTTCAAGAGTTGCTAGTTTTTAGTGGTTGGCTTTTAGACTGTCTAACCACTAATAACCAGCAACTAACAACTAACAACTGCCCCAAATGTCTGCAAATCCTTCTTTTCTAACGCGTCTTGCTGGTTGGGGAACGGCTCCCAAAAACTTTTTCAAGCGGGAACTGTTGCCTGTGCTGTCTGATCTGCGGTTGGCGATCGCGCTGCTGTTGGCGATCGCGCTTTTCAGCGTGTCTGGGACGGTGGTTGAGCAGGGACAGTCTGCCGCGTTCTATGAGGCAAACTATCCAGAACATCCAGCGCTATTTGGCTTTCTCACCTGGAAAGTGCTGCTGGCGTTGGGATTGGATCATGTGTATCGAACGTGGTGGTTTCTGGCGCTGCTGATTTTATTTGGGTCGAGCCTGACTGCCTGTACGTTTACGCGACAGCTACCCGCCTTGCGCTGGTTTTCGCGTACGTCTCGCAAGTTCTACAGCCAGCCGCGCCAGTTTCAAAAGTTTGCCCTCAGCGCTGAATTTCAACAAACCTCGCTCGATGACGTATTGCCGCTACTAGAGCAGAAGCGGTACAAGCTGTTTCGTCAAGATGACGCGATTTACGCTCGAAAAGGTATCGTGGGGCGGATTGGTCCGATCGTCGTTCATGCCAGTATGCTGCTGATTTTGGTCGGCGCGATCGTTGGGGCACTGACAGGCTTTGTGGGGCAAGAGATGATACCCAGCGGTCAAACGTTTCAGGTCAAAAACATCCTGGATGCGGGACCATTTGCCGAGTCGCAGATTCCCAAAGATTGGTCGGTGAAAGTAAATCGCTTTTGGATTGACTACACCCCGCAAGGCGCGATCGACCAGTTTTACTCCGATATGTCGGTGCTGGACAGCGCCGGCAAAGAAGTCAAGCGCAAAACGATTCATGTGAATGAACCCCTACGCTATCGCGGTGTCACACTGTACCAGGCAGATTGGGGCATCTCTGCAGTGCAGGTTCGTATCAACAACAGCCCGATCTTTCAGCTCCCGATGGCGCAGTTGGATACAGGCGGCAAAGGTGGGCGCATCTGGGGCACCTGGATTCCCACCAAGCCGGATTTGAGCGCTGGGGTATCTTTAATTGCTAAAGATCTACAGGGAATGCTGCTGGTCTACGACACAACTGGCAAGCTGATTTCCACCGTGCGCGCGGGGATGTCTACCCCCGTGAATGGCGTGACGCTGGCAGTGAAAGACATCATCGGCAGCACGGGACTGCAAATTAAGGCTGACCCCAGCATCCCGATCGTCTACGCAGGCTTTGGTCTACTCATGCTGGGTGTCATGATGAGCTATGTCTCTCACTCCCAAATTTGGGCACTTCAGAAAGATGGGCACCTCTACATTGGCGGTCTGACCAATCGTGCTCAAGTCACCTTTGAACGCGAAATGTTGGAGATCCTGGAGCGTCTGGATACTCAGAAACAGGAAGCAAATGCTGTGGTGACGGTGTGACGCGATCGGATATAACATCAAAAATTTACCGCAGAGGCGCAAAGAGCGCAGAGTAACGTCTCCGTGTCCTCTGCGTCTCTGCGGTCACACCAGCGTGAAGCCATGCGTCCCTGCCAACCCCCACCACCATTACAACCAGGTGACTCACTGCGAGTGATTGCCCCCAGCGGCACCTTGCGAGAGGTTGAGTCCTTTCAGCGCGGCGTTAAGATCTGGCGATCGCACGGCTACCGGGTGGAACTCACTCCTGGCTACGACGATCGCTGGGGCTATCTGGCAGGCACCGATGTCGATCGTCGCCAACAATTGCTTACTGCGCTCAACGATCCAGATTGTCGCGGCATTCTCTGTGCACGAGGTGGCTACGGTGGTGCGCGATTGCTGGAAGACTGGTCTTGGAAAGGAAGTGATCCCAAATGGCTGATCGGCTTTTCAGATATCACCAGTTTGTTGATGAGCCTCAGTCTACAGGGCATTTCGGGCGTTCATGCACCGCTGTTGACCACGCTGACGGCAGAACCGGAGTGGTCAGTGCAACGCTTGTTCGATTGGGTAGAAGGTCGATCGCTCCCGCCCTTACAAGGAACGGGTTGGGGCGGCGGACAGACTGCTGGACTCCTTTTACCCGTCAATCTCACCGTAGCAACAAATCTGTTGGGAACGCCTGTACAGCCTGATTTTGCTGACACCATTCTGGCATTAGAAGATGTGGGAGAAGCACCCTACCGCATCGATCGCATGTTGACCCAATGGCGACTTTGCGGCGCATTGAAGCACGTCAAAGGGATTGCCCTCGGTCGGTTTAGCCAGTGCGATCCGCCTGCCAACATTCCTAGCTTCACGGTGGCAGAAGTGTTGCGCGATCGCCTGGGTGACCTGGGCATTCCGATCGTTTCAGAGTTGCCCTTTGGTCATGATGGCGCGAATGCAGCGCTACCTGTGGGCATCATGGCTCACTTAGACGGCGATCGTGGGCTTCTCAGCATTGACTCGACATGCTAAACGGCGGTCACCTCATGCCAGCGGATCAATGATTCTCACCAGCCAAGAGACAATGGTAGAGACGATCGTGAGGACGATCGCCCCGATCAGAGCAGTTAGAAGCCCCGAGATGTGAAAGCCGGGTGTGATCGCAGCCACGAGCCAAAAGGTAAACGCATTCACCACAAACAAAAATAAGCCCAGCGTAATAATTGTCAACGGCAGCGTGAGCAGCGTCAAAATGGGTCGGACGATCGCATTCACCAAACCCAAAACCACTGCCCCAATGAGCGCAGCAGTGAAGCTATCGATCTTGAAGCCCGGTACGAAGTGGGCGGTGATCACCAGCGATAGGGCAGTTGCCAGCCAGGTCAAAATAAAGTGCAGCATTTTGGTCAGAAGAATGGTTTAGAGCAGTGGTTTACAGAAGTCTTAACCACTGCTGTTAGCTCACTGAAGGAGCCATTATTGCCGGGATTGAGTGCCAGAGTCACAATTTAGCATCAAGCTGCCACGATCGAGGCTAGGCGATCGCTCATCCTCAAAAACTCATCCTCAAAAAATTGTCTTCCCACCATCGACAACCAACGCGGCACCATGCATCAGGGTAGGCGCATCGCTGGCAAGAAACAGCGCGACCTGGGCAATTTCGGCTGGTGTGCCAAGTCGTCCGATCGGCATGGTTGCAATACCCTCTTGCTTCGCCTGTGCGGGATCGTTTGCCTGGTCAAACTCACCTTGCAGCATCGGCGTGGCGATCGGACCCGGGCACAAGGCATTAATGCGGATATTGTCCTTAGCATATTCCAGCGCCAGCGCACGAGTTAGCGACAGCACAGCGCCTTTGCTGGCACAGTAAGCGGCATAGAGAGGTTGCGCGACGATCGCCAGTTCCGATGCGGTATTGATGACCACGCCGCTACCCTGCTGCTGCATTTTGGGGATCGCCTGCTGGCACAAGTAAAAAACCGATTTAAAGTTCACTGCCATCACGCGTTCTAGCGTTTCTGCATCAGTGCTGGCAAAAGGTGCAATGACCGCGATTCCGGCATTATTGTAAAGAATATCAATGCGTCCGTGGATTTTGCAGCAATGGTCAACGGTTGCAGCACAGGCAGCTTGTGTAGACAAATCAGCAGCAAAAAACTGAAACTGTCCGTCTGTCTGCAAGGCTGCTGCCAGTGCGTTCCCTGCCAACTCATTGCGATCGACCCCCAACACCAGTGCGCCTTCCGCGACAAACAGCTCAGCCGCCGATCGCCCAATGCCAGACGCGACGCCCGTAATCAGTGCCACTTTGCCATTCAGTCGTCCCATCGATCGCTCCATGCGTACAGCATGTTTGATTCTGCTAGATGAAAGCCTCTTTGACAAACATCTTTACTGAGGTGAATCGTCTAAAGTCCAATCAGAGCATTGAGGAGTGAACATGACTGTATTGATGAGTGCGTTAAGTTGGGTCGCCTACCAGGAACGGTTGCAGGATGACAGCTTAGTACTGCTGCTGCCCTGTGGTGCCTTGGAGCAGCACGGTCCACATTTGCCGCTGGGGACAGATGCGTTGCTGAGTGCAGCGATCGCCCAGTCTGTTGCGACCAACCTAAACGGATTGGTTGCGCCAACCCTCAGCTACGGCTACAAATCGCAGCCCAAGTCGGGTGGTGGGCAGCATTTTCCGGGTACGACTAGCCTAGATGGACAAAGTTTGAGCCAAATTACCCGCGATGTCATTCGTGAGTTTGCTCGCCACGGGGTTAAAAACCTTGTGGTTGTCGATGGACACTACGAAAATCAATGGTTTCTCACTGAAGGCATTGATCTTGCCATGCGTGAACTGGGAACCGCCCATCCACTGAGCATCATGCGCCTGGAATATTGGGATTTTTGCACCGAAGAAACGTTAAGCCACGTCTTTCCTGACGGCTTTCCGGGGTTTGCACTGGAACATGCTGCGGTAATTGAAACATCGCTCATGCTGCATTTTTGTCCCGACCTGGTAGCACTGGATCGGCTTCCCACTATTGCGCCTGCCAACTTTCCGCCCTATGACATGTATCCTACTCGCACAGAATGGGTGCCTCAGTCGGGAGTGTTGTCATCTGCAAAAGGAGCCAGCGCCGAGAAGGGTCGCTTGATGGCAGAGCAGCTTACAGAGAGCATTACTAAGGCAATTCGGCATGAATTTAGCTCTGTTCAGTGAGGACGCACAATTGTTTCTACAGTGATGTAGCGAGTGCTTCATTTTAACCGAGTTGCAAGTGTCACAATTTGCCCTGAGTTCGTATGGATGGCAGTATTAATGACCTTCTCTAAGTCACCTCGTTGGACACGTCGGCAGGCTTTGTGGATGATGACTGGCGCGATCGCAGGAGCCAGTGTTCATGCCTGCGCGAAGCCACCTGAAGCCCCTTCAGCACAGTCTTCGGCATCACCAGCCATGTCGGGAGGCGCTGGCGCAACGTCAGCCTCGATCGGCATTACTACCTGGATTGGCAATACTCCACTCCGCATTGCTGAAGAAAAGGGCTTCTTTAAGGACTTAGGGCTGGATCTCAAAATCAAAGTGTTTGATACGGTGGCACAGGCATTTCCAGCTTTTACATCGGGTCAACTGGATGGGTTGGCACCCGTCACGTCTGAAGCTGTCACGCTGGCATCTAAAGGGGTCGATTTCAAAGTAGTGACGGTCGAAGATACATCTGTTGGTGCCGATGTCATTCTGGCGCGGAACAGCATCAAGAGCATTAAAGAGTTCAAGGGCAAAAAGATCGCGGTCGAATTGGGTGGGATTGGTCACTTCTTTCTGCTGCAAATTCTCGATCAAGCTGGCTTAACGGGTAAGGATGTCACGCTAGTCAACACGCCTCCCGATGCTGCCGCTGCCGCATTCCAGGCAGGCAAAGTTGAGATTGCTTACTCCTACTCGCCGTTCAGTGACAAAGCGATCGCGGCTCAAAAAGATGGACGAGTCATCTATAGCTCGAAGCAAATGCCCACGGCGATCGCTGACCTTTACATCTTCAGTACAAAATTCGTGCAGGCGAATCCTAAAACCGTTGCAGCGTTTGTGGAAGGCAACCTCAAGGGTGTCGAGTTCTTGAAAACAAATCGTGAAGAAGGTTTGAAAATTGGTGCCGCCAAGCTCAAAATTAAGCCTGAAGAACTTGACCAGCAGCTAAAAGGCATTCAGATTCCCGATAAGGCAACCAATATTGCCATGTTAGGCGATGCCAACAGCGACCAATATCTGCTGAAGCCAATGACCCGACTGGCAGAATTTTTGAAAGCTCAAGGACAAATTCAAACGGTGCCTGACCTATCGAAAGTGCTTGAACCGCAATATGTCACCGCGATGAAGTAGAACGGGTGCATTGATGATGTCTGGCTTCGATCGTTCGTTAGCTCTAGCGGCTAGACCGCATTCCTTTCCGATCGCGCTAAACAAAACGGCACTCCTGGTCATCGATATGCAGCACGACTTCTGCCATCCAGAGGGCTTCTGCGGTCATGATCTGGGTGCCGATTTGTCGGCTGTCAGCGCGATCGTACCTCGTATCCAAACGGTGATTGAGTGGTGTCGCCGTCAAAGCATCCTGATCGTCTACACCCGCGAAAGTCATCCAGCGGATTTGTCCGATGTCTCACCCAGCAAGCAACTCCGATACACCAACGCAGGCTACCCAGTGGGGACACGGGGCAATATGGGGCGGTTTCTCGTGCAAGGCGAACCCGGCACTGCTCTGCTGAATGCTTTCAGCCCTTTAGACACAGAACTCCAGCTTGATAAGCCTGCTCAATCGGTTTTCATTGGCACTGATTTAGAAGCACAGTTGCACGATCGCGGTATTACCCATCTGCTGCTCACAGGCGTAACCACCCAATGCTGCGTGTTAGCAACTTACCGTCACGCCAGCGATCTCGGCTTCTATTGTCTGCTGCTAGAAGACTGCTGTGCTGCTTTCAATCCCAGCGAACACCAAGCAGCGATCGCGGTCGTGCAAAGTGAAAACGGCGCGATCGGCTGGGTTGGCACGTCTAACACCCTGTTGCGTTTGTAGGGACGTTACATGTAACGTCCCTACAGGAGATTGGCTGCGTGAGAGAAGTTATTTACCTGCGATCGCCACGACTTTCTCCGTCAACTCTTCTGGTTGATACTCAGTCAGCTTGGTATAAATTTCATCGCGCACGATTTCGCGGTAATCGATGAAATGTTCCAGCAGGGCGCAGTTGGTAAGGTAATGCTTGAACACGCCGGGGTTACGCCGCAGGATGGAAACGAACTGTCGCCAGAACTGCCACCGGGTATTGCGTTGAATGCCCTGTCGCCAGCAAATGGTTAGCATGGCGCGTATATCTACCAACCCTGGCAGTTTAAACTTCTTTTTGTTGGGACTAGGTGTCATGACCAAAAAGTGACGGTAGACTCGCGCCAGATAGCGATCGGGTTCATACAGTTCCCAAAAGCAGCGGACGTATTCCCGTGCAATTTCTTCTAACGGACGAGTGGGCACAAAATTTGTGAGCGTCGTCTGGTGAATATTTGCCTCACCATCGCCTGCCCGTAGCCGTCCTTCCTTTTCCAGCCGATGCCACAAAGCCGTGTTGGGCAACGCTTGTAACATGCTGAAGAGCGCCTGGGGAATGGCGGTTGCTTCCACAAAATCGATGATGCGATCGCCCGCCCCTGTTTTTTCGCCATCAAACCCAATGATGAACCCAGCCATCACGCGCAGTCCGGTACGGTTAATGGTTTGCACCGCTTCTACGAGAGAATTGCGCGTATTCTGGAACTTTTGCGTCATTGAGAGGCTATCAGTATCCGGCGTTTCAATGCCCAAGAAGACCGCTGTAAAGTTTGCCGCAATCATCAGATCCAGCAGTTCCTGATCTTGTGCCAGATCCACCGATGCCTCGGTAGAAAGGCTAAAGGGATAGCCGTGCGCTTTCATCCAGGGAGCCAGTTCTTTCAGCATCAGCTTGACGTTGCGCTTGTTGCCGATGAAGTTGTCATCCACCACAAAGATCGTGCGTCGCCAGCCCAAATCGTAGAGCGTCTGTAACTCTGCCAGCAGTTGAGCCGGGGTTTTGGTGCGTGGCTTGCGTCCGTACAACACAATGATGTCGCAAAACTCGCATTGGAATGGACAGCCTCTCGAAAACTGCACCGACATATCGCCGTAAGCGTCCAGTTCCAGCAAATCGAACCGGGGCACGGGCGTATCCGTCACTGCAGGCTTTTCACCATCGGCACGAAAGACTCCAGAGGTTTCACCCCGTTCCAGTGCCTCTACCAGCATGGGTAACGTAATTTCGCCCTCATCCAGCACCAGAAAGTCTACTCCTGCTGCCTGCGCTGCTTCGGGGACAGAGGTGACGTAGGGACCACCCACTGCGACTAATTTACCCCGCCGCTTTGCCGATTCGATGAGATACAGCATGTCTGGCTTCTGCACAATCATGCCAGAGATGATCACCAGGTCTGCCCAATACCAATCGGCATCACTCTCATACCGGATGTTGCGATCGACCAGACGAAATTCCCAGGTTTGCGGCAAAATCGCTGCCACAGTCGTCAGGCTCAATGGTGGCAGCGATACCTTGCGTCCAACGAGTTCAAGCGCTTTATCAAATGACCAGAACGACTTCGGAAACAGCGGATACAGGAGTAGAACGCGCATGTAATATCCAAACCTACAGCTACGATTATTGTTCAGCTAATCAAAAAAACCATTGATCAGAATAAGCTCGATTATCGTTGCTTATTTATTCTTTTGAGGAAACTTGCGTAGATCTTAAGTATTGGACATGCGATCGCCTAAGTCGTGATGTGGGCGATCAACTGCTCCAGACACAATGCCCCTTCCTCTTACAGAAGTTGCAACGACTCCCAAGAAGCAATATTGGGTGTTCGATTAGCTGACCTGAAACGATCGACCCAACGGTGTAAATTCTTCTACCTGCTGATTTTTCAGCTTTGCTCGAATGTCTTCAAAGCGTCTGACGGTTTCCTCAGAATATAAACGCTCACCACACTGAAGACAAACTTCAGCCTTAACCTGCAAAACAGCCGTGTGCATCCCGCCGCGCAACAGCTTCTGCACGTTCTTTTTGACTAATTCACCACCACAACTAGGACATTGCTGAAAAGCGTTCATCATCTTTCATTTAGGCAAACTCATCAGATGGTAGCGGAATTTCATCGCCGTGTTCGTACACCGTTTCGATCCAGAGTTGTCGTGCTTCTTCAATGTTTGCCATGATTTTATCTGGCGTTTCACCCTGCGTGATGCATCCTGGCAGATCTTTGATCATCGCGACATAGCCGCCTTCCGCCTCCGGGTACACCGTAATGGGGTAACGAAGCTTCAGGTAGTGTTCTAGAGATTCACGCTTCATTCTGATTCGCGTCCCCAGTTTTCATCACGTGATTGAGCTAAGTTACTTTAAATTCGCCCCAAAGCTGACAAGGTTTCCAAAACAGACAATCTTCCGATACGTAGCCACACTTCTCGTAGAAGCCTGCCGCAGTTTCGTGTGCAACAGTTACGACCGTAATGTCATCTGCTCCACCAACGGCATCTTGGATGCGAATCAATAACTCGCTTCCTATGCCTTGTTTTGCATAAGTTCTATCAACACCAAGATCTGTGACAAACAGGAAGTAAACAAAATCGGTAATACCGAAGGCTATTCCAATCAGTTTCCCTTCATCGTTTCTGGCTGTGATGGCAATTGACCGCTGAACCAAGAGCCTTCTTATCCTTTCCTCAAACCGCTCCTTCGGATATTGACCACCAAGATCACTTCTTTTCAAGAAGTCGTAATATTCTTCAAAGGATAGATTCTCATTCTCCCGGTAAGTAATCATCGCTAATTAGCTGGCAACGCACAAAGCACCCCTATTATTAGCCTGATTTCTGGAATTTGAAAACTAACAAGCTCGAAATTTTCCTTCTAGCACGATCGTTCATATTGCTGGTTAAAAGATGAGGAATCTACTTAAACATCTGTAACGATTACGCTTCTTACACTTCTACAAACGGGTTACACACTGCGGTAAGGTGGATAGAGTGACTTTTGAAGCTCGTTTCAAGCCCTGAATTATGTCGCCTACTGCAACGCCGATCGCTACTCGCACGATTCGTATTGGTTCTCGCAAAAGCCAGCTCGCACTGGTACAAACTCATTGGGTACAGGCAGAATTGCAAAAAGCCTTCCCAGATAGAACCTTTGAAGTCCACACCATGAGCACTCAGGGCGACAAGATTTTGGATGTGGCGCTGGCGAAAATTGGTGATAAAGGTCTCTTCACGAAAGAACTCGAAGTCGGCATGATCAGCGGTGATATTGATTTTGCCGTGCATTCGCTCAAAGATTTGCCCACTCATCTGCCAGAAGGTCTGGTTTTAGGCTGCGTAACTGAGCGAGAGAATCCCGCTGATGCTCTGGTGGTGCACGAGAAGCACAAAGACAAGCAGTTAGCAACCTTGCCAGAAGGCGCTGTTGTCGGTACATCTTCACTGCGTCGTTTAGCACAACTGCGGCATCATTACCCCCACCTCAGCTTTAAGGATGTGCGAGGCAACCTGAATACCCGACTGGCAAAGCTGGATGCAGGCGAGTATGATGCGCTGATTTTGGCAGCAGCAGGCTTGCAGCGGTTAGAGATGGCAGACCGCATTCATCAGATTATTCTTCCCGAAATCTCGTTACATGCGGTGGGTCAGGGTGCGCTAGGGATTGAATGTCGGAGTGATGATGCGGAAGTGTTGTTACTGCTAAAAGCGCTGGAGCATGAGCCAACCGCTTACCGTTGCTATGCGGAACGATCGTTCCTCCGCGAGTTAGAAGGCGGTTGTCAGGTGCCGATTGGTGTGAATACTTTGCTAGAGGGCGATCGACTCACCTTAACGGGCATTGTCATCAGCCTGGATGGGCAAAAAGTGGCGAAAGACAGCGTGAGTGGGCTTGCGATCGAAGCCGAAGCGCTGGGTGTAGAACTGGCTCAGCGCCTTCGCAAACAGGGCGCACAGGAAATTTTGGACGAAATTTTGGCAATCGTACAACGAAGCTGAGGAAGCGATTAGCTACACCAGGTGACATCTATGAGCCTTGACACCTACCATGACCCAGTAGCAAAGCTGCTCACCTATGGCGATTGTCATGAAATGGATTTGCACGACTGGCACAACTATCCTGAGACCGTTGGGTTGACGGTAGACGATGCACCAGAACTCATCCGCATGGCAACTGACCCAGCCTTATGGGAATTGGACGACGATCGGCTGGACGTTTGGGCACCGATTCATGCCTGGCGATCGCTGGGACAGTTACACGCCGAAGCGGCGATCGTCCCACTGACTCAGCTCTTTCAAGAACGCGATAGTGACTGGGTGACAGAAGAACTGCCCAAAGTCTACGCCATGCTAGGGACAGCCGCGATCCCAGTCCTGGCAGATTACCTGCACGATACCGCTCATGAAACGTGGGCGCGGAATACATCAGTGGACTGCTTGCTAGAAATTGCGCGATCGCACCCAGAAAGCCGCGATGCCTGCGTTGCGCCGATGCTTCAGCAGCTAGAATCTTCTGCCGAAAATGATATCGATCTCAACACGATTCTGATTAGCGCTCTGCTGGATCTAAAAGCCGTCGAGGCTGCGCCACTGATTGAACAGGCATTTGCAGCCGAACGGGTCGATGAGTTTATGGTGGGAAGTTGGGCTGGCGTACAGGTAGAGCTGGGACTCAAGCAAGAGTCGGACTTTGACCCTGAAGCGCTGAAGCCAAAAATGACACCAGAAATGGATGAGATCAGAAAACTCATCGAAAAACTTGATGCGCTGAATCCACCCAAGCCTCAAGGCTTTGGCAAAACAGCTCAGCCGAAAGCCCAAAAAGGTAAGAAGAAAAAAAAGTAGGAACGCATGGACTGCCCTACAGGATTTGCTTGAAATCGCCGTTACGCTTCCCAAAGGTCGCCGCTATCCTGCACAATCAAAGCGATCGCCTTAACGGTTTGCAATGGATCCACAACTCGTTCAACTGGTCATCAACGGCTTGGCAGTCGGCAGCATTATTGCCCTTGCCTCGATCGGTTTGACCCTCACCTACGGCATTCTGCGCCTCTCCAACTTTGCCCACGGTGATTTTATGACCCTGGGTGCGTACCTGACGCTGCTGGTCAATACGGCTGGACTCAATATCTGGCTTTCTATGGCAGTCGGAGCAACGCTAACGGTGGTGGCTGTGCTAGTGAGCGAAAAGCTCATCTGGTCGCCCATGCGTGCCCATCGCGCTAACTCGACGACGCTGGTCATTATCTCGATCGGTCTGGCGCTATTTCTCCGCAATGGCATCATTTTAATTTGGGGCGGCGGCAACCAGAGCTATAACCTACCCGTTTCCGAAGCGATCCCCATCTGGGGGCTGCGGATTGCCTACTACGATGTTGTCGTTATGGTGTTGGCAGTTGTGGCGATCGCCGCACTCCACTATCTCCTTCAAAGCACTCGCATCGGTAAAGCCATGCGTGCGGTCGCAGATGACATTGATCTCGCTCGTGTGACGGGGATCAATGTCGATCGCGTGGTCATCTGGACGTGGATCATTGCAGGCGGTTTAACTGCCCTCGGTGGGAGCATGTTGGGCTTGGTCGAAGCAGTACGCCCCAATATGGGCTGGTTTCTGATCTTGCCACTATTCGCTGCCGTCATTTTGGGCGGCATTGGCAATCCTTACGGCGCGATCGCGGGCGCGATCGTCATTGGCATCGCTCAAGAAGTCAGCACATACTGGCTACCAACCGAATACAAACTGGGTGTTGCACTCGTGATGATGGTGCTTGTCCTGCTGTTTCGTCCGCAAGGCATCTTTAGAGGGACGCTATAGGGCGGCGATCGCGTGGGATCATTCGTGTAGGGGCGTTACCTGTGCCACCCCCACTACAGACGAATCGCTTAAATCTTCAGGTAGCCTGCATAAATCGCAGCCACTAGAACGTTGACACCTAATAGCAGCAGCGCCCAAAAGGTGCGAAACGGATAAGGTGGGCTGCCTGTTTTGGTGACAGGAGAAGCGGGTTTTGTCGTCCGAGCAGTCATAACGAAAACTCCTTGAGTGTTGTTTTTTAAGACATACCAAAGAATTGCTAACGTTGGTGCTGTCCCTGGATGAATCTTAACGTCTTGGGTCTGCGTGTCCCTCTCCCGCATGGTAGGAGCTACGCACTAATGGACCCGATCGCACATGAACAAACCCCATCGATCGCGCCCGCTCTCCCAACTCATCGAATTCTGCGGGTGTCCAGTATTTTGCCACGGGTAGGTGTTCTAACGACGGGCGCATGTATTGTCCAATCGTCAGGCGATCGCATCCCACCGATCGCAACGCCACGAACGTCTCCAGCACTTCTGCCTCCGTTTCACCCAATCCCAACATCAACCCCGACTTAGTAGGGATGGCTGGATTCAGTGCCTTGACCACTTGGAGCACCCGCAGCGATCGCTCATACTTTGCTCCCCGCCGAACCGGACCCTGAAGCCGTTGTACGGTTTCAATGTTGTGGTTATAGCAAGCAGGTTGGGCGTTTACAACCGTTGCAATGCGTTCCTGCTGCAACGCGTCTGGTTCACCACCATCCCGTCCGCCCCAAAAATCGGGTGTCAGCACTTCGACTTGTGTCTGTGGGTTGCGTTGACGAATCTGGGCGATCGTCTGAGCAAACCATCCTGCGCCCTGATCAGGCAAATCATCGCGCGTCACCGATGTTAACACCACATAGCGGAGTCCCAGTAAACTCACTGACTCAGCCACTTTTTGCGGTTCGTCTGGGTCGAGGGGCATTGGTGCATGTCCCTTATCGACCTGGCAGAAACCGCACGATCGTGTACAGGTTGGACCCATCAGCAAAAATGTTGCCGTCTTCTGGGCGTAACATTCACCCCGATTGGGGCAACGCCCTTCCTCACAAATGGTATGAATGTGACGTTGCTTAATGATCCGCTGCACCGTCGAAAGCTCACTTGCCTTACCAACTGGACGTTTCAACCACTCCGGCATTTTTTCTGCCGTCAAGGTGCTTTGAGGCGGGACAGAATTCAGTGCATTTGTTTCAGCAGGCATAGAGTTGGGCACACTACGTTGAACAGGGCATTGCTTTCTCAAATTCTAAAGGATTCAGAGACGTGAGCCGGACTGTATCAATCCACAGTAGAGGAGCAATTCTGCCTCATGAGGGCTAAACTAAGTTGTGCTACGACCGGATTACCGTCTAACCTGAATACAGTTCGCTGTTTAATTGCTACTATCTAAGTCTTCATCCTTGGCACGTTAGCAAAGGGTTCCGTCTAGAACTCATGCTCTCTAGCTCGATCGAACAGTAGTCATATCTAAACACTGTGACCTTTCACCTTATTCGCTAACCTTGCAGTCTCTACCAGAGGAGTTCAGTTGTGGCAAGTCACAAGATCCTGGTCATCGATGACAGCAACGTCATCCGAAACATGGTTCGGGACATGTTGCCGAAAGGTAACTTTGAAGTCCTGGAAGCAAAAGATGGCGTGCAGGGGCTTGACCTGATTCGTCAGGAGCGCCCGAACCTGATCATGTTAGATTTCTTGCTGCCTCGACTGAGTGGTTGGGAAGTTTATCAGCAAATTCAAATTCAGCAAGATTTACAGGCAATTCCGCTAGTGCTCATGTCTGGTCGAAAGGAAGAAGTAACCGAAAAGCTTCAGGAACCCTTTGAGTACTTTGAGTTTGTCCAAAAGCCGTTTGATCAGAAAGAACTGATTGATGCGATCAAAGCGGCAATGGCAAAAGCGAAGCGTCGACCAGCCGCAGTTATCACCGCTCCAACCGTAGCACCAAGCACCCCTTCGGCTCCAGCGGGTGATATGCAGGCGCTGAACGAGAAAGTTGTTAAAATGCAAGCTGAGATTGACAGCTTGAAAAAGCAGATGGCACAAATTCTGACGTTTATCAGGCAAAAGTTGAAGTAGCGATCGTTAATGCGTAAACATCCTGGTTAAGCGGTCAGCACTGGTTCATGCTGACCGCTTGACACGCATTCGATATGAGGCTGCATGAGTAAACGACCCGCACCCAATTACTGGTTGAGTTGGTAGAGAACCTGAACTTTGTTGCCAGACGACGAATCGTCAGCAGGGTAGACCCCTACTTGACTTGCGCCTCTCTCAGGACCAACAATCAGGTTCACCTTATCGTATAGTTGCACTGACGCTTCGCTGCCAGCCGGGATATCTGTGCTCCGTTGCGGCGATAATGACACTGGGTCTTGCGAGGAAGGTCTGGCAACCGATCGCTCTTGAAGCCCATCCAGGGAGGCGGCTGAACCCATTGGCTTCTCCTGTGCGAACGTTGGCATGGCGACGGTGGTGAGAATGGCAACGGTACCGAAAGCGGCGATCGCTTTGAACATCATAGGTACTCCTGACAGTGCTTTATGGTTTTGTTTTGGCGCTCAAACGTACAACTCGCACCATTGACACTCCAAACACTCGCGCATGGCACAGTGCTGTATTTTCTTGCTTGACTAAAATCTAACAAAATGCATCGGAATTAGCATCCTGCTTGAGGACGAGTCAGCGCGATCGCACGACATCACTCTTTACGGCTTTCTGTGCGCTGCTGTGAACTGCTTAACTACTTGGTAGTATGGGTCAGCCATGTTGTTGTCATGTCCCGCTTGAGGGATGATCAGAATTTGCTTCGGTTCAGGAGTAGCGTCATATAACGCTTGACCCATCGCCACTGGAATCTGTGGGTCAGCCGTACCGTGAATGAACAAAACTGGCATCTTTAAGGACTTAATTTTCTGCAATGAGTCAAAGCGCTGGCGCAGAATTAGGTCGATCGGCAACACCCAAAACAGACCAAAGCGCTTGGTCATATCGCGCAGGCTGGTGAAAGAGCTTTGCACAATGAGCGCTGCTGCCTCTGGATGTTTGGCAGCGAGATCAATCGCAACGGCTCCACCGACTGAATGACCATAAATGAAAATTTGTCTCGCTGGAATTTGGCGATCGCGCGTCAGGTAAACCCAAGCGGCTTGCGCGTCTTCATACACTTGCGACTCCGTTGGAAAACTGCCTTCACTCAGCCCAAAGCCACGGTAGTCAACTAGCAATACCGAACAGCCCAACTGCTGAAACTTCCGAGCTTGGCTAACATTAGCCCCAATATTGACGGCGTTGTGGTGAAAATACAGTAGCACTGGAGCCGTTGCTTGCTCTGCCGGAATCCACCAGCCATGAATCCGCTCTACGTTGCCATCTTTGGTGCTTACTGGCAGCCAAACATCCTGATAGCGAAGATTATAGAGTCCAGGCGTGTGCTCCAGTGTGGATGATGGCCAGAAGAGTAACCGCTGCTGCTGCCACAATAATAAAATACAGATGACGACATAGCCGCTGAATAAGCGGGCAGCACGTACCAGCCAGCGTCTAGAGTTTGGCTGAGGTTTCTTGCGCGGTGAGAGTTTAGAAGACTTTCGAGAGAACAATTTGGATGTGCCTGTTTAAGTGCTGTCGATCGATGTGGGCTTGAGACAATGGGCTACAGGTTATAGACTAAGGAATTCAGGCAGCAAACGAAGCCCCCATTCTGCATTCAACGTTTAGAGTTTACGTCCTATGGCTGCATCCTTTTCCTTTGATGTCGTAAGTGAGTTCGATCGGCAGGAACTCGTCAATGCGATCGATCAAACGACACGCGAAATTCAGAGTCGTTACGACCTTAAAGATACCAAAACCACCCTTGAGTTAGGCGAAACGACCATTACAGTTCACACCGACAGCGAATTTACGTTGGATGCCATTCATACCTTGCTGCAAATGAAAGCGGCTAAACGTAACCTGTCGCTCAAGATTTTTGAGTACGGCAAAATCGAATCGTCCAGCGGCAATCGGGTGAAACAAGAAATTACGCTGCGAAAAGGTATCAGCCAGGAGATTGCCAAGCAAATTTCCAAACTGATTCGGGATGAATTTAAGAAAGTGCAGGCATCCATCCAGGGCGATGCGGTGAGAGTGAGCGCGAAAGCAAAAGATGATTTGCAAGCCGTGATGCAGCGCCTGAAGCAAGAAGAGTTTCCGATGGCGCTGCAATTTACTAACTATCGGTAGGGGATGGTGAGCAGAGATAAGTGTAGGGTGGAGGGTGTAGAGAAGCGAACGGCGGGTATCTATGCCAGATCACCAGATTGAAGCTCACGATGTGCAAAAAGGGCGCTTGCGGCTCTGGTGGGAAACGCTGTCTCCAGTGGCAAAAGCATTGCTTATTTTGTTGGCAGCGCCACTGTTGGTGTTAAACGCCTGGTCGCTCTTTGCGATCGCAGACTACTTCCATTCCCTCATTGTCATTCTGGTTGCCGCTTCACTCATCGCTTTTCTCCTCAACTACCCCGTCAGCATCATGCAGCGGCAGGGCGTACCACGCGGACGAGCCGCGATCGTCGTGTTTTTGCTGGCGCTGTCGATTTTGCTGGCAGGTGGCATTACCCTGCTGCCCAGTGCGCTTGATCAAGCTCGTCAACTGGTAGCACGCTTGCCCGAATGGTTTGACTCTGGGCAGCGGCAGCTCATTATTCTCAATCAGCAGCTAGAAGGCGCGAACCTCCCATTGGATTTGAGCTTGCTGGCAGAACAGGTGAACGATCGCCTTAAAAGCCAGTTGCAGCTCATTGCAGCGCAGGCATTAAGCGTTGCCGTCTTTACCGTTACCAGTCTACTAGACGTGTTGTTAACGCTGGTGTTGACGTTCTACCTACTGCAAAACGGCGATTCGCTTTGGGAAAGCCTTGTAGAGTGGCTGCCCGACAATATGCAAAAGCCGTTTTCGGAAACGTTGCGGCTCAGTTTTCAGAACTACTTTTTGAGTCAGTTCATTCTCTCGACCTGTATGGGTTCGGTTTTAACCCTCATCTTTTTGTGGTTGGCAGTGCCCTTTGGCTTGCTGTTTGGGTTGACGATCGGCACCATGGCGCTCGTTCCGTTCGGTGGTTCCGTTGGCATTGCGCTGGTGACACTGCTGGTTGCTTTGCGCGACATCGGCTTAGGCGTTAAAGTGCTGGCAGCCTCGTTGCTGGTACAACAAATTTTGGAAAATCTGGTTGCGCCCCGTGTTTTAGGTAGCGTTACGGGGCTGAATCCAGTCTGGATTTTTGTTTCGATTTTGACGGGTGCCCGTGTGGGTGGTCTGCTCGGTGTCATCGTTGCCGTACCAACGGCTGTGGTCGTCAAGAATATTCTTGTTGCTGTGCGGTCATCGAGAGGGGCTAGTGGGACACGATCGCAGACAACCCAAGCGCAGACAGCTCAGGGTAGTTTTGTGCCGCATAGCGAAGGAGAACTCAGTCCAGAGACGGGTTCCATCGATCACCTCGATCAGCCCTATGCTGAACGTACGGCAACCGAACAACCGATCGTCAAAGAAAGGGTCTAAAGCTGCCGACCTTTACCGCCTGCTTCATCGCTGAACGTACAAGACGTTTACGCAGTCCATCGATCAGCCTCTCTTATGGATTATCTGCGCTGGGGGTGTGGAGAAGTCAGACTATTTTTTGAGCGACTCCAAATTTTTATGACGAAATTTTGTTGCGAAATGTAAAGCGATCGCAGCCATGTGGAAAAGCTTAAACTTTTCTGTGGAAAAGCATGTGGAAAAGCGGTACAAAACCCGCCACGATCGTGGATAAGCTTAATGAGTATAAATACTCTGTGAAAAGATCGCCCAGTTTTCCACAGGTTTTCCACAGGTTTAAAGCCATCTCAAAGAATTGACCAGTCGTACTTCATACGGTTCTCCACATTTTCCACAGGCTCTACTACTACTGTTTAAATAAGAATTACTTAAGTCCGGAGTATAGGAAAAAGCGATCGACGCTTCAAAAAAGACAGGCTAGATTGTTCAAAACAAGGGTGCTAACATACGCAGACAACGCCTTCACCCGCTACAGATAGCGTTTAGTTTCTTCAATTAAGCCCAAACAACCCCATCTGCTCACAATTCCGTTCAAAACTCCTGTCACAACGCTCCTCTTTACTCAACGCAAAGGTTGAACTCCCATGAAACTGGTTTGCTCCCAAAACAGCCTCAGCGCTAATCTCTCACTGGTCAGCCGTGCCGTCTCATCACGTCCGAGCCATCCCGTACTGGCAAACATCCTCCTGGTTGCTGATGAAGAACTACAGCAAATCAAGCTCAGCGCCTTTGATCTCAGTCTCGGCATTCAGACGAGTTTTCCAGCCGACGTATCCACAGGTGGCAAGCTGACCCTACCTGCCAAACTGCTGACCGATATCGTCTCGCGTTTGCCAGAAGGCGACATCACCCTTGAGGATGGCAACGATGAAGCCGCTGGCACCACGGACACCAATTTCTTAACCACGCTTACCTGCGCTTCGGGACGCTACCAGGTGCGCGGTATGGGAGCCGAGGAGTTTCCCGAACTGCCAGTGGTCGAAGGCGGCGAAGTGGCACATCTCTCAGTAGAGAGCTTAATTGAAGGTTTGCGGAGTTCCTTGTTTTCTGCCAGCAGTGACGAAACCAAGCAAGTGCTAACAGGCGTTCACCTGACCATGCAACCTGATGGCTTGGAGTTTGCCGCAACGGATGGGCATCGTTTGACGGTGGTTCAAACTTTAAATGCAGAGGCTGCTGAAAGTGGAGCAAAGCCCAGCGCATTAGAAAAAGGCTTGGATGTGACTATCCCCGCCAAGGCGCTGCAAGAGTTAGCGAAAATGCTGGAGCGGCAAACGGGCAGTGATGTTGCCGTACACTTTGACCATAGCCAGGTTGTCTTTGAATGGACGGATCAACGGCTCACCAGCCGCCTTTTAGAAGGGCAGTACCCCAACTATCATCAACTGATACCGCGTCAATTCTCTCGCCAGATTACGGCTGAACGACGACTCTTGCTAAGTGCCCTGGAACGGATTGCAGTGCTGGCGGATCAGAAAAACAATATTGTCAAGCTGACTCTTGATAGCGCCAACCAGTTGCTAACGCTTTCGGTAGATGCTCAGGATGTGGGTAGCGGCAAAGAAACCATCCCCGCCCAAATTTCAGGGGATGACCTGGATGTAGCGTTTAACGTGAAGTACCTGATGGATGGTTTGAAGACGATCGCCACCACCGAAATCCAAATCCAGTTGAATACGGCAACAAGTCCGGCGATCGTCACTCCTCTCGGCAGCATCAAAATGACCTACCTCGTGATGCCCGTCCAGGTGCGTAGCTAAAATCAGAAGGGAAGGTGCTGAGATCACAAAGGAGGGTCTATGGTTCAAACGCCAACCCAACCGTTAACGCTGGATGCGTTTCTGCAACTGCCAGAAACCAATCCTGCCAGCGAATTTATCAACGGTCAAGTGACACAGAAGCCCATGCCCCAGGGAGAACACAGCACACTACAAGTTGAACTTTGTAAGGTAATTGATCGGGTTGCAGAACCTCAGCGAATAGCAAAAGCCTTCTCAGAGTTACGCTGTGTATTTGGTGGAGCGGCGATTGTGCCGGATGTGTCTGTGTTTCGGTGGCAGCGGATTCCTCGTACCGCATCGGGTAGAGTGGCAAATCGCTTTGAGCTTCACCCGGATTGGGCGATTGAAATTCTTTCCCCAGAGCAGTCTCAGACGAAGGTGCTAGCCAATCTGCTGCATTGTGTGGAACATGGCACGTCACTTGGTTGGTTGCTTGATCCTGAGAATGAGAGTGTCCTAGCAATTTTTCCAGAGTCGCGGGTGAAGCTGTACCAGGGAACGGAGTCCCTACCGATGCTGAACGGTCTCGATCTGGTCGTCTCCGCAACGGATGTCTTCAACTGGCTGGCATTGCCTGAATGAGAGATTCAGATTCAGCTCAATACTGTCATGAGTCCGGCGATCGTCACTCCTCTCGGTAGCATCAAAATGACTTACCTCGTGATGCCTGTGCAGGTGCGATCGTAAAAGACGCATCAATACGTCCACGATCTCGAAAGGAGGAGCTTCTAACATTCGGTTAGAACCTAACCCAAGTTATAATTTTTTCAAAAAATAATGGAAAGAGGAACTGCTCACAGAGGGCGAGTACAAGCTCAGGGGGGTGGAGTAGAAAAGTCTTGTCCTTGGGCACAGAAGACTCCGCTTACCAGAGATGAAGGACAACAAAAAGTAGATACACTGGAGGGAGGTCTTACTTCAAAGGAAAAAGAGGGGCGGGAGGAGGCATTTCGGCAGGTAAGAGATTATATAGATCGTGTGGCAAGGGCAGGTGGTGTTGATGCACCAGTCAGCAAAACTTTCCCAAACCGTTCAAGAGAGCGTTCTAACATACGGCTTGATATAGAGGTAATTACGGGTAGAGCCTTTGTACCAGACTCTAAATAATAGCTGTTGTATGACTTCCATTGCAGAGCAGGTAACTTACGAATTATGGGTTAATGGCGATGGTAGCTATGACTTTTTTCCATCGACTAATGAAAGTGCTCGAGCTTTCCTAGATGAAGATGCCAAGCTCGTTAGCATTATTGAGGCTAGTTCTTGGGAGGAAGCTCGACAAAAACAGCATGAATTACTGCATTGGGAAGTTTATCAACCAATCCCTGACGTTAGCCTCGGAGATGTTTCTATATCAGACTCAAAAGGTCGCCAAACTGCGTTCAATATCGATGACAAATTTGACAGAAATACAGCTCGTAAACTAACAAGAATTAGCTTCAAGCAATTGCGCTACTTAGAACAAGAAAAAATGGTTGTACCTTTTTTAGAAAAAGGCGGAGGTAAGAAACGTATTAAAATTTATAGTTTCTCTCAAATTCTACAACTGCAAGCTTATGTGCTAATTGATCAAGATAGAAGTGTTCGTGTAAAGAACAATGTGTTGAAAAAGGTATTAAAATTTTACTCTGATAGGTTTAACAATATTAATCTCCATCAATCTTTTCCATATTCGATTGGTTCTACTATAAAAACCGTAGAACATGATCTATCTAATGCTAATGATTTTCTTGATCAAGTGAGGAAGCTCGATTTCAGTTACCCAGTGTCCTATACAGTACATATATACCCTAGTATGATGAATGTACTTCTTGCCTTACATGAAAATGTGCAGGCAATCTACGATATTGGGTTTGATGAGTTTAGACAAATGTTGGCAGCATAACTGATAGCGCCAAGGCTAGTTTATGCGTGAAGCTTCTTAATGTTTTTACTACCTGAAATCTAGATTAGATCGCGGCACATTCTGCTAATCGATTGAGATTAATGCCCTTAACAAACTCTCAGCCGTTTCTAGTTCAACGAAGATTGAGTGAGAAGATGATCACCGATCGAACAAGTGTGCCACTTCGCTACCAAGCAAATAGAAGAGACCCACGACAACGACTTGAATCAAATAGGTAATGAGCAGGGATTGATAGAGTTTGAGCTTTCGTTGTTGAAACAGGTCTCGCCACAGGTATCATTTGCCGTGGATATAAGCGGCGGTGAACAGTAGGGCTAAAAGTGGCAAGCTCCACAAGGGGAGTTTGGCGAAACCTGCATAAATGACGATCGCCAGCAACCCCAGCCCCAGTAACCCTTTGACTATATTCATCTATACGCTCTTCCTAAGACTCCATCGGCTTTAACGACAATGGTTGAAAGCAAGGCTGTCGTTCAATATTTGAGAGCCTTTCAGATACTTTAGCGACGCGCTTTTCAGCAAGGAGAATGGTGGTTCACCACGGCTAAGCGATCCTATGGTACGACTTTAACCTGAGTGCCTAAGCTGACTTGTGCAAAGAGGTCTTGCAAGTCCCGGTCATACATGTGAATGCAGCCATGAGATGCTGCCTTACCCACGCTGCTAGCATTCAGTGTGCCGTGAAACCCAATCCAGTTCCTGCCATTTGTCCAGAAGCCAATCCAGTAGCCCCGCAAAGGATTCCTCGGATCATTGGCAGCAATGCGTTCATTCGTGAAGGGGCTAATCCAGGTAGGATTGCGCTTCATTTGCATTACCTGAAATGTTCCGACTGGAGTTTCCCAACCTTGTCGTCCGGTGCCAATCGGGTAGCGTTTGATGAGTGTGCTGCCCTGGTAAAGAATTGCCTGACGACGGTTGAGATGGATTTCGAGGCGAACAACGCTTGTAGCTACTGGCGCGTTGCTTTGGAGGGTAGGGCGATCGAGAGCAGCGTCTACCGTACGGGCAGTCAAGGCTGTATGAGTCATCAATAGCCCTGTCAACAGTCCTGTACAGCTTGCGATCGCTGCTATTTGTTTGCTCCAGTATGCGATCGCGCTGCGTTGAGAGTTGCTGTGCATGGTTGTTGCTCCCGATTCTACCGATGCTTCCAGACGTTCATCAAGAGAAACGCCCAGCTACAACGTACCCAATCTCTACCTTAAGGTAGATGACCATTTGCGAATGTTTAACCAAGACATTGTGAAATTGGTTGGGAGGAGACTGGCGATCGTCCGGCTCCATCCACCCATCCACTAAAGGACGGTTGTACAATAGAGCCGTTGTGCTGTGCGACACGAACCTTGATTGAGCGTTATACCCTGCCCGAAATGGGCAACTTGTGGACTGATACGTACAAGCTGAAGACCTGGCTGCAAGTCGAAATTGCTGTCTGCGAGGCACAGGCAGAACTTGGAGACGTTCCAGCAGAAGCGGTGGCAGAGATTAAGGCGAAGGCAAATTTTGACCCCAAGCGAGTGTTGGAGATTGAGGCAGAAGTACGCCACGACATGATCGCCTTTCTAACGAATGTGAACGAATATGTGGGCGATGCGGGACGCTACATTCACCTGGGGTTGACCAGCTCTGATGTGCTGGATACGGCTTTGGCGCTCCAGTTGGTTGCCAGTCTGGATGTCTTGATGACACAGCTAGAGTCGCTCATTCAGGCAATTCGCTATCAGGCACAGCAGCATCGCAGCACGATCATGATTGGTCGATCACACGGCATTCATGCGGAACCGATCACCTTTGGCTTTAAGCTGGCTAGCTGGTTAGCGGAAGTATTGCGTCACCGCGATCGCCTCTGCCAACAAAGGCGCAGCATTGCTGTGGGCAAAATCTCCGGTGCGGTGGGCACGTATGCCAATATTGATCCGCAAGTGGAAGCGATCGCCTGCCAGAATCTTGGGTTGGAACCTGATACCGCTTCAACACAGGTGGTTTCGCGCGATCGACATGCTGCATTTGTGCAAACGTTAGCGTTACTGGCAGCGTCGATCGAGCGGTTTGCCGTCGAAATTCGCAACCTCCAGCGCACGGATGTTTTAGAAGTCGAAGAATATTTCGCCAAAGGGCAGAAAGGCTCCTCTGCTATGCCGCACAAACGTAACCCCATTCGATCGGAACGCTTGACTGGAATGGCGCGAGTGGTTCGCAGTCACGCCAGCACTGCTTTAGAAAACGTAGCGCTCTGGCACGAACGCGATATTTCTCACAGTGCCGCTGAGCGCGTTATCTTACCGGATGCCTGCATTCTGACCCATTTCATGCTGGTCGAAATCACCGACCTGGTGAAAAATCTGCTCGTCTATCCCCAAAATATGACGCGCAACATGAACCTCTACGGCGGCGTTGTCTTCAGTCAGCGTGTGCTGTTAACGCTGGTTGAAAAAGGGATGAGCCGTGAAGATGCCTACACCGTCGTGCAAGCCTGTGCTCATCAAGCCTGGAACAAACCTGATGGCGATTTTCGTGCTCTGATCAGCCAGGACGATCGTGTTGCCAAATACCTTTCTGCCGAGGAGGTTGAAGGGTGTTTTGATCCGCAGCACCATCTCAAGCACCTCGACCAAATTTATCAACGCCTGGGGATTTAGTGGTCAGCAGTCAGCAGTCAGCAGTCAGCAGTCAGCTATCAGCGCTGACCGCTGACTGCTGATAGCTGATAGCTGATAGCTGATAGCTGATAGCTGATAGCTGATAGCTGAT